>CAYSZB010000047.1:0-18300 GCA_964435475.1 uncultured Anaerolineaceae bacterium | reverse complement strand
CAATGAGAGCCGTACCTGGGAGTGATGATGTTTGTATGTATAATAATTAGCAGTTCACATAATATGTTGACTGGTTACTGAGGAATTTGAAATGGAAAAATTTGATCAGGATGAGATTAACAAATTGGCCAGGTGGTTCAAGCTGTTGGGAGAACCCAAACGCCTTTTACTGCTTGAATCGATCATCAGTGGGGTGCAGTGCAACTGCGAGATCGGCAAGTCCCTGGGAATGGCCCCCAACCTGATTTCGCATCACCTTTCGGTTTTGCGCGAAGCGGGGATCATAGAGACCGAACGTGCAGTGGGAGATTCGCGCTGGATCTATTACTCAGTCAACCCGCAGGTCATGCAACAATTGCAGGGCATCATGGCAACTTTCTTTAACAGGGGACGCATCCAACCGCGGTATATGCATTGCGGACCGAAAGCAAATGATGACTAAATACAGCTGGTAGGGTGGTTGACTTCCATCATTAAAAAAGTAGAGGCTGTCGCCAAATAGGAGACAGCCTCTTGATTATCCTGGGAATTATCTATCGGCTCAATCGTAAAATGTTGGCCACATCCTCGGGTTTAATGTCATTGTGCTCGCCCAAGACGGTACCACGCTCGGCGAAGCGCTGGCTGACCTTGAGGGCAGCTTCGTCGGGGTCGATGCCGTAGGCGGTCAGTGTGGTGGGCATGCCAAGACCCTGGAAGAAGGCTGCTGTCTTTTCGATGGCTTCATTGATCCTGGCGCGGCGGCCGTTGGCTTTGCCGTTCCAGACATGTTTACCATACTGCACCAGTTTTTCACCTTTTTGCTCGCGCTTGTACCATAAGACATAGGGCAGAATAACTGCCAGGGTCTCGGCATGTGCCAGTCCGTAAAAGGCAGTCAGTTCGTGGCCGATGTTGTGAGTGGTCCAGTCCTGGGGGACGCCCTGGCAGATCAGCTTGTTCAAGGCATTGGTGGCAGCCCACATGTAGTTGGCGCGGCCTTCATAATCCGGCGGGTCCTGTAGAGCTTTGGGAGCCAACTCGACCAGCGAGAGCAGGATGGCTTCAGCCTGGCGGTCCTGCACGATCGCACCCACCGGGTAGGTCATGTACTGTTCCATGACATGCACGAAAGCATCCACGATGCCATTGCGAACCTGGCTTGCGGGCAGGCTGTAGGTGGTTTCAGGGTCGAGCACCGAGAATTTTGGATAAACCTTGGGATGGGAAAAAGCCATTTTTTCCTGGGTGGCACGCCTTGAAATGACCGAATTGGGATTCATCTCGCTGCCGGTGGCCGGCAGGGTAAGGACCGTGCCAAAGGGGATGGCTTTCTTGATCTTCAGGTCGTTAATGTGGGTCAGGATGTCCCAGGGATCTTTGACCTTGTTGGCCGCAACCAGGGAAATAAACTTGGTGCCATCGATAACCGAACCGCCGCCAACTGCCAGGAGAAAATCGATCTTTTCTTCTTTTACCAGTTTGACGGCTTTTACGAGGGTGTCGTAATCGGGGTTGGCTTCGATGCCGCCAAATTCAAGCACCTCGTGCTTTTTGAGGGCTTGCATGACCTGGTCATAGACGCCATTGTTCTTGATCGAGCCACCGCCATACAACACCAGGACTTTCGCCTTTTTGGGGACATATTTGGATAGCTTGGCAATGCTGCCTTTGCCGAAAATGATGCGGGTGGGATTTCGAAAAATGAAGTTATCCATAAATAGAATTCCTTTCTTTATTAAGCTTGACTCTTAAGTAAAGTGACCAGTTCGTTTGCCCAGTCCTTGATCTTTTCCCAACTTCGGTTATCCTCCAGTTTATGGTTCTTGAACATTCCGTAGGCATAGCCGGTAAGTTTACTGGGGTCCATCACGCCACCAAACAAACCCAAAGCCATGGGTTGCTTAACTTTGGTCATGGGTCTGGCAAATTTGGTTGCCGTGGCACGGCGTTCAGGCGTATCTTCTGTCATCACCAGGCATACAAGGAAAGCGGCAAAGGGAATCTCCTGGATTGATTTTTTGAACTTACGCAGGAAACGGGTTGTTTTGGGTAGCAGGTGAAAAGCCCTCACAGCCGAACCAAGAACCACTGCATCATAACCGGAAAGGCTTTTTACCCCTTCCACAGGCAGGATATCAACATCCAGCCCAGCGTGCTTAAGCTCTTCGCCAACCGTCTCGGCAACTTCTTTGGTTGAACCAGCCATGGTTCCATAAGCGATCAGAATTTTTTGCATTGGTTTTTCCTTTTTCAAAATTATAACTTGTCCACCTGTCTCAAAGTCAATTGTTGTAGAGCTTTCGGATCAAAGTTCCAGTGATGGCTTGTTCCTGGCGGGGTGAAAATGGACATGGACATTCTGCAGGAACTCGATATTTTCCAGCAAAGTTTTCTCCACAAGGGAGGATATGCGGTCACCCTCAAACACGCTGATGTTGCCATCCAACCCAATGGTCAAATTGATCACCAGGTACTGACCAAACCGATGAGCTTGAATGTTATCGATCTGTTTGACCTCGCTGATGGTGCGGATGAGCGATTCCACCTGCTCCCGCAGGAGTTTTCCCGGGATTGTATCCATCAGGTCGAGGCTCGAATCGCGTAATATGACGATCCCGGTGCGCAGAATGACCAGGGCAACGATGGCACCTGCCAGTGGGTCGACCCATAGGTAACCAAGCTGGCTGAAAAAGATGCCAAGTGCCGCAGCAGAAGCAGAAAAGATGTCATTTCGGTGGTCGTAGCCCAGCGCCTGAACTGCGGCATTGTTGGTTTTTTGGCCTACATGCCGGGTATAGATCGATAAGAAAATTTTTAACAGGATCGTTCCCAGGGCGATCCACAGGGTGATCTGGGCGCTGCCCTGGTAGTTGCCATTGCCATTGATCAGGTCAAACAGGGTGTCAATCGAGTTCCAGAAGATTCCCACTGCGGTGGTGATAACGAAAGCACCGACCACCAGCGCACCAACGCTCTCCAACTGAGAGTGACCGTAGGGGTGTTCATCATCGGCTGGTTTGTGCGCCAGGCGCACGAAAATGCCGACCACGAAGGTATAGGCGACGTCGGAAGTGGAGTTGATGCCATCTGCCAGCAGGGCGGGGCTGTGCCCCAGGATACCAATACCGGTCTTAAAGATCGCCAGGATGATATTTGCCACCAGGCCTAGAGCAACGACAAAATTGTTCTGCCGGATGCGAGTCTGAGTATCGGTGCCTGTAGGGTTAGTCGGGTTTGAATTCATTTTTTCTTTGGTTATTATACTCTTCAATACATGTCAACTAATCTGGACCCAATGCGTCAATTTGAACCGCGAGAGTCAGGGCGCCGGATGGGAAGCAGCTTATTCCCGAAAAATGTGCTCCAGTTTGAGGTAGAATCACTGCACGAAAAAATTACCGGTTGGTCGAGTAGTAAACAAGTTACAAAGGCAATAATTATGGCTATGGACCCTATTCATGTATTTCTGATCGCATTGGCGCTTATCATTTTGGCGTTTTTTGGCACATACCTCTTCGGCATCATACGGGCAAAGAAGAAGATTGGCGTCTTCAACCAGTTCATCGCTCAACATTACCCCGAATTAACAACTGCCAAATTCATCTCAGCCTCGCAAGTCAGCCAATCACCGGCGCTTACGATCGCACTCTTGATCGATGAGGCACAACGGCGCATCATCATGCTGCAGATCGGCAAGAATGGACAGGTGACAGACAGTGTCTACCCATTTGACAGCCTGGCAGCCTTTGAGCCGCAGAGCCGGCTGATCGAGCGCGGTGTGTGGCCCAGCAAGATGTTCTCTTACGAAAAGTCACTGAACCTGCATTTTGATGATGGTTCCGAGTATCACATGTTCCTGGAATTCATCACCAACAAGCATGCCACCGATAAAGCCCCGGCTGTTTTGGACCAGGCGATTAAGCCCTGGGAAGAGGCTCTAACCCGGATCGTGAATAAGGAGATATCGGAATAAATGAGAACGATCCTGTGCTATGGCGACTCAAACACCTGGGGGTCCAACCCTGAAGACATGACGCGCTTCGACATCCACACCCGTTGGCCGGGCGTGATGCGGGATTTTTTGGGGGAGGATTACGTGGTGATCGAAGAGGGCTTGAGCGGCAGGACGACCGTCTGGGAAGACCCACTGGACGAAGGGCGCAACGGAAGGGCTTACCTTTTCCCATGCCTTGAGACCCATAAACCGATCGACCTGGTCATCCTGATGTTGGGCACCAATGATCTCAAAGCGCATTTCAACCTCTCAGCCGAAGATGTTGCCAGCGGGGTGGATATCCTGGTGAATATCATTCAACTGAGCCAGACGGATCCCGCTGCGCGGGCTCCACGCATCTTGCTGGTTGCACCGCCTGTTGTAGGCAAATTGAGCGAGTTTGCATTGAGTTTTGACAAGGCACGCAAGAAATCCAAGATGTTCGGGTTATTCTTCAAACAGGTGGCTGACTTGCATGGCTGTGACTTTTTGGATGCCAGCAAACTGATCAAATCCAGCCCCCTGGATGGCATTCATTTTGATGCCGATGCGCACCGCGTCCTGGGTAAAGCGATCGCTGAACATGTGCTCCAGATATTCGAATAGGTACACTTAAACACAGAGATCTCATCATATCGATGAGATCTCTTTTTATCATCTCTCAGCCAATTCCCACAGCCTTGCGCACCCTGGCGAGCACGGGTTTTCCGACCGCACGGGCTTTTTCAGCACCTTCGCGCAGCACCTGGTCGAGGTAGGACCGATCTGCGATCAACGTGTCATATTTTTCCCTGGCAGTCGCAAAATATGCCAGCACCAGGTCAGCCAATTCCTGTTTTAAAGCGCCATATGCCAGGCCACCCTGAAGGTATTGCTGACGGACCTCTGCCAACCGTTCAGGGGTGGCAAAAAACTTGTAAACACCAAACAAATTACAGGTATCCGGGTCTTTCGGCTCGTCGGGTGTGCGGCTGTCGGTCACGATACGCATGACCTGCTTGCGCAGCTGCTTTTCAGGGGCGAAGATCGGGATGGTGTTATCGTAGCTTTTGCTCATCTTCCGACCGTCAATCCCGGGTATGCTCTGTACATCCTCCTGGATGACGCCTTCGGGCAATTTTAGCGTCTTGCCGTAGGTGCGGTTGAAGGCATCTGCAATATCGCGGGTGATCTCGATATGCTGTTTCTGGTCCAGACCAACAGGCACCACATCCGAGTTGTAGAGCAAAATATCCGCTGCCATTAAGACCGGGTAGTAGAAGAGACCGGCATTAATGCCGTCGTCAGGGTCACGGTCCGTCTCGATGTTGCGGTCAATGGCGGCTTTGTAGGCATGTGCGCGGTTGAGCAGGCCTTTGGCGGTGAAGCACGAGAGGATCCAGGTGAGCTCGGGGATCTCGGGAATGTCGGATTGTCTGAAGAATATCGACCGTTCAAGGTTCAAACCCAATGCCAACCAGGAGGCTGCTACTTCGTAAACCAGTTGTTTGAGTTCCCGTGGGTCGTGCAGGCTGGTGAGGGCATGATAGTCGGCAATGAAGTACATCCCGAGGTATTTTTCGGTCAACGAAATAGCCGGCTTGTACATGCCAAAATAATTGCCAATATGCGGGTTGCCGGTCGGCTTGATGCCAGTTAATGAAATTGGTGTCATGGTCGATCCTTGAAAATGTTATTTTAAGGTATTATAAACGATTTGGGGGGCTAGGAAACCTGGAGGGTGGCCACGATCCCATGTTATAATGAAGTATGTTTGACTGACAGTCTGCCCAAACTCACCCATAGGCAGGCTGTATTTTGTTAAATCACTGATTCAGGAGGTATCATAATGAAACCACTCAACCTACCAGGGCCAAATGCACGCAAGATCATTGCCCGCGATAAGAATGTCATATCCCCATCCTATCCCAGGGGATATCCCTTTGTCATGGATCATGGCAAGGGCACCGAAGTATGGGATGTGGACGGCAACCGTTTTCTGGATTTTGCTGCCGGCATTGCGGTCAACTCCACCGGTCACTCCCACCCTCAGGTGGTGCAGGCGATCAAAGACCAGGCAGACAAGTTCATCCATATCTCGTCTGACTTTTATCATGACCCATGGGTGACGCTGGCTGAAAAACTGGATGAGATCGCGCCATTTAAAGAAAAAGCAGCATGTTTTATGACCAACTCGGGCACCGAGAGTGTCGAGTCGGCCATAAAACTGGCACGATATCACACAAGGCGCAGCCAATTCGTCGGATTTCTTGGTGCATTTCACGGCAGGACCATAGGTTCGGTGACCTTCACTGCCAGCAAGGCAAATTACAAGGGACGTTTCTTCCCCCTGATGAACGGGGTGGTACATGCCCCATTCCCCAACCCCTATCGTCCCCTGCTGGAAAGGCGGCGCGGCTTGGGATACGGCGAAACAGTGGTTCGTTACATTGAGGAGGAACTCTTCCAGCGCATCATGCCCGCCGAGGATGTGGCGGGCATCCTGATCGAACCGATCCAGGGAGAGGGCGGCTATATCGTACCACCAGATGACTTTTTCCCGGCTTTGCGCAAGTTATGCGACAAGCACAGCATATTGTTGATCGCCGATGAAGTGCAGTGCGGTATGGGGCGCACCGGCAAGTGGTGGGCTATCGAGCACTTTGGTGTGGAACCGGATATTGTGCTGTCTGCCAAAGGTATTGCTTCCGGCATGCCCCTGGGGGCGATGATCACCAGGAAGAGCGTGATGGACTGGCCCAAGGGTTCGCACGGTAACACCTACGGCGGTAACCCCATTTCGTGTGTGGCAGCGTTGGCGACCATCAAATTAATTGAAGAACAATACCTGCAAAACACGCGCGAGACTGGGGCTTATGCCAGGGAAGCACTGCAAGAGATCGCCGCCCGGCATCCCAGCATCGGTGAGGTCAGGGGGATGGGCTTTATGCTGGGGATCGAGTTTGTCAAAGACAAAGAAACCCGCGAACCGGATGCAAAACTGCGCGATGCGGTCGTTGACCTGGCATTTGAGCGCGGTCTTCTAACCCTGGGCTGCGGGTTAAGCACGATCCGCATCGCCCCGCCCCTCTGTACGACGAAAGCCGAGGTGGATGAGGGTCTGGCTATCTTTGCCGAAGCCATCGACCTGGCAGAAAAAGCCCACCCCACCCGCTAAGCTGAGATAGCGAGAGCCCCATTCAAACCGGGGCTCTTTTTATTCCCGGGCTGGATGAGCAACCTTTTTTGAGGTTGTTTGGGTTACAATTAAATCATGTTACCGTTATTGCCTGATTACCGCGTCCGTCAGCGTGATTTCCTGTTGGAGATTTCACGGGCTTTGACCGAAGAACTGGACCTGGATAAACTTTTGGGCCAGATCCTGAAGATCGCCATTGAGATGCTCAATGGGCAGGCGGGGCTGATCGCCCTGCATGAGCCGCTGTCGGGTTGGAAAATCTCTGTTTCACAGGCGATGCCGGATGCTTTGCTTAAATACCTGGAAAACTGGATCGCCCGCATCCCGGCGGAAAATAACCCGGCCAGCGAACAGATCCCTGAGATCAACCGCTTCTTGCAGGATGTCAGCATGGGTTTGTTAAGCGGGGTTGGGCTGCCGTTGATCGCGCAAAACGAGGTGATCGGGCTGATATACATTTTCCGGAACTACCCGGGGATGTACTCGGTCAACGACCGCTCGGTATTGAGTAGTTTTGCCAACCAGGCAGCCATCGCGGTGCGCAATGCCCGACTGTACACCGAAATACACAACGAAAAGAGCCGCATGGATGCACTGATGGACTCAGCAGCAGATGGTATGCTGATCCTGACCCCTGACCACATCATTGAACGCACCAACCCGGCTTTTGCACGGATCTATGGTGCTGATCTCAGCAAAATCATAGGCAAAAATTATGATGAGATCTTCAAGTGGGCAAAACCACCTGTAGGGTTGACCCTGGAACAGGCAGAAGCAGGCGGCTGGCCGCTTTCAGCGGATGCCCAACTGTATGTCGAAGGTGACCTGGTCCGACCCAATGGCAACCTGCCCATTCCGATCGGCATCACCTACGCTCCGCTGCTTTCCCGTGAGGGCACCCTGATCAACATCATTGCCACCATCCGGGACATCACGCGTTTCAGGGAAGCGGATGAGCTAAAAAGCACTTTTGTGTCAATTGTCAGCCATGAACTTAAAACGCCGGTGGCGCTGATCAAGGGCTACGTCAGTACCCTGAGGCGGGATGATGTGCGCTGGGAAAGAAAAGTGGTCGCTGAGAGCCTGGGCGTGATCGAAGAGGAAGCCGATCACCTGACAGAACTGATCGAAAACCTGCTGGATGCTTCCCGCTTGCAGGCTGGCAGCTTCGAACTCAAGCGCTCGGATGTTAACCTGCCTTTTGTCGCCACCCGCATGGCGGAACGCTTTGCCACCCAGACCCAGAAACACCAGATCAGGGTCGATTTCCCGGCGGATTTCCCGGTGGTTATGGCGGATGAATCACACATCGAACAGGTCTTGAAGAACCTGATCGGCAATGCGATTAATTACTCAAATGGGGGCGAAATACTCATCACTGGTGCGATAAAACCGGATGAGGTGCTTGTTTGCGTGAAAGATGAAGGCCCGGGCATTGCACCGGGAGACATGCCCTACATTTTTTCTCGTTTCTACCGCAGCCCGGAGACAGCCCGCAAGACCAAGGGTACTGGTTTGGGCTTGTACCTGTCGCGCTCAATAATTGAAGCCCATGGTGGGAAAATCTGGGCAGACCCCAGGGCTGAGCACGGCGCTAGGATCTGCTTTTCCTTGCCCCGCAATTGAACCGAACCCTGGGTTAAAATGAAACATCCGCCCCGAGGTTCACAAGTCAGCCAGTGGCAGCATTTAGTAACCACCCTTTCCACAAATGATGATGCCCTTGCCTGGGCTGCGGAGGGCGCACCCGACATGGCGCTGGTTTCAGCCGATCACCAGAGCGCTGGCAGGGGCAGGGGTGACCATACCTGGTTAACCTACCCAGGCACGGGACTGGCCTTTTCTCTTATCATCCGACCGACTAAGCATGAAGCAGAACACCTGACGCGCCTGCCGGCGATGGCAGGACTGGCTCTGGTGCGGGTTTTGGACAGGGATTATGGCATACAGAGCGACATTAAGTGGCCTAATGATGTGCTGATAAATGGAAGAAAAGTGGCTGGCATCCTGGTTGAAACAACCTGGGAAGAAGAAGCACCATTGGTGGCGGTGATCGGTATGGGGGTCAACATTTTACCTGCTGCGATCCCGTCGCAGGAAAAATTGCGCTTCCCGGCGACCTGTCTGGGTTTGGAAACCGATAAACCGCTGGATGGGCAGTCACTGATGTTCAAAATCACCCGCGAAATATATCGCTTACGCAAGAAGCTCCACACAAACTGGCTGGTCCGCCAGGTGAACAGGTCACTGGCTTACAGAAACACGTTGGTCCAGCTGCACCCGCCAACCGGGAAGCCCAGGCAGGTGCACCTGCTTGGCATAGACGGACAGGGTCAACTGCTGGTACGCACTGAACAACAACTGAGCGAGGCGATCAGTGCAGGTGAACTTGAAATAACGTATAATGATGTTGTTTGAGTGTGCCAGGAGGAACCATGGATAATGATGAACCTGTTCAACCGCCGAAATCTGAACCCATCTCGCCCGATTGGGTCCACGAATCAATTGACGAACCTGAAACCACGGGTGTTGATTTACCTGAAGACCTGGTGGCGCAAACCGATGACCTGGCACCGGATATTGAGGGCGAACAGGTGGAATTCGAGCCGGTCAACCTGGGGGAGATGCCCGGTGAGGTGTCAGATAATGAAATGGACCTCCCTGGAACCCATGATACATTGATCGAAGAGATCATCGACCTGGAGCAACCTGCAGAGGGTGAGGTGCTTGAACCTGTAGACGAGGGAATTATGGCAGTTGAACCGGTGGATCAACTGCCCATAGAAGTTGCCATTGAGCTCCCGGATGCAGGTGAGCGTCCAGTAGAATTTGAGGACCACACCGACCCGGTTGAGGTCAGTGAACCTGTCGAATCTGAAAGCCGGGAAGACCTGATGCAAGCTGAAGAGGTGGTGGATGAGCCGACTGACCGGGTGAAGATCTCACCTGTGATTGAAACTGAGGAAGAACTGGCAGAGGATGTCAAGGCTGGTGACTTGTCATGGCTTCGCTTTGATGAACAGGACTCGGCTGACCCGGAGCAACCCGTTCAAAATAAAGAGCAGCAGTCATCACCGGAAAACCATGAAAAACGTTTCATGGGAATGACAGCTGTCCAAAGGTTCTTTTTCTTCCTTTTACTGTTGATCGTCATCGTCATCCTTGGCACGTTGTTCCTGGCCTTGGCTGGGAAGATTGCTTTGCCATTTCTGAGAGGCTTGTTTTAGTAGTCAAACAAAAAGGATTGACAAGCAGATTGTACCCGTGTAAACTACATCCGGTAATTATTGCTTGAAGGAGGCATGTATGAGACAAGTGAATATAGAAAAATCATATCCATTTCAGCAGACGTGCCTCTGTATTGCTTGTTAATCGCAGTTACATGATTTAACTTGCCACGGGCGTGCCTGCACCCCGTGGCGTTTTTATTTAAGGATCAGTTCATTCTTCCCGATCGATCAAAAACAATATGGGGTTATCAAACGGCGTTTAAATTTTTGAGGATCGAAAATAATGAGTTATGAATTAAATACAACATTGCATCAGCCATCAAATGTTAAACCGGTGGAAGATGTAACTATGAACGGGCAGTACAGGGGTTTGGTGATGCGCAAAGATCGGGGACGGTATGAAGTGCTATCAGGAGAAAAGATCATTGCCTGCGCTGTGTCCAACCGCATCCATAAGCAACTGATCTATCCCACAGCAGCACCGACCTCTCTGAGCCACCGTGTGCAGAAGGTGATCACCCTTGACCATGTGGATCCACTGGCAGTAGGCGACATGGTGCAATTTACCCTGGCGGGGGATGGCAGCGGGGTGATAACAGAGTTCCTGCCACGGTGCAACAAGTTGACCCGCCGCACATCCGTGCCAATGCCAACAGCCAACCCGTTTGAGCAGGTGATCGTTGCCAATGTTGATCTTGTGGCACCGGTTTTTGCAGCCGCCAACCCTCCACCAAAATGGAACATGCTCGACCGCTACCTGGTCTCAGCTGAATCGCTGGGTTTGCATTCCCTGATCATCATCACCAAGACCGACCTGGCACCTGGGCAGGATGACCACGCTTCATCACTTGATGAGGCTGTCAAGGAGTATCGCACAATAGGTTACCCGGTGCTTATGACCAGTACGGTCAGTGGAATGGGTTTACCTGAGATCAGGGAATTGCTGAAGGATAAAATCACTGTCTTTGTGGGCAAGTCCGGGGTGGGAAAAACATCGCTGCTCAATGCAGTGCAGCCTGAACTGGGATTGAAGGTCAAGGCAGTCAGTGAAGCAACCGGTAAGGGCAGGCATACGACCACCAACCTGGAAATGTTTAGCCTGGACTTCGGAGGCGCCGTTGTGGATACTCCCGGCATGCGCGAATTTGGCTTATGGGAAACACAGGGTCAAGACCTGGCGCTATTCTTCCCGGAGATGAGCCCTTTTGTGGGCAAATGCAAGTTCGGGCTGGATTGTCAGCATGACAAAGAACCGGGATGTGCCATACGCAAGGCAGTCTCTGACGGATCGATCAGTCAAAGGCGGTACCAGAGCTTTCTCAGCATGGGCACAGAGGACGTGCATGGCAAATAAGCTCATATGACCAAAGAAAGCGGGTTGGCCTACTCGACCAACCCGCTTAAAGTTGAACCGGACCCGGTTTCTTAAAATTGTGGATACAGAGCAGCTGTATGCCTGGCAAAATCAGCCACGCTTTCCCGAAGAGGGAGGGGGCTTATAACCTCAATGGCATTTCCAAATGCCAGAATCCGCTCACGGGCGGTAAAGAAATCATCAAATGGAAGGCTTAACCTGCACCAGCCATGTTCATCTTTCACAGCTGCTGATAATTGTTTTCTGACCTGGTTGCCAAAATAGCGGGGTAATATCGGGAACAGTTCAGTTCTTACCTTTACATCTGCCATTAGTGGAGGCCTGGATGCGATCTCTTCGCAATATGATTTCCAGAATTTTTGCAGGTCAAATGACCTTGGCCGGGCAAACTTTTCCGGCTGCATCACTGCATGCAGGATATCTGAAACCCGGATGACCCGCGTGTGATCATTATGCATATAAACAAGGTACCACACACTGGCTTTGGCTACCAAGGCAAGGGGTTGGATGACCAGCTCAAACTCGGTACCAAAAAACGTTCGATAGTGAATGAATAAAAGTTGATCATGCCAGACCGCTTCATGGACCTGTTGTAGAAAAGGCACAGGCTCATTTCCTTTTGACCACCAGGCTGCATCGAGGTGAAAACGATTGCGGGTATGTTCTTCATCTTCCCGTCGGCTGGCAGGCAGTGCAGCGCTGAGTTTTAACAAGGCGGAGTTTAATTCACCAGCCACTCCCAGCTGGGTCAAAGGGTCCGGGATCCTTAACATGAATAATGCCCTGGTTTCGCCTGGTGTCAAACCTGTTAATGATGTCCTGAATTCTTCAAGCAGTGCAATGCCCCCGTGGGGACCTTTCTCGGCATAGACAGGCACTCCGGCAATGCCCAAGGCATCCACATCACGGTAGACTGTGCGAAGGCTAACTTCCAGTTTCTCCGCCAGGTCTTTGGCAGTCATTTTCCCGCGGCTTTGCAGGATGAACATCATCGATAAGAGACGGTCTGCACGCATTTACCTATTTTATCAAAAATAGATGACAAAGGATGGCAACTATTTATGTTAAGATCTTATCGTATCTGTTTTATGATAAGAAATCGAGGAGAACTTATGAATGACTTGGAAGTACGAATTGTCAAGCTTGATCCTTTCAAAGCGGTCTGTTTCCATGGATTTGGCCCCAGTCCTGAGTCGGTCGCATTTGATAAGGTCAAAAAATGGCTGGCTGAAAGCCACATCCTGGAAGATGAAAAACCGCATCGTTTCTTTGGCTTCAACAATCCTGATCCTGCTCCTGGCAGCCCGAATTACGGTTATGATGTTTGGATCACAACAGATGAGGCCTTCCAGGACCCTGGAGAGGGTGAGATGATATCCTTTCAAGGCGGATTGTATGCTGTGATAGGTTGCAAGGGTGTGGAGACCATCGGACCCACCTGGCAGCAGTTTGTCAAATGGCGGGAGACCAGCCCATACCAGTTTGCCCACGACCACCAGTGGCTGGAAGAACATCTCAACCTGTTTGCTCCAATGGATGAATTATCGCTTGACCTTTACATGCCGATAAAGGCATAGCCAGGCATAAAAAAGTCCCCCCATCCATGCAAATGGTGGGGGGATTTATTTAATTACATACTAGACTTCTGTTATCCTGGCAACAGCTGCTATGGTGTCATCTTTTTCCAGTTTCATCAACGAGACGCCCTTGGTGGCTCGACCCTGCACCGAGATATCCACCACTCGCAATCGCAGGACAATTCCCCCCGATGAAATGATCGTGACCTCATCTTTTTCCTGGACCACCCTGGCAGCAGAGATGTAGCCAATTTTTTTGTAGGCATCCTTTGTGACGGAGGCTATACCCAGTCCGCCGCGGCTCTTGGCTGAATATTCACTGAGCGGGGTGCGTTTGCCGTACCCTTTCTCGCTCATTACCAGCAGGTAGCCACCCTCTTCCAGGACTTCCATCCCTGCCAGGCAGTCATCACCCTTGAAACGAATACCGGTCACTCCCACGGCAGTACGACCCATGGCACGGATCTCATTTTCATCATAACGCAGGGCGTTGCCTTGCTTGGTGACAAGGATGATCTCGTTTTTCCCGGTGGTCAGGCAGACCCACCCCAACCGGTCACCTTCCTCTATCTTGATCGCTGCCAGGCCGGAGGGACGTACGCTTTCAAATTCTGACAGCGCCACGCGTTTCACCTTGCCCTGGCGGGTTGCCATGGTACAGAATTCAGCTTTGCGAAAATCCGGCACCGGCAGTACGGCTGTGATCATCTCATCGGGATCCACACTGATAATGTTGACCAGGGGTATTCCCCGACCCTGGCGGCTTTCATCCGGGATCTGGTAGACCCGTTCAGAATAGACCTTGCCCTTGTCTGAGAAGAAAAGGATCGTCCCCAGGGTGTTGCAGCGCAGGAAGAAGGCAATCTCGTCCTCTTCGCGCACCGATTGACCCAAAACGCCGCGACCGCCCCTGTTCTGGGAACGGTAGGTCTTGTCATTGACCCGCTTGATATAACCCCGTTGGGTGATGCTGACAAATACCGGCTCATCCTGCACGAGCGCTTCGTCAGATAGGTCCGTATCTGCGTCGGGAGCGATGCGTGTGCGGCGGTCATCGCCATATTTGGCAGCCATTTCATTCAGGTCAATGCGGATCAGGTCGAGGATCTTTTTGGGGTGTGCCAGCAGGTCTTCCAGGTAGGCGATGCGTTCCATGATCTCGCGGTGTTCGTCTTCGATCTTTTGTCTTTCAAGGGCTGCCAGGCGGCGCAACTGCATGTCAAGGATCGCCTGTGCCTGAAGCTCGCTGAGATTGAAGCGTGTCATCAGGTTGGTCTTGGCAACATCGGCATCAGCCGATTCACGGATGGTCTTGATGACCGCATCCAGGTTGGCGAGGGCGATCAGCAAACCATCCAGGATGTGAGCGCGTTTTTTGGCTTTGTCCAGTTCGTACTGCGACCGGCGGGCGATCACATCCTCACGGTGCTCGATGAAGAGGTGCATTGCCCGCTTGAGGGTCAACATACGCGGCTCGCCATCCACCAACGCCAAGAGCTGGACGCCAAACGTGGATTGCAGGGGGGTGTATTTGTAAAGCTGGTTAAGCACCTTTTTTGGTTGGCTGCCGCGTTTGAGCTCGATCACAATGCTCATTCCCCGGCGATCCGATTCATCGCGCAGGTCTGAGATTGCATCGATCTTGCCATCGCGGACCAGTTCTGCAATGCGTTCGATCAGGCTGGTCTTGTTGAGCTGGTAGGGAATTTCGGTGATGACAATGGCAAACCTGCCATTCTTGAATTCTTCAATATTGGCAACGCCACGCACTGTTAACTTGCCCTTGCCGGTGCTGTAAGCCTGGCGGATGCCTTCATCGCCTACAATGATGCCGCCGGTCGGGAAATCAGGGCCTTTGACGTGGTGTAACAGCTCTTCAATGCTGATGTCATCGATCTCGTCATAGCGGTCGATCAGCAGGTTTATGCCGGAGATCAATTCACGTAAATTATGGGGCGGGATGTTGGTTGCCATACCGACGGCGATGCCATACGAGCCGTTGAGCAGCAGGTTGGGCAGGCGGGAGGGCAATACAACGGGTTCTTTGAGGGACCCGTCAAAGTTATCAATAAAGTCAACGGTGTCCTTCTCCAGGTCTACCAAAAGGTCATCCGCCATGGCGGTCAGGCGGGCTTCGGTATAGCGCATGGCAGCTGGTGAGTCACCATCGACTGAGCCAAAGTTGCCCTGGCCATCCACGAGCATGTAGCGCATCGAAAAGTCCTGTGCCATTCTTGCCATGGATTCATAAACGGCTGAGTCACCATGCGGGTGATACTTGCCGAGCACCTCTCCGACAATACGGGCTGATTTCTTGAAGGCCGTATTGTAATGGATTCCCATGTCTTGCATGGCATAGAGGATGCGCCGATGGACGGGTTTGAGACCGTCACGCACATCAGGCAGCGCCCGCGCCACGATCGTGCTCATGGCGTAATCCAGGTAAGCTTCGCGCATCTGGTGGTCAATATCCACTGATTGCACAGCGCTCTTAACTTGTTCTTCTGATTTATCTTCCATAGTAGATCCTGCTATTTCGTTAAAAATAACAGCATGGATATGCTGTTATTTCGCTTGATGAATTTACAACACCTAATTATACCGCAGCCCTGTGATTTACTTTGACCATTTTAGCGCAAAAAAGATCGTAAGGATGTAAAATCAAGCTATAACCAACGATGGATGTGGAGGAAGGATGACTGAGCCACTTACCAAAAAAGAGTTGATCAGCCAGCTGCAGATTGAACATTCCGCCCTCGAGAGTTTGCTTCGGGACATCACCGACAGTGAAAAACTGCTGCCTGGGACCTGCGGTGCATGGTCGGTCAAAGATGTCATGGCGCACATCACCTTTTGGGAGCAGACCATGATGGGCTGGTATCGCAAGCAACTGGTCAGCCTGGAAGTGGATGCCAATCTGCCGGCTTTTGGTTGGGACGAGATTGATGCCTTGAACAGGGCGGTTTTTGAAAAGCATTGGGCGGACCCACTGCAGGCGGTGCAGGATGCCTTTGAGCAGTCATTCACAGAAGTCTCTGCCTTTATCAACTCCCTGGACGAAGATGAATTGTTTGAAAAACATCATTTTGAGTGGCTGGGAGAATATATCCTGGTGGACCTGGTGCTGAACAACACTCTGGACCACTACCGGGAACATTACCAGGCAATATCCACCTGGAAGAATCATAAGTGAGGTGAAAATGGACCAAATTGAACAGGAACGACCGATCAATCAGGAAAAAGGACTTAAAACCTGGCTGGGCAAAGAGATCTTTGGCCTGATCCTTTCAGGTCTTGCCCTGTTCCTGGCGGCTGGAACGCTCAAGTGGGTGCATGGCTGGGTCTTTATAGCGGCATTGATCCTGATCAAGATATTGGGTGACCTTTGGCTTTTGAGGACGCAAAAAGACCTGCTGATAAAGCGCACCACCCATAAAGGCAAAGCCAACAAGTCATGGGACCTGGTCCTGGCACCGCTGGTGGCGTTCAGTTCGTTGGGCATCAGCATTTTGGCAGGACTGGATGAACGCTTTGGCTGGTCTTCTTTCGAAAGGCCCTGGGTGTTGTGGGTCGGTCTCGGGTTGCTGGTGCTCGGCAGCCTGTTCATTTTTTGGGCGATGGCGTCCAACAGCTTTTTTGATGGCACGGTCAACATACAGGCAGGGCACAAGGTTGCCACGAAGGGTCCTTATCGCTTTGTACGCCATCCCGGCTATCTGGGGATCTTCTTTATGTGCTTAAGCATCCCACTGATCCTTGATTCAATGTTGGCATATATTGCCACGGCACTTTTCCTGGTGGCCCTGGTGATCCGTACCTGGCTGGAAGACCGCACTTTGCAGAAGGAACTACCCGGTTATGCAGATTATGCCAGGAAGACACGCTTCCGCATGTTCCCTGAAATCTGGTGAGGAGGGAATAATGGATAGGGAAAAATTATCTGCTTATCTTAAGAAGAAAGGCCACTCAAAAGCTGCCATCGAGAGAACAATTTGGGCGGTGGATGAGTTCGAGAAATTCCTGGCGCTCGACGGGAGATCTCTGGAGAGTGGCATTGAGAGCAGTGACCTGCAAGGGTTTCTCAAGGTCTCTAAAAAGCAGCCCAAGAATCTGCTATATGGACTGACAGGCTTTTTTGACTATATTGGCAGGGAGGACCTGAAGCAGGTTGCCGGCGTGATGCGCAGTGAAATGCTGGATAAAGATCGTAAGCCCTTGCTCTTACGGGAACTAATGGGCGTCGACCCCGGTTTACTTGGCAAATTGGCTGAAAAAGGGATCCGTAATGCCAACCAACTGCTGGCGGTCAGTCATGACCATGCATCGCGCGAGGAACTTGCCAATAGCCTGGGAGTGGGTTATCAGGAATTACTTGACCTGGTCAAAATGGCGGACTTGTCTCGCCTGTTTTCGGTGAAGACAACCCGTACCAGGCTGTATCTTGATTCGGGCTTTGATACCCTGGATAAATTGGCAGCGCAGAGCCCTGAAGGCCTGGTGGATGCTCTGAAGAAATTCGTGGCAGAGACTAATTTCCCGGGAATCGCCACCTTGCCCAAAGAAGCACTATGCACTATTGAAACTGCGAAGAAATTGGAAAGAAAAGTAGAATACCTGGAAGAGGGATAGCTTGGAGGATGAATGGATAAGATGATTGCTTATTGTGGCCTGGACTGCAGTCAATGTGAGGCGTATATCGCAACGCAGGCGAATGATGAAGCGGGAAAGATGAAGGTGCTGGAGAAATGGCGAGTTGAATATAACTCACCGGAAATGGAGATCAGTGCAGTGACCTGCGATGGCTGCCATGCGACTGTCCGCCTGGGTGGGTATTGCCAGTTTTGTTGCATAAGGAAATGTGCCCTTGACCGTGGTTTACAGACCTGCGCTGATTGCCAAGATTATGCCTGTGAGGAACTGCAAAAGTTCTTTGTCATGGTTCCCCAGGCCAAAGCCAATCTCGA
>CAYSZB010000046.1:14351-18416 GCA_964435475.1 uncultured Anaerolineaceae bacterium | reverse complement strand
GGTGCGAAGTTGGGTTTGCAGGCGTGTGTCGATGAGAAATCTAGTTTCCTAGTTTCCTAGTTTCCCTGCACATATACCCTGTGGGGAAACTGGAAAGCTTCGCAATAAAGTACATGTGCAGCGAAGCTGCGAAACTGCGAAACTGGAAAACTGCTGTGGGGAGGCAATGATTGGGCGTCCTGTCTTTGCTCTCTACCATGTGCTGACCTACTCACATTATTGCCCATAAAATTCGTTGACTCATTTACCTGCCTTATGGTATGATATGGTGCGTTCTGAAAAGGACCGGTTCGCCACGCCAAGTTAAAAAGCGAACGAAGGAGAAGAAGATTAGTAGTAAACAAGAATTTCGCATAAACGAAACCATCCGGGCAGCCAATGTCCGCCTGATCGATGAGACGGGTGAAAACGTTGGCGTTGTGACACGGGAAGATGCCCTGCGCCGGGCAGACATCGCCGGGTTTGACCTGGTGGAGGTGGCTCCTAACGCAGAGCCCCCGGTCTGCAGGATCATGAATTTTGGCAAGTTCCTTTACGAACGTGAGAAAAAGGAACGCGAAGCCCGCAAGGCACAGACCAAGATCGAGATCAAAGAGATCCAGCTGCGTCCAAAGACCACGGACCACCACCGTGATTTCAAGGTCAAGGATGCAGAAAGATGGTTGAAATCGGGAATGAAGGTCAGAGTGACCATCCGCTTCCGTGGTCGGGAGATAACGTACCCCGAGATCGCCATGGAAGACTTACGCGAGATTGCAGGCATGTTAGCGGAAGTCAGTGAAATTGAACAAGCGCCCAACATGGAAGGGCGTACCATGTTCATGATGCTGGCGCCCAAGAAATAACACTGATCTTCAGAGAAGACAAAGGTAATACCTGCGGCTGCTCATAACAGCCGCAGAATTTTCATGAGAGGAGTTTGATTGTGGCTCGCAAACAAAGAGAAGGCAATTACAAGATGAAGACTCATAAAGCGACCTCCAAACGCTTCCGTATGACTGGAACAGGGAAGGTTGTGCGCACAAAGATCGGTAAAGGTCACCTGCGCCGCAACACCCCCCAGCGGACGAAGTATTTGCTGGCTGAGACGATCGAAGTTAAATCTTCCGGTCTGCGCAAGCATATCGCACGTTTGGCACCTTATATGAGGAAGAATAGCTAGGCTATTCAAGTTGATCCAATTTTTTTAGTGCGGCTGCTGGGTGTTCGCAACTGGATGAGAAATCTGACGCCCAGGAGACTGCAAAGGAGTAATAGATGGCAAGAGTAAAAAGTGGGCCTTATCGCCGAAGACGGCACCAAAGGCTGATCAAGCATAACGAGGGATACCTCGGATCGCGTAATCATTTGTTCAAGCGTGCCAATGAGACCTTCATGAAGGCTCAGTGGTATGCCTATGTCGGACGCCGCACCCGCAAGCGCGACCTGCGCAAGTTATGGATCGCCCGCATCAATGCTGCTGCCCGCCTGAATGGCATTTCCTACAGCAAGCTGATCAATGCACTGCGCAACAGTGAGATCATCCTCAACCGCAAGGTTCTGGCTGACCTGGCTGTCAGGGATCCCAAGGCTTTTACTGCGATCGTGCAAAAAGCAACTGGCAATTAATCCTCACACAATCCAAAAAAGACACTCTCAAAGCGGGAGTGTCTTTTAGTTTAAGGAAGGGTTATGCCTATTTTTCGGGTGGAGAATAGCGCAGGAGGGTGTTGTTGGTTGAGTCGGTGACCCACACATGCCCATCCTTGTCCACGGCAATGCCGCTGGTTATGCCCATCAGGGTGGCATTGTCAAATCCGCCCCACAACTGCAGGAAATTGCCCTGGTTGTCAAATTGCAGGATGCGACCACGGTCCGGATCAGTCACCAGCACCTGGTTCCTGGCATTGAGGGCCAGGAAAGGCTTGTTTTCCAGGCTCTGACTCTTCCAGGCGTTCAGTTCCCAAGACAGGAAGGGCAAGAAATTTTCAAGTTCGCCCAGCGCTCGGATAACCTGGATGCGGTTGTTCCAGGTGTCTGCCACATAGATCAGCCCTTCATTGTCCACCGCGATGCCCACCGGTTCGTCAAAATAGCCGGCTGTCATGCCCAACCCGCCAAACTGGTTGATGTAAACCCCATCGCGGTCAAAGATCACCACGCGCTGCTTGCCTGTGTCGGTGACATAGACATTGCCTTTGTTATCAAGGGCGATACCGCGTGGACCCCAGAAACCATCCGGTGCCTCATTTGAACCCCATGTGTCCCACATAAGGACGAACGTCCCATTGGCTGTGAATTTCTGGATGCGGTGGTTCCAGGTGTCAGCCACATACACAAAACCCTGTTGGCTGACCACAATGCCATAGGGCTGGTTGAACATACCGGCGGGTGCCGAACCGCTCAGTACGTCGGCAAACCCACCCCAGGAATGCAGCAATTCGCCGTCGGATGTAATGTGTAGAATGCGGTGATTGAAGGTATCAGCGATGTAAAGCGTGCCATCAGCTGAGCTTGCCACTGCCTTGGGTCCGGCGAGGGTTTGTCCGTCAAAAGAACCCATAACCAGGTCAGCTTCGAGACTGATCGTGCCCGTCTCGTAGGGGTCGATCTCCGGTTCGGTTGGGATGGGTGAAATGCCATACTCCCAGATCTGGGTAGCCACATCCTTGCGCACGTACATGCGCATATCGGCAGAGGGTGACCAGGTCGAAAGGGTAAAGTTGTTACGCCCGGTTGCCTGGGCATACCTGGTGTAGTCTCGGTCAAACCAAAGCTGCCATAAAGCAGCCCGCATTTCGGGGTTTTTTAGATCGCTGACCAAGCGCTCCCATGTCAGGTTGTCATAGTCCTCAATCGGCCACCACATGCGTTTGTAATTAAACTGGTAATAATCATCCGCCACCACCGGCTCCACTTTGGCATAATTTTCATAGCCGACCAGGATGACGGGGGACTCACGCAGGTCCTTGGTGGGTGTGTCGCTATACCACTTGCGATTGGGATAATCGCGGAAATACCACCAGTAGGGGTAGAGACTGTTGTTGTCATAGGCTACGGCAATGTCCTTGCTGCCATAGAGGCGGGAGGAGATGTCCTCCACCTGCTCCAGGATGTCCTTGGGGTCACGCGTGGCGTGCGCATAGACCAGGAATTCTTTGGCATTATCATAATTGATGAAACTGGCGCGGTAGGAAGCGCGGGTGGTGATCACCACCAGGATCAAGATAAATGCCAACACGACCATACGGGCTGCCTGGCGAAATTTCCAGCCTTTTAGCAGGAAGGCAGTGCCGACCCCGCTGGCGATCATCGCCAGACTGGCTAAAAGGAAGGTGCTGGTTGCCGAAAGCTGCGCAAGGTCTTTACCCTGGAAGGGTGGGTTACTGCCCAACAGTGAGCCAAGGGCGGAACTCAAACCAAAGATGAAGAGCACACCGAGTAGAAAGACCAGCCAGCCTTTCCTTTGAGCCATTTCCTGCCAATCGGTGGTTTCCAACAGGTAGCCTATTCCGAATGCGGCGGTCAGGATGAGCGGCAGGGCAATGTGAGTGGTCAGCCAGGGCATGCGCTCGCCAGCCAGGCTGAATGCCACCAGGCTGATCAGTGACCAGAAGAGCAGCAGGATCAGTGTTGGGACGGGCTGGGGTTCACCTGCGGTGCTGGGTGGGTCAGTGAACAGGTGTTTCCTTGGCTTTGCGGGGAGGAACTCAGGGATTTGTTCCAAAGCTGCTTCTGTCTCAGTCTCTTCGGATTCTCCAGCAACCAGGTTTTGTGCAGTGTCAATGATCGAAGGTGTTAGTGTGTCTGACGGTGATTCATCGATTGATGGGACAAAAGGTGCACCGGGAGTGCTGATCATCAGGCGTTTGCTGACGCCAATGACCAGGGCGATGATGGTGCCGATCACCGGCAGGAATTCATAGATCGGGATCTGCACCAGCGCATAATAATAGAGTGGCTGGGTTCCCCGCTGCACTGCCTGCTGGGACATCCAATAGCCCAGGGCGCCCATCAGGCCAACAAAAAAGCCGTCGCCACGGGTGAAAAAGGTGGTGTAGAAGACGAGGAATATGCTCCAGAAGA
>CAYSZB010000046.1:7022-14251 GCA_964435475.1 uncultured Anaerolineaceae bacterium | reverse complement strand
CCGTCGCCACGGGTGAAAAAGGTGGTGTAGAAGACGAGGAATATGCTCCAGAAGATCACTGCACACTTGACCCAGACTTTACGGTTCCACAGCAACCCGATAAAGACTGAGAGCAATGCCATCGGGACGATCACCAATGCAGAGCGGATCATGCCTTCCTGGGTGTAATCCAGGGGGTTAAAACCGATCAAACTGATGACTGCTGCGCTGAGCAGCGGCAGCACCAGGCTGATCTGGAGAATCAGCAGGTCAAAGGTCCTGATCTTGCGGATGTTGGGGAAACCTGCCCCGAGCACCAGTGTGACAAGGGCGGCAACCAGCGCTAATACAGCAAGACCAAACCCGATCAGCATCGGCAACCGGCTTGTGGTATCAGTGACCGTTTCTGCCCCGGTACTGCTGGCAAGGTCTGCAGCTCCATCTGCCGTCATGTTCAAGGTGAAACTTACTGCTACTGCCAGGATGACGATCGCCACCAAAACCAGGAAGATCGGTTTGAGGTGCGCTTTTTTCCAGGCAGGCTTGATGACCTGCACAATGAAAAGGATTGCCAAAAAGATCAGCGCTTCAGCGGTAAAAATATATGAAGTGGCTTTATCGCTGTAATGCAGCGCGGTGATCATGGTTAACAGGATCAACCACTTTGTTTTGCCATCCTCCAGGTACCGCAGAAACAACCAGAGCATCACCAGTCCCCAGAAAACGATAAATATCTCGTTGCGGGCATAGCGGCTGTAAAAAAGCATGAAGGGAGAGATCATGAAGAATAAACCGGCAACCAGCGCACCCGCCCGACCCAGGTAGCGCCGCCAGGCGAACAGGGCGAAGAGCACCACTGCAATGCCAAATAGGGCATGCGGCAGGCGGGAACTGAAGTCATTGTCACCGAACATGAAATAAGACAGCGCGATCATGTGGAACTGGAAAGGTCCATGCGTGACCGGGTCGTAACTGTAGCCGCGTCCCTCGTAAAGATCGAAGGATGGCACCACATGGTTGACCTCGTCATGTGCCATCACCCGCGCACCCAGGTCATAAAAGCGGCTGACGATGGTCAGGCTGATGATCAGGATGATGAGCAGCTTTTCGATCGAAAAATTGGGCCAGAAGTGAAACACCGGTTTGTCCAGCCAGCGATCCATGCTGTTCTTGATCTTTGCAACAGGTTGTTCAGCAGTCATGCATTCTCCGTTTTGAAAATCTTGGCATAAACTTACAATCCTGCATATTTTACCCCATCCTATGGCAGCGTGCTTCCTGGAGAGGAGGATGGTGATGGCACCTCGAGACACTGATTTTCCTTAAAATATGGTGTAAAATCCTTGTTGGAGTTGAAAATTTGATGCTCAAAAAAACGGGGAAGGTCATTTGGATCTTCTTTTTATTAGTGATCACCGCCTGCCAGGCGATCGAAGCAGAGCCCACCCAGCAAACACAACTGGATGCGACAATGCTCATGCAGACATCCATATCCCAGGCTACTGAAGCATCTGCCCAGACCGAAACCATCCAGGCGATCGAGAATACCGCCATCTCAGCCGCCAAGACTGCCAATGTCACCCCCACTTCCATTCCAACCATTGTCCGCACCCGTCCATCCAATGCCACCCCGACCCGCATGCCAGATTGTGACTCGGCCAGCGCCGGGTCACCTTTTGATGTGACCATCCGTGACCATACCGAGATAATACCCGGGCAGGCTTTTACCAAAACCTGGCGCCTGGTCAATTCCGGCTCCTGCAAGTGGACCCGGCTTTACAAACTGGTTTTCTTTTCAGGCAATTCGCTGGGCGCAAGCTATGAACAAAACCTGCTGGGTGAAGTGCCGCCAGGCAGTTCAGTCGATCTCTCCGTTTCAATGAACGCTCCCCTGACACCTGGCACCTACCAGAGTAATTGGATGCTGCAGAACGAAAAAGGGGAAGTCTTTGGTATTGGACCCAATTCTGATGCCCCTTTCTGGGTGATCATCGATGTTAGCCAACAATCAACCCTGACTCCCACCCCGACCCAAACACCCACCCTGACCCCCACGCCGGTCATAGAGGTTTACCGCCAGGGCACACTGAACCTTGCAACGGATCAAAAACTGGACCTGGATGAAGGCCAGGTTGTCAGTGAGGATGGCGAATTTGACCTATCTTATGCCTTTATGAACAACAGCCATGTCTTCCTGCCAGGTACCCAGTCTGGCATTGCGTCTTATGGTTTGACAGCCCCTACTTACTTTACCTGCCAGGGATTATCAATGGGAAGCAATGGCATCGTATTTGTGACCATCAGTGGTACAGATTACATGTGCTATCGCACAGACGAAGGTCGCTTTGGAAGCCTGCAGGTATTGGCTTTTGACAGTGCAACAGGCGTTCTCTCAGTCAATTTCAAGACCTGGTCCTCCCAGTGATCAAATTTTCAACGGTGAATATGGAAAATCAACAGGAACTGCAACAACTTGACCCGCAAAACATGCTTGCTCATATCGATACGCTGCCAGACCAGCTGCTTAATGCCTGGGACCTGGGTCAGACACTACCATTGCCGGATTTTGGCACAGTAAAGAACATCATTGTTGCAGGAATGGGTGGCTCAGCTATTGGCGGCGACCTGCTGTCTGCGTATATGCGCCCCCTGGCAGATATCCCGGTGTTCAGCCATCGCGATTATGGCCTGCCTGCCTGGGCAAGGGGCAGGGAAACGCTGGTCATCTGTTCATCGCATTCCGGTAACACTGAAGAAACCCTGTCATCTTTTAATAAAGCACTTGAAAATGGGTGCTCCGTACTGACCCTAAGCACCGGAGGCAAGTTGAGCGAAATTGCTCAAAAGGTGGGTGCTCCTGCCTGGCGTTTTAACCACCAGGGTCAACCACGCACAGCGGTGGGATTCTCATTTGGCATCCTTTTAGCCCTGGTTTCCCGCCTGGGCATGATTGAAACCACCCAAGCGGAAATTCTTGAAACAGTCAATGCCATGAAAGCCCAGCAGGAAAAGATCGGTTTTTCGATTGCCCTGCATGCCAACCCCGCCAGGCGGCTTGCTGGCCAACTGGTGGGAAGGTATGTTTCGATCATGGCGGCTGGTGAGAACGAAGTTGTTGCCCGCCGTTGGAAGACCCAGATCGCCGAACTGGCCAAGGCCTGGGCACAGTTCGAGGCCCTGCCCGAGGTGGACCATAATTCACTGGCTGGTCTGCAAAACCCGGAAGAAGCGGTCACCAAGGTAGCCACGGTTTTCCTGCGCTCAAAATACGACCATCCCCGCAACCAACTGCGGCTGGACTTTACCAAGCAGCAATGCATGCTGGCTGGCATGCCCGTGGACGAGGTGCATGCCAGTGGCAATTCCCGGCTGGCACAGATGTGGACCTTGTTGCACTTTGGAGACTATGTGTCATACTACCTGGCTTTGCACTACCAGGTTGACCCGACACCCATTGAAGCCCTGGTTGCGCTGAAGCAATTCCTGGCTGGTCATTAAAAAAATACCAGCCCCGTGGGCTGGCATCGTAATATCAAGAATTCAGGTCTGATTAAGTCAGAACTTCTAATTACCCTTTCAGCTGGTCTAGTAACGTGATGATCTCCGAGTTTTCAGGGATGTCAGTCATGTCGTGACCATAGTGTACATATTTCAGGATGCCATCCTTGTCAATGATCATCTGGGCAGGCATGCGCCCCAATTTGAAAATGTTCGTTTGTTGGCCAAATAATTTCAGGATGCTATGCTGGGGGTCAGGAATGCCGACGAATGGCAGATGATTACTCTTGTAGTAATTTCTGAAAGCTTCAGCTGATTCAGGTCCAACCACGATCACTTCTGCCTGCCGTTCCACAAATTTTTCATAGTCATGACGCAACTGCGCCATATGCCTCTGGCAGAAGGGTCAGACAAAACCGCGGTTCATGACCAGGATGATATGCTTTTTACCCTTAAAATCCGACAGGGAGATGGGGTTGCCATCCACATCGATGGCGGAAAAATCCGGGGCTGGTGTGTTAATTTCTTTAATTGACATTGTTCTCCTTCTATCCTGTTGAGGATGTTCCGGCTAAAAGTTACAAACTCTGACTTTTGTTTTTGGCTTGTCGGTATGCTTCCAGTGTTCTGTCTCGTGAAACGCTGCGATCAACGATCCGTTGTGGGTAATCCTTGCCGATGCACACGCCGACCTGCTCCTGCAAGTCCAGCGGCATCAGCCAGGGCTCATGGATGAAGCTTTCCGGCACGTTTCTTAGCTCAGGGACCCATTTTTTGATGTATTTTCCAGCCGGGTCGAACTTTTTCCCCTGCAGGATGGGGTTGAAGATGCGGAAGTAAGGCGCTGCGTCTGTGCCAACGCCGGCACTCCACTGCCAACCACCGTTGTTTGAGGCAAGGTCCCCATCGACCAGGTGCTGCATGAACCAGCTTTCGCCTTCCTGCCAGTTGATCAGCAAATCCTTGGTTAAAAATGAGGCGGTGATCATGCGCGCCCGGTTGTGCATCCATGACATGCCAACCAACTGGCGCATGGCGGCATCCACCACCGGGAAACCGGTCACCCCGGACTTCCAGGCCTGCAGGTCCTGGTATGAATCGCGCCAGGGTATGGCGCGAAATGCTGCATCGAATGCCTCATGCCTGACATGCGGAAAATGGTAAAGGATGTATTGATAAAATTCGCGCCAGATTAACTCATTTTGCCAAGTTAAGACGCCCTGGCTGGAATTTTCTTTTTGCGGGTCCAACAGGAGCGCTTCAGCCATGTCCCAGGCTTTGTGGATCGAAAGCATGCCGGTTTTAAGGTATGGGGAGAGCATGGATGTGGCATCACGGTCCATCATGTCGCGATCTTGATGATAAGCAAAGATTTTTTCAGACAAAAACTCCTGCAAACGCGTTGCCGCAGCCTCTTCGCCGGCGGGAAAATGCGGGTTTGCAGTGAACTGCGGGATCTGTAGGGTGCTGATGTTTTTTGGCGTTTCCAGGGACTTGCCAGGCTGCCAGGCGGAGGTCTTTCCTCTGGGCAGCTTTGACCATGCATTCTTGAAGGGGGTAAAGACGGTGTAAGGCCTGCCGTCTGCTTTCAGCGTGACCGCTGGGTGGTTGATCGTCAAGCCGGAAACCAGCACCAGAGGTATTTGTTGGGCAACCTTATTATCGCGCCTGGTCGCGTAGGGTGAAAAATCCTCTTCAGCAAAGATCCTGGTAACATGGTGCTGCCGGACAAGGTCATGGAGGACCTCTACGGGTTCACCCCTGCGCAGGATCAGGTAAGAACCATGGTCATGGAGTTTATCATCCAGTACCTCCAACCCGGCAAAGATAAATGATTGTCTCGGGATGGATGGTGAGATCTCAAGGTTCGGATCGATAATGTAGACTGGCAGAACAGGCAGCCCGGTTTCCAGGGCAAGTTTCAGTGCATTGTTGTTATCCAGGCGTAGGTCCCGCCTGATCCACCAGACAACTTTTTCCATTTCGATGCCTAGCTTTTCTTGACCAATCTTCCAAGCAGTGAACCCAGCAGTACAAGCAGCACAATGGCTGCCGTGACCAGGGCAGTGACCTGGATGGATGGCTGATCCACCCGTGAAACATAAATGCCGAGGAAAGCCCAGATGATCACCAGTGCATAGGCCACTTCGTGACGTAATAAGATCATCAAAACACCCAAAAGGGCACCGACCGCCAGCATGATGATCGTCCAGGCAATGGAACTCAAACCGAAGCCGCCCCAGCCCAGGACAACCAGCAGGGATGAGATGTTGGCGATCGTGGCGACCGAGATCCACCCAAGGTAGATGCCAAAGGGCAGATCGATGAAAATGTACTCTGCCACTCTTGCTGGACGTGATTTGTCGCTGTCTTTCAAGCTCTTGCGGTTGACGATCCCTGCCCGCAGGTAGGTCATCAGCAATGAAACCAGCAAGCCCAACATCAGGATGACTGAAAGGGTGAATTTCTGGTAATGCCACGAAAAGATCCAGGCACTGTTGAACATGCTTGAGATAAAGAACCACAAGCCGATCCGTTCCAGGCGGGGATTGTCCTTTTGTTTGGGAAGTGCCTGGTAGATGCCGAAACCGATCAGTGCCAGGTAGATGATGCCCCAGATGCTGAATACATACCCGGCGGGTGTAAAGAGAGAGGGAATTGAATCGCTGACAGCAGCGGTGCTGATGCCGTTGATGGGAAGTGCGTTGGCCAGGACATTGACCGTGATCATGATGACCAGTCCAACCAGGTTAAGAATTTGTCTTGCTTTCATTTTTTGTTGCTCCTTTTACTTAATTATGATTCCTCAATAGATCATTCTTACGTTTACCAAGGATGAATTGTAACCAATCTCCTTTGCTTTGGGTCAATGATATCAGGACATGTAAAGATGCGGTAAAGAAACCCAGCGTCTTTATCAGGATGACCCAGAAATTGCCGGACAATTTTTAGCTCTCAGCGGCAAAACCGGCGAAAGTAAAATCGTAGACCAACATCCATGACATGGAAATCAAGCTTAGGAGAGCACAAGTTTAGTTAATTTCATATCATGTGTAGTTTTGTTAGCGATTTGTTTGGCCACGTAATTTTCCATATCTTAATGATATTGCATTTACCTTATCCAAACAAGCAAACATTATACAGACTATATACATTATTACTGTTTGACCGGGTAAACAGCCGTGATTGGTATTTTGAAATTATCCTAATTAAAAGAGGGCTGAAAAGACGAACTATGTTCTGTTCTTGATTCTCCGCAGCAGTGTCTGGTAAAACCTATATACATTGAGCTATTCGTCCAGTGTGGGATGCGTGTAGTTATATTTTTGGCAACTGCTTCCGGGTTTGGCCCGAGATTGTCAAGAAAATCTTTGCCTGGACATAACCTTAACCCTTCATAATTTTAACCATCGAGAGCATCTTTGCTTTTGTGAGCGATGATGCCATTTATCTCACTGGAAAAGTTTTAGCACCACACCTTCTGGCAATGTAAATTGCACCTTACCCTGTTTCTCTTCCAGTGTGATATGGTCACAGCTAATGTGGAATGCAGGGTCCGGATCTCCGAACGCCCACAATTCTTCAACCTCACTTGTTGCAGAAAGTTCATCCGTGTGCTGCACAACCGGTCCCAGGGGCAGCCAGCTCCCCTCCTGCCCAAAGATCGGCATCTCGTCGAGGGGCACATTTTCAAGGGCGATCACCTGCCCACCCTCATATCGCTGCCCCTTAATGATGTCATACCAACCACC
>CAYSZB010000046.1:0-6922 GCA_964435475.1 uncultured Anaerolineaceae bacterium | reverse complement strand
CCATAAAGCTGGGTTGCTTCATAAACACAGCGGTTGTAAAGGAGGGAATACACATTATGCAGGCGGGTTCCGCTGTCACCGTTGTATGCGACGACATTCTCAGGCACAGCTTCACCAAAATCGGTTTTCATCACCGCCACCCCCATGTCGAAAAGGGGCTTGTGCTGATCGCGGTACCAGGCATATGCATCCGGGTTGGTGAAGTCAATGATCCCGCTCGGGCAGAGTTGGGGCAGCATCAATTCATAGGGTTCCGGGAGCCATTGATGGATGTAAGTCTGTCCATTGACAGTTTTCAACAGGTATCCCTTGTTTGCCAGTTCGTTAAAAAGTGGATTGAATGTGGAAATGTAAGGATATTCCCACAGGCACAGGCGCACATGATACGCATCCAATTTCCTGATAAATCCAACCGGGTCAGGGTAGCGCTCGGGATCCCAGGAAAAGTCAAAGCGGGTCTCCATTTTGTGCCACGCCCGTCCATCCAGCAGGATCACATCCAGCGGGATCTGGCGGGCACGCATCTCTTTGACCACATCCAGCAGCTCATCAGCGGTGCGGTAATATGCCCGTGCCATCCAGAGCCCATAGCTCCAAATGGGAAGCGCTGGGGTCTTGCCAGTCAGGTTGGTGAAGGCAGCGATAATTTCTGCGGGTGTGTCAGCTGCAAAGAGGAAGAAGTCCAGATTGGTATCTTCCACCTGGGTAATGTAACTGCGGTGTGACCAGGGTGAATAACCGACGGCATGGGTCACCCGGCTGGGCGTGTTGATGAAAAGCCCCCAACCTTCAGGTGACCAGGCAAAGGGCGTATTCTTATAGGAACGCTCTGCATTCACACCTAATGCATCGGAATTCCAGTTGGTGATCAGCTCACCCCGATGATCCAGGCGTCCAAATTTCTCCCCCAAACCATAGACCGGTTCCCCGCTCTTTAATGCCAAGGATACCTGCCAGGCAGGTTTTGGATTGTAAGCGAAGGCATGGAAGCGGGTCGGTCCTTCCATGCTGCAATCGGTGATGCTTTCCAGGACCAGGTTGCCTGATCTCTTCAGCTTGAAAGAAAAAGGTGACAGGATCACCTCAAGTGAGACATCGCCGGACTTTAAAACCAAATCGCGTTTCATGGTTTCGATCTGACAGGCGATCTGCTGGGGTTCTGCGGTCAGCAAGCCATAATCCACCACATCCCCATGATTGAAGGTAAAACGGATGACTCCCCGGGCAACGTAACAGATGTCCAGTTGTCCCGCTTCACAAAGAAAGCGCATGCCGCCGGGAATTGGTTGCAGTGGCTTAATGGAAGCGATGCGGTGAAACCCTTTTTGTACCTGCAGCGAAACTCGGTCAAAATATTCACTCATTGGGGTTCTCTCCTTTAATTATCACAATGCAATCATACCCTTTTTACCACGGGCATGGGTCAACCTGATCACTTGAAGTTGATCTGCTCAATTGCCTGGACCTGGGTAAAGGCATTGGTGAGAAAATCCTTCTTGAACTCCATTTTTTGAGTAAATTGCATGCTCAACCAGGCATCAACGATCTGGATACCCAGGAAAGGCGCTGTGATCCAACCTCCCAGGGTGATGACATTGGCGTTGTTGATGATCTTGGCACGCTCAGCAGCAAAAATATCATCCACCACGCAGGCATAAATGCCCTTATGCTTGTTGGCAACGATCGCCATGCCCTGCCCGGTGCCACAGATCAGGATGCCTTTTTGTGCCTGGCCTTTCTGGATGGCTTCAGCCACCTTTGGGGCTTGCTCAAAGTAGGGCTTGGGTTCCTGCTCTGATGGAATGCCAAAATCAATCACTTGAAGATCATCTTTTTGCAGTAAATGGCTTACTATCGCCTGTTTTAAGGTAAATCCAGAAAGATCACTGGCTATGGCAATGGTCAATTTATCGGTCATACATCCTCCAAATGTTCTTGTTCAGCTTTATTTCCGCAGTAATAATTGCCTGGCTTGGGAAACAATATGCGCAGCAGTTAATTCGAAGCGCTCGATTAAATAATCCAGGGATCCGACCTCACCAAATATGTCTTTGACACCGATGCGCGCCATGGGTACGGATAATGTTTCAACCAACACCTCGGCGACAGCCGAACCCAGTCCATTGGTCACCTGGTGGTTCTCACAGGTCACAATTGCACCACAGGTACCTGCCAGCTGAATGATCAGTTCGCGGTCAATGGGCTTGATGGTATGCATGTCCACCACGCTGGCTGCAATGCCATCATTTGCCAGTATCTCAGCTGCTTTCAGTGCTTCGTTTACCATGACCACGCCGGTTGCAATCAGCGCAATATCTTTGCCTGTTCGCAGGAGCTTGCCTTTTCCAAGTTCAAATGACTCATCTTCAGCATACAGGACGTTCGCCATGCCGCGGTGCAGACGCATATAGGAACAACCTTCATACCTGGCTGTGCATTGAACCAATTTTCGAATGGATACCGGGTCTGAAGGCTCAAATACCACCAGTCTGGGGATGGTGCGCATGATGCCCAGGTCTTCAAAAGACATGTGCGTACCACCATTCAACACTGCTGTGATACCGGGATCGCTGCCCACCAACTTGACATTCAGGTGGGCATAGTTGGCTGATATGAAAAACTGGTCAAAGACGCGCCGCGATGCAAAGGTTGCAAAACTGTTGGCATAGGGGATCTTCCCGGTGGTGGATAACCCAGCAGCGATACTGACCATGTTAGCTTCGGCTACACCCACATTAAAGGTGTGTTCAGGGAATTTTTCAGCGAACGTACGCGTCCCAGTGGCGCGCATCAGGTCAGCTTCCAACAGGACAATGCGCGGATCTTCCTCAGCCAGGTTGATCAGGGTTTCATTATAGATTGCCCGCATTTCAAGTTGTTCAGTCATGGTTATCTCCATTCTCAGCCTGCAATTTAGCGATCACCTGGAGTGCGGTGGCATGGTCAAACTTCATGTTATGGTTAGAAGGCTGGTTTTCGGCAAAATCAACCCCTTTACCCTTGATCGTGTCCAGGATGATCATGGATGGCTTGATTACTTCACCTTTTGCCAGTTCGATGGCGTGGTCCATTTGCTGCAGGTCATGACCATCAACCCGTTGCACAGACCAGCCAAAACTGGTCCATTTGGCAGCCAGGTCCTCAATGTTCATCACATTTTGCATGAATCCATCCAATTGCAGCCTGTTGCTGTCGGTAAATGCAATGATATGGTTCAGTCTGAATTGGGCGGCTGCCTGGGCAGCTTCCCAGACTTGTCCTTCGTTTGATTCACCATCACCGATGATGACATAAACGGTGCTATCGATATCATCCAGCCTGTTGCCCAGGGCGATGCCGATGGCGGCTGAAAGGCCCTGACCAAGCGAACCGGTGGTCATGTCGATCCCGGGCGTCAAATTGCGATCACAGTGGCTGGGCAGGCAGGTTCCGCCTTTATTCAGGGTATGCAACCAATCTTTGGGGAAGAAACCTTTGTCTGCCAGAACGCTGTAGAGGGTGGGACCGGCATGCCCTTTGGAAAGGACCAGTTGGTCCCGATCGCGTTTCCGCGGATCCTGTGGATCAACCTGCATGTGGCGGTAGTAAAGCAGGGTCAGTACTTCCACGATGGACATGCAACCACCGACATGACCGACGCCTAAAAAACCGATCGCATCGAGGGTCGAGATGCGAATCTCGTTTGCTTTGATTTTCAATCGTAATAACTCATGTTCAGATAACATACGAACAATTCTCCAATAATTTTTCTATGTTCAATTCTCATGGTCGATTACCCAGATGTGACAACTGGGAGAAGACCATAGCATTCAAAATTTTATATCAAAACGCTTTGATCCTGATCTATCGCAATCCTATTTTAACCCCGTAGTGGCAATTCCTGTCGTGATATGTCTCTGCAATAACGCAAAAACAATGGTAATGGGGAGCAAGGTTAATACGGTCATGGCAAGGATCAGGTTCCACTGCACATTTAACTCCCCTTGAAATGAAGCCAGGCCAACCTGGAGCGTGAACAGCTCGCTGCGGCTGATGACGATCAAAGGCCACAGGAAGTCGTTCCATCGCCACATGACTGAAAAGATGGTTAAAACAGCCAGCGCAGGTTTTGCCAGTGGCAGGATGATCTGGGAGTAAATGCGCCATTCACTGGCACCGTCGATGCGGGCGGAATCCATCAATTCATTGGGTATGGTCAGCATGTATTGCCTGAGAAGGAACACACCGGTTGGCGTGGCTGCCACAGGAACGATGATCCCCAGTAGATTGTTGTTCCATCCGACCCTGGTGACCACCAGGAATATTGGAACGAGCACCACTGATAGCGGCACCATCAGGGTGCTGATCATAACCAGGAAGATTGTCTGTCGTCCTTTAAACTTATATTTACTTAGCGCAAAAGCAGCCATACTGTTTACAAGCAATGTCAAGAGGGTGGCAAAAAGAGTTACGACAACACTATTGAACAAATAACGGCCAAAGTTAAAACGACTTGCACCTGTAATGTAATTCTCGAGGTTGAAGCTTAACTTTTCAACTGCGACCCGTTGGTCAATAGGTACTTTGACTATTTCACCAGGTTCCAGGGGGTCGATCATTTGGGCTTCCAGGCCGATACGCCGTACCTGGGCAAGCTCACGCGTAGTTCCATCTTCCATTGTTACAGTGAACAATGGTAACTCCTCCTCGTATCCTTCAATAAGAACTGTCTGTTGGCGGTAAGGGAAAATACGGGGAGGAAATTTGACGATCTCGAGAGGTGTTTTAAAAGAAGATAACACCAGCCATAGAACTGGTCCGAACATGAAGACAACGCCCAATAACAAGTATAAATAAGAGAGCAGATCGCTCAGTAAAAGTTTTTTACGCCCTCTTTTCCGGGTCAAGAATTCCAGGATGGGATTCATTAGTAAACCTCCTCTCGCCTGGCAGCAAATTGTGCCAGGGTGAGCACAATTAATACGCCTGCCATCAGTAAAGACGCTGCTGCTGCCACACCATATTGCTTGTTTGGGCTGGAAAATCCATAATTGTAAATGAATTGAACCAGGTAAAGGGTTGCTGTTCCCGGTCCCCCTCCTGTAAAAGCATAAGTGACCTCAAAAACCTGGACTGCGCGGATCAGGGAGAGCACAATAACGACTAACATTGTAGGCATCAATAATGGCATCGTAATTTTTGTGAATGCTTTCCAGTTGTTGGCACCATCCATTGAAGCCGCTTCATACAAGTCAGCCGGGATCGATTGCAATCCTGCCAGAAGTATAAGGGTGTAAAATCCCATGGACGCCCAAATACTGACAATGATCACCCAGAATTGAGCCCATTGAGAGTTCACAAGAAAAGGAAATCTGGAAAAACCCAGACTTGTTATAATACCATTCAACAATCCATTATCCTGCAGCAGCCATTTCCATATCAAAGCAACTACAATGGGGGATAGAAGGCAGGGGTAGAAAAATACACTGCGAAAAAAACCGCGGAATTTAATTTTGCGGTTAAGAACCAATGCGGTAATTAATGCAAAAAGCACCATCAGGCTTACCTGGAAGATCACAAAAAATAGTGTGTTATGTACTGCTCGCCAAAAAATGTCCTCAGTACAGGTGTTTGGTTGAAGGATGCTTTCGCATGCAAATAAACGATCAAAATTTCCTGTGCCTACAAATGGGCGTTCATCCGGGAAGAAGGATGGTCCACCAGTGAAGGCATAAACGAAATTCAATAGCACGGGATAAAGAATAAAAATACCAAATATCAGCAAATTGGGAAGCACAAAAAAATAGGGCATTCCTTTAACGCCGATCAATTTTTGAAGGGAACCGAACAAAAGGTCTGTAGCGGATACAACAAAGGTGCTCAGACCTTTGGAGATACCTTCAAAGAATGACTTAAATTTCAAGGTTTTCTTCATTGGAAACCTCACGAAAAAAAGTGGAGGTACAGTCCATGTAAAATGAACTGCACCTCCTGTTGATAACCGAGTTTAACCTCCGGCCTCTGCAATCGCTTTGTCAATATCTGACTGCAGGTTGATCAGCATTTCATCCAATGTCAGTTCGCCCGAAAGGTATTGGGCGATCCGGTTTGCGCTGTTGCGATAATAAGCAAATGCAAAAGGATGAACATTCAAGCCGACTGCCTGGTCCTGTAATTTGGGTACCTCGGCAGTATATGCGCTTAATGCCTGTAAAACTGAAGGATTGTCTGTCTTGAAGGCTACGCCAGCCTCAGCTACGCCCTTATGGGCGGGCAGTGCCAGCGTTCCAGCTGAAAAAGCTGAATAATTTTCTTCAGCATACAAGAATTCCATCAGTTTGGCAGTTTCTTCAGGGTGTTTTGTACCGGCAAAGGCAACTACTGCAGAACCACCAGCAACACCTGTTGAACCGCCAGCACCGGTTGGATTGGGTACGACCATCCAATCAAATGCATCGCCGACATCATTCGCCATACCGTTAATTTGCCAGGATCCGGTCATGCACATAACCATTTCACCAGTTTTTAACCAGTCGATGCAGTTGTTCTTGCTGTCTCCGACCAGCCAAAGCTCTGCTGGCATCAAACCGCCATCCTGCCAGGACTTCAGAAGTGTCACGAACTCCCTGAACCCGGGGGTATCAACGGTGAACTTGCCATCTGCGTTGATCAGGGTTGCTCCCATGCTCATGGCCGGTCCGGCAACGCGGTGCCCGGTGCGGTCAATACCGATCGCATATTGGGTGGAGGTCGCTTGCGCAACTTCTGTCGCCAGAGCTGTCCACTCCTGCCAGGTTGTTCCCTCACCAGGAATTGTCACACCAGCTTGTTCAAATAAAGTTACGTTGATGTATGGTCCTGTGACTGTCAAGGTGTCAGGAAAACCGCCATGTGAGTAGGTCAGCACATGGTATACACTTTTTAGATAAGTCATACGAGTTGT
>CAYSZB010000045.1:0-18936 GCA_964435475.1 uncultured Anaerolineaceae bacterium | reverse complement strand
TCAAACACCCCCAAAGAAAAGAACATTTAAACAGCTGGTTGAATTCCTGGGCCTGAAGCGCAGCGTGGTTGCCGTGCTCGCCATGGTCATCCTGGTAGGCATGGGTGAAAAAATGGGAGAACGCTTCCTCCCGCTTTACATCCTGGCACTGGGCGGCTCGAATATCGCAATTGGCTTGTTGAATGGCATGGATAACCTGCTGAGCGCGTTGTACTCCTTCCCGGGTGGCTACCTGAGTGACAAACTGGGCTACAAAAGGGCGTTGCTGGTTTTCAACCTGATCTCTCTTATCGGTTACGGGATAGTCCTGGTTTTCCCCACCTGGCAGGCGGTCATCGTGGGGGCGGTCTTTTTCATTTCCTGGACTGCCATTTCCCTGCCGGCAACCATGGACCTGGTGGCAACCTCCCTGCCGGCCAACAAGCGTACCATGGGCGTCTCCATGCACTCGCTGGTCCGCCGGATCCCCATGGCACTGGGACCCCTGGTGGGGGGGACGCTGATCTCCATATACGGTGAAAAGGCGGGTGTCCGCTATGCCTTCATGGCAGCGTTTGTATTGGGCATTGTGGCGCTGGTTCTTCAACAGGTTTTGATCAAGGATACCCATAAAACCAAAAAAGCTGAATCCAATCCCTTGAAACTTTTCAAGTTTATCTCCCCCGACCTGCGCAACCTGCTGGTTTCCGATATCCTCATCCGTTTTTGTGAGCAGATCCCGTATGCGTTTGCGGTGGTTTGGGCGGTCAATAATAACGGCATCACCCCCATTCAATTCGGTGTGCTGACCACGATCGAAATGGTGACCGCCATGCTGGTCTACATCCCCATTGCCTACCTGGCGGACAAGAACACCAAGAAACCATTTGTTTTCATCACCTTTATTTTCTTCACCATTTTCCCCCTGGCGCTGCTCCTGGCGCGCAGTTTTGAATTAATGATCATCGCCTTCATCATCCGGGGATTAAAGGAGTTCGGCGAACCCACCCGCAAAGCCATGATCATGGACCTGGCACCTGAAGATAAAAAAGCCAGCGTGTTCGGGTTATATTACCTGGTGCGCGATGTCATTGTATCCCTGGCAGCTTTTGGTGGCGCCTTCCTCTGGAATATCTCACCCACGGTCAATTTCCTGGTTGCCTTCGGTTTTGGTGTCATCGGGTCGGTATATTTCCTGGTATTTGGCCGTGACCTGCGGCAAAAACAGGCCGAATAAGATTTTTATAAAGAAGTATTCATAAGGAGAGGTAAAGTGAAATGGATCACCCGCTCGCATGTGCATGTTGACCGTGTCGCCTGTCCCTGGCTGATCACCCGCTTTGTTGACAGTGAGGCTGAGTTTTTGTTCGTTCCCAGGAGTGAAATTGAGCGCATCGCCAGGGAAACCGGTGCCATCCCCTTCGATGCCCCCGGGGTTGAATTGGGACATCATGATGGACGCTGCTCATTCGAGTCGATCATCCTCAAATACGGACTGAAGGAACCCGGCTTGCTGCGCATGGCAAAGATCATCCATGCTGCGGATGTGGAGGAGGATCTTGACAAGGACCCGCTTGCCCGTGGGGTGGAAGCGATCGCTACCGGGTTCAGCCTGCGTTTCCCCGAAGACCTCGAAAATCTTGCCCACCAGTTTGATGTGTATGATGCGTTATATGCCTGGTGTCGATTGGATGTAGCCAGACAGGCCTGACCTAGAATCCCTCTCCAGGTTTTTGGGACAGCTCCACATAAGATTTTCGCAAGGAAACTTGTCTTATTTTTTGCCAATTCATTCCTTAGTCATTTTCTTTCTTTCCAAAACCTTCCTGTGTTATCATTAAATAAAGGAGATCTATCTATGCGACCTGATTGGGATTCATATTTCATGAAAATTGCTTATGCTGTCTCTGAACGCAGCACCTGCGATCGCGCATTTGTCGGCTGTGTCCTTGTCTATGAGAAGCGCATCCTGACCACCGGCTTCAATGGCTCCCCCGCCGGCCAGTCCCACTGTGATGAGATCGGGCACCTCCTGGTCGATGGCCATTGTGTGCGCACCATCCACGCCGAGACCAATGCCATCATCCAGGCCGCCCTGCATGGCGTCTCAACCCGCGGCTGCACATGTTATGTGACCCACTTCCCCTGCCTGAATTGCACCAAGGCCCTCATCAATGCCGGCATTACCAGGCTGATCTACAGCGTTGCCTACCGCCTGGATGAAAATGCCATGGATTTCCTGCGCCAGGCTAATGTGGAGGTTGTCCACCTGCCATACGAACCGAAGTGACGCTGGCCTGCCAAATTTCGGGATAACATAAATTCTTAACCAGACCTGCCGCCTGCCTGATCCAGCAGCTGGTTGGTCATTTCCCAGATCCTTGCGCCGCGCACCGGGTCAGTAACTCTCCTGTCCGGTTCTTCCTGTTTCCGTTTGTGGTAATAAACCAGCGTCTTTCCGTCCATCTCCGCTGAGCAGGCCAGGTAAATGGCAGGCCAGGCAGCCTTTTGCGGGCTGACCGGCAGTCTGGACATGGCCAGGTTGCCCCAAAAACCCAGGTCCTCCCCGATCCTGCTGCGAAACGGTCCCGGGCAGAAGGCAAAAACCGATACCATTGGTTTATTTTCGACCATCAATCTCCTCCCCAACTCCCAGGCATAACCCATCATGTAAAGCTTGCTCAGGCCGTACACTTTAAACACATCGCCAAATCTTGGCCTGGGCATCACTCCAAATTGATCCAGGTCGATCGATGGCGAGCTTCGATGGCGCGTCGAAGATGTAAAAATGATCCGCGGTTTGCCGGCGCAGTGCAGCTCCTGCCTGATGATCCCCATGGCTAAGAAGTTCCTGATCATCCGTGCATAAGAAAAACAATTCACCTGCAGGATGCGGGGAATGCCATCCTGCGTCACCAGGTCGCCGCCCGACGCCATCCCCGCATTGCACATCACGAAGTCCAGGCTGACCTTTTCATCGCCTAACTGCCCACAGAAACGGTCCACACTGTCAAAGCTTGCCAGGTCCACCACCCTCAAGCTCACCTTGTCGTTTTCGGACGCTGCTTTTATTTCTGCCAATTCATTTAAATATTCTTTCCTGCACCCCATGATGACAGAACAACCCCGCCTCGCCAGCTCGATCGCCATGGCTTTTCCCAATCCCGAATTGGCGCCGGTGACCAGGCAGGTTTTTCCGTCCAGCCGCCCATTAATCGAAGAGATATCCTTATTCCGGTCTTTCATCAGGCTGTCTCTTGAACGAAAAATGCATCCCGGGGTTGATCGCGATGGCTTTGAGGTCATTGCCCACCGCCAGCACCAGGTGCAAAACAAAGGGAATGAAGAATGATCCGCTGTAATAGGCGATCACGCAGAACAATATCCCCATAAAGAAAGCACCAAATGCCTCCCCCATTCCTTTGGGAATGTGGCTGATGCTGTAGATGGCACAGTTGACCGCGATGGCGGGGATCAGGCCAAATGCGGAAAGACAGCTGAAGAACAGCAGACCCCTGAAAGCAAATTCATAGCCTGCCAGGTAAACAGCCCAACTCAAAAGGTTGATCGCGGTTCTGCCAACGCCCCATGTTTCTTTCCTGACCTGGGGATAAAAAGCCACATTGACCCCTTTGCTCGGCCGCAGGATTCCCATCAAGACGAAGACCACCAGCGGGATGACCCACCACAGCACGATGCCTTTACCCATCGGCCAGGCAAGTCCATAATCCGCCAGTGATTTTTGATACAGTGCAGGGAAAAGGACCGCCGGGATCAAGCCAAGCAGCACAAAACCAAGCAGCCGCTCCAGGTAGATCTGCACCTCTGGCTGATCGAGCTTGTCTCCCAGCCTTAAGGCGAGTTTTTTAATTAAGTTGTAGTGTGGTGAGAAGATATAGCTTATCAATGCCAGTGCAATGTAGCCAATGGCCATTGAGGTTTCATCGATCGCTCTCATTATTTCCATCTTGACCTCAACAATATTCCTCATGTCCTTTGCCGGACTGGGTAATATAATTATAGTCACTATTGATGAACCGCAAAATTCTGATCACAGGTGCGGATGGTCTTTTGGGCAGTCATGTTGTCAGGCATGCCATCCATGCCGGCTACCTGGTTAAGGCTTTTGTCCAGGCAGGTCGCAGTACCGGGACCCTGGATGGACTGGACATCGAAATATTTCGCGGTGATCTGACCAACCCGCAGGACGTTCAGAATGCCATGAGAAACTGTGATTACCTGGTCCACTCTGCCGGCTCGACCTCCCTTTGGCCGGGCCGTTCCTCAGCCATGTGGCGGGTCAATTTTGATTCTGTGGTTGCTCTGGTAGAAGCAGCCAAGGTCAACAACATCAAAAGGTTCATCCATATTGGTTCTGCCAGTTCCTTTGGCTACGGCAGCAGGCAAACTCCCGGGGATGAGAATTCTCCATTTCTAGGGAAAAAATTCAACCTGGATTACCTGGACACCAAGAAGTCCGCCCAGGATTACCTCATCAAACAGTTTGAACTGTACCAATTGCCGGTCATCATCCTTGCCCCGACTTTCATTGTTGGTGAATACGACACCACGCCCAATTCCGGCAAAATGATCATTTCTGTCGCCAGACGCCGTTTGCCGGGGTTCTCTGCTGGCGGCAAGTGCATCGCCTACGCCGGTGATATCGCCGCCGCGGCGGTCAACGCCCTGACCATGGGTCGACCGGGGCAATGCTACATTACCGGCGGTGAAAATTTAACCTACCACGAATTCTTTGACCTTATTTCTGATTTGGCTGAAACCCGCCGCTTGAAGTTCTTAATCCCGACACCCCTGGCTGTATTGACGGGTGGCATGGCGCAGGTTATCTCAAAACTGACCCGCAAAGCGCCCTTGCTGAGCCGTACAATGGCCCGCATGTCTGCCGACACCCATTTCTATACCTCCAGCAAGGCAATTTCTGAATTGCTAATGCCCCAGACCCCGCCGCGCGAAGCGATAAGAAGATCGATCGACTATCTAAAGCAGATCGGCTATTTATAAGCCCTTAAAGTTCCAGCCCCAATCTCTGCCTGGTTTCTTCTGTGACCTCTCCCTCTGCGTTCCATCCCCGCAGTGCATAGTAATCCGCCAGGATATATGCCATATCTGGCACTTTTCCCGCCGCCCCTCCGCTCGGCCTTGCCAATGTGGTCAGCCTTTCAGGCAGGCTGTCGTCATCTCGCGAAATACCGTAGCGGTTGTTGATCATCCGTTTCAGGTTGAAAATGCGCTCTCCAGTCTCCAGCAGCTGCTCGCCTGTAACCTCCCACCCCAATCCGCGGGTCAAGAACGCTGCAATGACATCCGGTGAAACGCCTGCCTTACCCAGGAATTTGCACAACCCCAGGGGGTTGAAGGTCGAAAAATAGTTCTGGAAGGTGATCGCCTCCCGGGCTGCCCCCTCGTTCGAAAAACGGCCGGGCTTATCCTTTGACCAGCTTGTCCCATCCAACCCGTAGATCCGCCAGTACGAAAGTCCTTCCAGGTGGCATGCACCCCGGTTGGCGGTGGCATAATTAGCCGCCATCGAAAACGTCGCCCTGGGATCATGGTATGCCATCTCCAATCCTTTGACCTGGATGGCATAGGCTTCCGAACCGCCACCCAACTGCCGGGAGGCTTCCCTTACGCCCTGTGCCAGAAGGTCGCCAATCCCTTGCCTGTTACAGATAAGGTCTAATATATGGTACAGGCTTTGCGGGTCCTTCCACTTAAGGCTCTGACCCAGGCAGTCCGCTGCGCTGATCAAACCGTTTTCAAAAGCTTCCGTGGCAAAAGCGGCTATCGTTGAAGCACTGATCGTATCCAATCCCGCCCGGTTGCACAGGTCATTTACCTTGATCATCGCGTCCAGGTCGCCAATTTCCAGCATCGCGCCCATGCCTGCCAGTGTTTCATATTCAGGCGCTTCTCCCTGGATATGTGTGCCATCCGCCATTTGCGCATCCACGTGCTTGCCGCACCCGATCGGGCAGGCATGGCAGAATGTCTGCTTGACAGGGTACTGTTCTGCCAGGTTTTGCCCGCTGATCACCATGGCACCCTCTTCCCAGTTGCCTCCCTGGTAGTTGCGGATCGGCAGGTCGCCAAACAGTTCTGATCCCGCTACACCGCCTGCCGTCCCGTACTTTGAAAGTCCCACCGCATTATTCTTTATGATCGGTATCTGCTCCCGGATCAAGTCCCGCAGCCCTCCAGGGTCTTCAGCCTCGCCTTTCTCAGACCCGACCACGGCAATGCCTTTCAGGTGCTTGCTGCCAAACACCGCCCCCATCCCGCCCCTGCCTGCCGCCCGGTTTTGATTTCTGCCGCCTTGCATGATTCCGGCGAACCTCACCAGCCTTTCGCCAGCCGGTCCGATCACTGCCGCCCGTGCTTTGGGGTGCGTCTCCAGGATGATCTGGTCATATGTATCAAAAGTGTCTTTGCCCCACAGATGATCAGCCTGTCGGAACTCGACCTGCCCATCATGGATGAACAGGTAGACCGGTTTTTTTGCTTTCCCCGCAATGACCAGCCCATCCAGCCCTGCTTTGCGCAGTTCAGCCCCAAAATGCCCTCCCACGTTCGACTCGTTCCATATCCCGGTTAACGGGCTTCGGCCGCAAAAACTGGTTCGGCAGGCGGTCGGGATGGATGAACCACTGAGCAGGCCGTTGAAGATATAGATCACACTGTTCTCATCCAGTGCGTCAACTCTCGGGTCCATCTCTTTCATGAAACAATATGCTGCGAAGCCGCTTCCAAGCAGGTATTTCCTTGTATCTGCCTCGCTGATTGCAGCACTCTGGATATCCTTGTTTGTTAGATTAATGCGTAAGTATTTGCCTGAATAGAGCATGATCCTCCGGTCTTCCTTTTTTACGCTATCCAATACTGGTTGAAATATTTTTCCGGCATCGTCAATAGAGCAGCCACAGCAGGTCTTCCAGGGTGATGTTGGAGAAGAACTGGCTGACATCCACTTTTTCCAGGGCGATCCGCAGGTCATCCGGGTGGTAGCGTACGCCTTTTAACTGCTCCTCGAGCTTGCTGATCTCCAGTTTACCAAAGAAGTCACCAAAGAATTTTACCTGGCAGATGATCCCTTTTTCGATCTCCAGCCTGGCGTCAATTTCGCCGGCAGCGAAACGCTGCACCTTCTGCAGGTTGAAAGCCGGGGACTTGCCGTAATTCCATTCCCACTTTTTGTATCTCTCATCAGATAGCTTGTGTATGGCTTGCCAATCTTCTGCCGTCAGGTGGTATTGTTGTATGTTATCAGCTCCATTGAAGATGCTCACCAGCAGTCTCTCCCTGAATTGTTCGACCGTCATGGGTTCACTTAAAAACTCAGAGATATTGGCCACCCGGCTGCGGATCGATTTGATGCCTTTGGATTCAATTTTGGAGGTCTTGACCCGCAGCGCATCTGCCACATGGCTCAGGTCGCTCGAAAACAGCAGCGTGCCGTGGCTGACCATCCTTGACCGGGATATGTATTGCGCATTTCCCGAGATCTTGCGCTCCCCGACCAGGATGTCATTCCTGCCGCTCAATTCCGCGTTCACCCCCATGCCCTGCAAAGCGCTGATCACCGGTGCGGTGAACTTTTGAAAATTGTTGAAATTTGAGCCGCTGTTTGGTGCAATGAAACTGAAATTCAGGTTGCCGTGGTCATGGTATACTGCCCCCCCGCCGGAAAGTCGCCGCACCACATGGATGTTTTGTGCCGTGATGTAGTCGACATTGATCTCTTCCACCGTATTCTGGTTTCTGCCGATGATGATCGAGGGTTCGTTGATGTAAAACAGTAATATCTCTTCTTCAGGCATGATATTGCCCAGCAGGTATTCTTCGATCGCCAGGTTCACCCGCGGGTCGGTCACATTTTCATTGTCAACAAAAAACATATATCACACTCATTTCTGATAATTTCATCAAGATTGGGATCGCTCAGCATCCACGACACCGGGTATTTCATTGCTTTTTTCAACATAAATGATCCGCTGAACGGCTGCAATGACTCCCAGCGACACCCATAAAAATGGAAGTCCGAAGGTATCAACGCTGAATCCTTCCACCAATAAGGCCACCATAAAGATCTGTCCGAACAATCCGACCGAATTGAGCAGTCCCTTACCTGCTTTTTCGATCATCCGTGCACTTTTCCAATGGATGTACAGGTAACTGGTGAAAACAGAGAAACCGATCAGCCCACTCTCTGCCAGTAACCTCACCCACAGGTTCTTGGCATTCGGTATGAAATCGTTCCGGTTAAGTATGTGCACGATTTCAGGTAATTTATAGCCGAAAGACGCAAAGGTCTCCTGGAAAAAGTATCCCGATCTGCCCAAACCCACCCCCAGGATCGGGTATGTCAGGAAAACTTTGAGTCCCGCATCCCAATAGATGATGCGTTCAGCAAAGATCAGTTTCCCCGCCCATTCCAGGAATCCTTTCTCCCGGATCACCGCCAGGTTAAACAGTTCCGCCATCCGCGGGTCGATCTTGGTCATGATCACGCCTGCCCCGATCAAAATACCGACCATCACAACCAGTGTAATGAACCAGAAACCGCTTCTGATCAACATTTTGATGGATGATCTCAACTCACTTTCATACCGCTCCTGGATCTTGCTTACCAGGCGCAGCGAAAGGTTGTGCATCAATCGGAAGACCAGGAAACCAACCGTCACGATAAATGCCAGCCAACCGATCCTTGAAAAGGAAAGGAAAAGCGCTGCCACCCCCAACACCAAGAGCACGTTTTCCAGGCTGAATTTCCAGACCCTGAATTTGTGTGCGCTCACCTTTTTTATGCTCATCCCCAACCAGATGGGCAGGTACACCAGGTTCAAAAGGTGCGCAAACCACGATGGCTCATATGCCAGCCCGGTTGTTCGCCGTTGAAAGAGGAAACTTGAAGAAATGTAGGCGTGAAATGTCCTCATCACCGGGGGATAGTCCCACAGGATATAGAAGATCGCCGCCTGCAATAGGGCATAAAGCAGCATCACCAGGCCGCTGTAGTTGATCAATCGCAGGAATTGCCCGACCTTTTTGCTGCTGTCCAGGTAGGTGGAGACCACCAGGTAAAAACACACCCCTATTCCCAGTGTGACCAGGCTCTCCAGCAGGTTTCTCCATGGCGAGATCTCGCGGAATGTTGGCGTCAAAAGAAAGTAACCAGCCAGGCTGGAGATGAGCGCCAGGATCATGAAAAGCATCAACGGCAGCGAGTGCCTGGGAATTGCCCGTGTCTTAAAGAGAAGTGGCACATACCAGGCAAGTAGTAAGAAGACCAGGAAGATCAGCGAAAGCGGTGCCACCGAAGTGCCGCCAAACAAACGCGATAAAAGGGGAAAACTGGTCACAGGCAGGCTGACCAGCATCAGCCACCATCCCCCCCTCACCAGCCACTGCCGCACTTTCAATCGCTCACCTTTTTCCGCGGCGCCCACACTTCAAGAAAGAGGATCGCCAGCAGGAAACCGATGCCTGCACCCACCAGGATCAGCGATCGCTGTTCATAAAATGCAGGTCTTTCCGGCAGCTCCGCCTCCTGGTACTCACCGACAGTCAGCTCCGAATATAAACCCAGGCTTTCATTCCTGGCGGCGGTGATGTCGCTTGACAGGCTGATAATTTCGTTCTGCAATTCTTCTTTCGGCAGCCCGCAGTACGTGCCGCACCCTTCATTGTCCTCGTCCAGCAGGCATTTCTCCAGGGTCGTCTGGTAATCTGTCAGGCTATCCGCAACCACTGCGTATTCATAACCTGTCTTCAGCATGTCAAACAGGATCATTCCCCATGTATTGGCAATTTGCATTGCCTCACCGGCATCCTTCCTTCTGACCTTGAGCAGCGTGGAGTTTAATCGTCGTTCAACGTCGGTTTGATCCAGGATTTTTTCCACCGGCAGGTCGATGCCCTGCTGATCGAGTGATTCGACCAGCTCAGCGACCAGAACATTGTTATAAGCCAGGTCCCCCACATGGTAGATCGCCGCATCCAGCATGATCTCTGTAATTTCTTCAGTAAGACCTATGCGCACGTTGGAAACAATGATAAATGTGGCCTCGTAAACCGGTGGCAGCGAGTACCCCACCACCAGCCCGACCAACCCGCCAATGATGATCCCGATGGCAATTATCCACCATTGCTTAAGGTATCCTCTTTGCAGTATTGCAGGGTGATATTCAAGATCAGAATTGCTCAATTGTCCTCTTCTCTGCTATTAACAAAACATCCTGAATAAATTCTATCATTATTATTTTGAGGTTTGCATAACTGCTTTCATGTCGCATAATTATCATTCTCCATCATCAACTGGTAAAATGAAGCCATGAAATTCTTGGCGGAAATCTCGGGTGATCATTTATGGGGCTGAACACTTCAATTGAATTGCTCATATTGATTATGGGTGGTTTGCTGCTGCTCAGTGTTATTGCCTCAAAATTTTCCGATAAATTGGGTATTCCAGCCTTGCTGATTTTCTTGATCATCGGTATGCTGGCTGGTTCTGAAGGTATCGGTGGTATCTACTTTGATAATCCAAAGATAGCCCAATCCGTCGGTTTCTTCGCCCTGGCTGTGATTCTTTTCTCGGGCGGTTTGGATACTGAGATGGATCACATCCGCACTGTCATTTCCAAGTCATTGACCCTGGCATCCCTAGGTGTTCTGCTGACTGCTCTGGTTCTCGGAATCACCGCCGTCTATTTTCTAAAGTTGACGCCCCTCGAAGGGCTATTGCTAGGCGCTATTGTCTCCTCAACGGATGCCGCTGCCGTATTTGCCCTTCTACGCTCCAAAGGTGTTCGCTTGCAAAAGAAGATCAGCACGTCCCTCGAATTGGAATCAGGCAGTAACGACCCGATGGCGGTTTTCCTGACAGTGGGCGTCATCCAGTTGATCCAGGATCCAGGTAAACCCTGGCACAGTATATTGATACTCTTTGTTCTGCAGATGCTGATCGGCTTGGCATTTGGCTGGCTGTCAGCAAAGGCTCTGCTCTTCCTCATAAATCGCCTGAGGTTGGGCTACGAAGGCCTCTATCCTGTCCTGGCGATGGGCATGATCTTTCTTACATTCTCGTTAACAGCCTTATTGCAGGGCAGTGGTTTCCTGGCTGTTTACATCATGGGTCTGGTCCTTGCCAAAGCTGATTTCCTTCATAAGAACAGCATGGTCAAATTCTTTAATGGATTGGCTTGGCTCTCACAGATCATTATGTTTCTTGCCCTGGGTTTGTTCGTCTTTCCCAGTCAACTCATTCCCGTGATAATTCCCGGCCTTGCCTTGGCTGCCATTCTCATTTTTATTGCCCGCCCCCTGGCGGTTTTTCTGTGTCTTTTGCCATTCCAGTATTCATTACGCGAAAAAACCTTTATCGCCTGGGTAGGTTTGCGTGGTGCAGTACCCATTGTTCTGGCAACCTACCCCATGCTGGCAGGCCTAACCCAGTCCAACCTATTCTTCAATATCATCTTCTTTATTGTCATCTTATCGGTATTGGTCCAGGGAACCACCCTGCCATTCTTTGCCCGCAAACTGAAGGTAGAGGATAACGAGTCTCCTGATCCCCAATTTCCCATCTCCTTGCAACCTGTTGAAGGTTGGAAAGGCATCCTCAGAGAGATAAATGTAAACCCGCGTTCGCCTTTGATCGGCAAAGCCATTTTTGAGATCGGCTTACCCAAGAATTACATCATCTTATTGATCGCCCGCGATGACCAGTTCCTGATTCCAAACGGACGTATCCAGGTCCAACCGCATGATCGTATCCTGGGGCTTGCCAAACCCGAAAACCACGACCGCGTTGCTGCCCTTTTTTCACCGCCAGGTCCCGAATGATCCGTCCGGGTTATCCAGCACTCCCCTTTTCCGGGTTGCTCCTCGATCTCACGGTACTTTGGTAAAATTGAACCTGCATTGGCATGCTTTATCACAGGTTTTTGTCCACGTTCTTCTCCGGGACCATACCTGTTAAACAATAGGCCGGTAGCTGATCATCGATGTCAGCTTACTTGGCAAAGATGATCAAATAACACATTGAAAGAACAAAACACTGGAACAGAATATGATTGATAAAACAAAACTCATCAATGATCTCTGGCATTTGGAAAGGAATATCGTCTCTCCTGGCATCGATCAGGCTTTTGCTTACCTCCAGGATTTACTTCCCATGCATCTCCACGAGTATCCCAGCGGTCAAAACGCCTGGACCTGGATGATCCCCGAAGCCTGGCAGTGCCGCGAAGCCTGGCTGGAGGATATGCAGGGTAATCGTCTCATTGATTACCAGAACAATCCCTTGCACGTCATTTCCTACTCCCTTCCCTTTGAAGGCACCATCAGCCGGGGTGAATTATTACGTCATATCCACACCCATCCCAGGCTATCGGATGCCATTCCTTTTGTTTTTAAATATTACGACCGTGATTGGGGTCTCTGCACAACCACCCTCCAGAAAGAGACCCTCATTGATCCACTTTATCGCGTTTGCATCAAGACCACCTTCACACCGTCAAGTCTCAAAGTCGCTGAGATCATTGTGCCGGGTACTTCATCAGAGAGCTTTGTCCTGGTTTCCCATTTATGCCACCCCCACCAGACCAATGATGACCTGACCGGTGTTGTGGTCATGATGGACCTTGCCGACCGGATGCTCAATGCCCCCAAGCCCTACTACACTTACCGCTTCCTGATCCTGCCCGAAACCATAGGCTCCGTCGCCTGGTTATCCCATAACGAACATCTCTTTCCCCAGATGGTGGGTGGCCTGTTCCTCGAGATGCTCGGCAATAATTCTCCCCATGCCCTGCAGCACAGTTTCTTCCCCCAATGCCGTGTCGACAAAGTTTTTCAAACCGCCCTTCCCACGCTGGATCCCCGGGCTTACCAGGCACCTTACCGCACTGTGATCAATAATGACGAGCGGCAGTTCAATGCCCCTGGAGTGCGTGTGCCGATGCTCTCCATCTCGCGCGTTGAACCAGCCGACTCGCCAACCCGTCCCTACCGCGAATACCACTCCAGCTTCGACACGCCAGCCAACATCCTGCCCGAAAATCTGGATGATTCCACGCGTGTGGTTGCCGGTCTGCTGGAAGCTTTTGAACAGGACCAGTTTGTGGTCAATAAATTCAAAGGTGAGATCTTCTGCTCGGGTCAAAAGATCTGGATCGACTACCAGAAAAATCCTGAAGGCCATCGCCGTCTTTTCAACATCATGGAACGCTGCGATGGAGAACATACCATCTCAGGCATCGCCTCCGAACTGGAGATCAGTTTCCAGTCTGTCTGGGAGGTTGTCAGTCTCTTATTGGACCGCGGCCTGGTTTACTTATCTAGAACGCCCGTGGTGACCGACCCACATCGTATTTGACCATCAACAAAGAGGAAATTACATGTCCACTATTCATAAATTTACAGGAAACACACAGCAATTCGCTTTTTCATGGCAGGATGTAACTTCAACAGTCTCCAAGGATCCGGCGTTTGAGAAACATATCGTCCTGGGGCAGGTCGATGGCGCCCCGACCTTCGTCATCCGCTATTTCCAGCTTCCCGTGGGCGGCGCTTCCCCGCTGCACCAGCACCCGCACGAACACGGCATCATCGCCCTGCACGGCACCGCGCAGGTCCGTCTGAAGGATGCTTTTGAGACGATTTCCGCCATGGATGCAATTTTCGTTACCGGCGGTGACCTTCACCAGATCAAAAACATCGGCCAGGAACCCTTTGGTTTCTTCTGCACCGTGCCAACCTCTGGAGAATATTGACCGACATGCTAAAAGTTCACGCACAGCACTTGCTTCCGGTTCAGAACCTGTTGGGTGAAGGTCCCCTCTGGCACCCGCTTGAACAAAAATACTACTGGGTCGATATCGAAAGAGGACGCATTTATTCTTTTGAGCCAAATACAGGTAAGGTTCAGTATGATGCCATCGATACCACTGTTGGAGCCCTGGGTTTTCGCTCTTCAGGCGGCTTGATCCTGGCTTGCGGCAAAGGTTTTGCGGCCTTCGACCTTGAGACCAAGGACCTGCAGGTCATCCTTGACCCGATCGGTAAGATCCCTGATGTCAGGCTGAACGATGGCAAAGTCGACCCTGCAGGTCGCTTTTGGGCCGGCAGCCTTGATCGCAGTGGTAATGGTGCCCTTTACCGCCTGGACGCCGACCACACCTGCCACACCATGTTGCACAATATTCAGGTCTCGAATGGCCTGGCTTGGACAGCCGATCAGCAGACTTTTTATTACACCGACACAGGGGATCTGTCAATCTACAAGTTTGACTTCGAACCCCAGAGCGCTCAGATCAGCAATAGGCGTATTTATGTCCAGCTGCCTGCTGACAGGTCAAACGGCTCCCCCGATGGCCTGACGATCGATGCCGAAGGCTTTATTTGGAGTGCTCATTGGGATGGCGGCAAGGTGACGCGCTACAATCCTGACGGTCAACCGGTCTTGGAAGTATTACTGCCTGTTTCGCGGGTCACCTCGTGTACTTTTGGCGGACCAGACCTGCAGGAACTGTTCATCACCACCGCCTCCACCGGGCTCACGGACGCACAGAAAGGACAGCAGCCGCTTGCCGGCGATGTTTTCGTCTATCATACTGCTGTGAAGGGTGTGCTCACCCCATTTTTCGCCGGTTAACTGCTTAACCCACACCCTCTGAGCTTACTCAAGCCACTCTGTGTGGAAAGTGCCTTCCATATCGATCCGGTTATATGTGTGCGCCCCAAAGTAGTCCCTTTGCGCCTGGGTCAGGTTGTTCGGCAGGGTTTCTGATCGGTAGGCATCAAAATATGCCAGTGAAGCGCTCAATGCCAAAACAGGGATTCCTGCTGCCACACCTAACGAGACAGCTTTCCGCAAATCCTGCTCTGTTTTGTTAATTCTCTCAGCGAACACCTCATCGTGCAGCAGGTTGATCAGGTCATGGTCTTTCTTGTAGGCTTCCATGATGTCACCCAGCAGTTCTGCCCTGATGATGCATCCTCCCCGCCAGATCTTGGCCAGGTCATGCATGTTGAGCTCATAGCTGAATTCTTCGGATGCGATCCGCATCATGCTGAATCCCTGTGCATAGGACAATACTTTGGCAGCATAGAGAGCATTCTCAAATACGTCGATCAGATGCGAGCGATCTCCAACTTCTACCGCTTTAATACCGGGGAAGATCTTGCTGGTTATAACTCTTTCTTTCTTTAATCCTGACAGGTTGCGGCTCAGCACCGCGGCATTGATCGTGTTGGTTGGCGCACCAATGTCAAATGCCGTCTGGCTGGTCCACTTGCCGGTGCCCTTTTGTCCTGCCTGGTCCAAAATGACTTCGACCAGCGGTCTCCCGGAAATGGGATCAACCTTTTTTAAGATATCGGCTGTGATCTCGATCAGGTATGAACTTAATATGCCCTGGTTCCATTTGGCGAAAACTTCAGACATCTCTTTGGCGTTCAGTCCGATCACCCGCTGCATCAGGTCGTAAATTTCAGCGATCAGCTGCATGTCGGCGTATTCGATGCCGTTGTGCACCATCTTCACAAAATGGCCTGCCCCGCGTGGTCCAATATAGGAAACACAGGGTTCTCCGTCATCAGCTTTGGCGGCTATTGCTTCAAAGATGCTCCTCAAAGCATCCCATGCCTCCACCTGTCCACCCGGCATGATGCTGGGTCCCCATAAGGCGCCTTCCTCACCGCCCGAAACACCCGTCCCGATGAAGTTGTAGCCCTCACCGCTCAGTTCCGTGTTGCGCCGCTCGGTATCCAAAAAGTAAGAGTTGCCGCCATCGATCAGGATGTCACCCATTTCCAGGTATGGCGTGATTTCAGCGATGACATCATCCACCGGTTTACCCGCTTTGACCATCAGCAGGATGCGGCGGGGTTTTTCCAGCGATTTCATCAGTTCGGCATACGAATAAACGCCAATGATCGCTTTTCCCTTGGCTTCACCTTCCAGGAAAAGTCTTGTCTTTTCAGCGGTCCGGTTGTAAACGGCGACCTTGAACCCATTGCGTTCCATGTTGAGCACCAGGTTTTGCCCCATCACACCCAGCCCCACTAAACCAATATTTGCTAATTCCATGATTTTCTCCTTGTTTAGTGTTTTCTTAACCCAATTTTAGGATAAAAACTCAAAATTTTCCACAATTTGCAGTTTTAATCATCATCATCATCAGAACCATAACGCTCATTCTTGTCAAATCGCCCCCGGTCATGCGTATTCAGGATGCGTTTGCGCAGTCGCAGGTTCTTCGGGGTGACCTCGAGCAGTTCGTCCGGTCCGATATACTCGATCATTTCGTCCAGGCTCATCTCTTTGGGTGGCGTTAACCGCTCATCCAGGTCGCGGATCGACTGCCGCATGTTGGTCAGGTGTTTTTTCTTGCAGATATTGATCGAAATGTCCTGCGGACGCGGTGTTTCTCCGATCACCATTCCCTCGTAAACCTCAACCCCGGCACCTACAAATAAAGTTCCTCTTTCTTCAGCGTTCTTGCATCCAAAGGTCGTTGTGATCCCAGATTCCCTTGCCACGATGGAACTGGTCTGTTTACCAGCGATCTCATCGGAAAGTGCGTCATTGCCGTGGAAGAAGTTGTTCATGATGCCCCGTCCGCGTGTGGCGGTCAGGAACTTGTACCTGAACCCCAACAGCCCGCGCGTTGGGATGATATAGCTCAAATGGACTGTGCCATCGGGATTGTTGATCATGTTGACCATTCTTCCCCTTCTGCCGCCCAGCATTTCAACCACCACCCCCACATTGTCAGCATCGACATCGACATGCACTTCTTCGTAAGGCTCGGTTTTGTTGCCTTTTTCATCGGTCAGGATGATCGCTTCCGGTCGTGATACCTGGAATTCGTATCCCTCTCGACGCATCGTTTCGATCAATATGCCCAGGTGCAGTTCACCACGCCCCGACACCATGAACATGTCCGTACTGTCTGTCGGTTGCACCCGCAAGGCAATATTTGTTTTGAGTTCCTGCATTAACCTTTCCATCAGTTTCCGGGAGGTGCTCCAGCGCCCTTCACGCCCCGAAAGGGGTGAAGTACTGACTCCAAAGGTCATCTGCACCGTCGGTGGTTCCACAAAAATTACCGGTAGCGCCTTGGGGTTCTCAAGGTCTGCCAGCGTGTCGCCGATGGCGATGTTCTTCAACCCGGCCACGGTCACAATTTCTCCCGCCTCCGCCGTGCTGACTGCCACTTTTTCCAGTCCCTGGAAAACAAAAAGGTACCGCGCATATTCTGTTTCCACTTCCCCGTTATGCTTGATCCTCGCCAGGGTCTGTCCAGCCCGGATCCTTCCCGACTGAATCCGGCCGACCGCGGTCACCCCGCTGTATTCATCATAGCCCAGGTTGGTTACCAGTAATTGGAACGGTTCTTCAAGGTCCACTTTGGGACCGGGAATGTGTTCCAGGATACCCCTGAACAGTGGCTGCAGGTTGTCTGAAAGTTCAGCTGTGTCGCCAGCCCGTCCCTCAATGCCGTTGGCATAGATGATCGGGAAATCGGTCAGCTCTTCGTCTGCCCCTAATTCAATGAACAGGTCAAAGGTATCGTTTAATGACCTGTCAGCATCCGCATCTTTCCTGTCCAGTTTATTGATCACCACGATGGTTTTCAAATGCTTGCTGATCGCCTGTTTCAAGACAAATCTGGTTTGCGGTTTGGGTCCTTCCGCCGCATCGACCAGCAGCAACACCCCATCCACCATATTCAGGATGCGTTCAACCTCTCCCCCAAAATCGGCATGCCCTGGAGTGTCAACGATATTGATCTTGACCAGTTCGCCTGTTTTTTCGTCAGGGATTGTTATTGCTGTGTTCTTCGCCAGGATTGTGATCCCGCGTTCCCGCTCCAGGTCATTCGAGTCCATGATCCGTTCCTGGACCTTCTGGTTGCTGCGGAATATCTTGGCCTGCTTTAGCATGCCGTCAATTAATGTTGTTTTGCCGTGGTCTACATGCGCGATGATTGCCACGTTCCGAATATCCTTACGTTCTTTTAACATTTACTTTTACCTTTACAAAGGTAGGATTATACATCTATTCAGGGCTATTGCCTGGACAATATGCCTGTTTCCACTACCAATTCTGATCTACTTTTCTACCAGGTCCCCTTATCCCCCGATCGTGCCGAAAAACAGGGGCAGCGGGTCGACTTGCTCGGCTGAGATTTTCACCGCATTTTTCAGGCGTTTTTCTGCTGTTGCTGATAAGCCGGGGTCATTTGCTTTCACCTCGAATAACACCTGGTCCCTTTTGACCTTTTGCCCGACCTTCACTCTTACCATGATCCCCACTGCCGGGTCGATGGCGTCCCCCTTCTTTGCCCTGCCGGCACCGAGGTCAACTGCGGTTTCCCCTACCTCGCGGGCATTCACCTCGCCTATCCATCCATCTGCGTCTGCTTTGACTTCCGCCGAGTACTTTGCCTGGGGCAGCAGTGACAGGTCGTCGATCACCCTGGCATCCCCACCCTGCGCTTTGACCAGCTTTTTCAACATTTCAAAGGCTTTGCCGTTTTCGATCACTTCCAAAGCCATTTGCTTCCCCTGGGCAAGGTCTTTTGCCTTTTTACCCAAAACCAGCATATGCGCTGATAAGGTCAGGCTGTGTTCCATGTAATCATCCGGTCCCTTGCCTTTCAGGGTCTGGACGGCTTCTGCCAGTTCCATGGCATTTCCTACCGCAATGCCAAGCGGCTCTTCCATGTTTGAAAGCACGGCGACCACGCTTCGCCCGCTCAACTCGCCGATCGAAACCATCGTTTCAGCCAGTTGCCTGGCTTCCTCAAGTGTCTGCATGAACGCCCCCTTGCCGGTCTTGACGTCCAACACGATCGCCTGCGCGCCCGCCGCAATTTTCTTGCTCATCACAGATGAAGCGATCAGCGGGATCGATTGCACCGTCCCGGTGAC
>CAYSZB010000044.1:16231-19529 GCA_964435475.1 uncultured Anaerolineaceae bacterium | reverse complement strand
GCTTTCAGCTAAAATCAACTCCTGTGCCAACTGATCAACGATATCGATCAGCCAATTTGCCAAGGTGCACATCATAGAAGGTAGAATGTATGGCATCAAATGTAGAAATTATTAATGTAAAGTCAAAGAATGTAAAATCTAAAACAGCCAACCCGGTTGCCAGGTTACTGAAGTATTCAACGATCAAGTTGCTGTCTCTTTTCATAACAGTTGTTCTGGCTGTTTTTCTGACGATTATGATCGCCAATATGGGCGGTTATGTTGATGAAATGATGAAGGGAGAGATCCAGCAACGGATCACGATGCAGGTCCAAATGAATCCAGCTTTCAAAATGCTGGATCCGGAGACAAAAGCGAATCTGGCAGCTGAAAAGATCCAAAGTGAGATTGAACGCCTCGACCTGGATCAGCCATTGATGGTTCGAAGTCTCCGCTATTTAAAGAATGCACTGACATTGTCACTTGGTCGTGCACAGAATATGACCAGTGATGGTGGTTCCCGAAGCGTAAGGGTGATCATCCTGGAAAGGATTCCCTACACCCTGCTTTTAATGGGCACTTCTGAGTTGTCTCTTTTCTTCAGCACGCTGTTTATTGCTCTGGCTCTTTCACGGACTTATGGCAGCATTTGGGACAAGATTGTAATCTTACTTTCACCTTCATCTTCCATACCCTCATGGTTCTACGGCATATTTTTAATATTAATTATTTCAGCTGTTTTAAAAGTGCTTCCATTCGGTGGCGTTATTGATGCCCCGGTGCCTGATAATTTTCTTGAACGTGCTCTCAGTGTTCTTAAACACCTGATCCTGCCAGCCAGTTCGCTGATATTAAGCTCGTTTTTCATCAGTATTTACGATTGGCGAACTTTTTTCTTAATTTATTCCAGTGAGGATTATGTGGATACGGCTATTGCCAAGGGTCTGACTTCCCGGAATATTGAACGACGTTACATATTACGGCCTACCCTTCCAACCATCATTACTTCCTTTGCCCTTATGTTAATTGTTATCTGGACCGGTGCCATAATTACAGAATCGGTCTTTATTTGGCCAGGCCTGGGATTGGTAACCTACAAGGCGATCGGCCTTTATGATATTCCAGTAATAGTTGGTACAACCATCATTTATGCATATTTACTGGCAATCACAGTATTTTTGCTTGACTTTGTTTATGCAATCGTTGATCCAAGAGTCAGGATAGGTGACCAGAAGTAATATTTCTGGTTTTTTCCTAATCCTGGCAATCAAAATGATAAGTTGTATTCTTTCAACTTGTGGCTTTGAATTTTATGAGGAGCATCATCTTGCCACGCCCAATGACCATTGCTCCCCCTGGTTCATCTTGCACGACTAGAATCACATTTTGCTGAAAATCAGGGAGTAAGTAACAGATATAATAGTCACCAGGCGTTTATTGGTTGATAACAATTTGTAAAAGCGCATAGGTATTTATGAAAACAAAACTTGATCACTTCGGCTTCGTAGCGCCTTATTATGACAGGATCTTTAATGACCACAATATTGAGCGCTTAACCAATCTTTTTCATCTTCATGATGGTGCCCTGGTCCTGGATGCCGGGGGAGGTACTGGGAGGATCTCGCAGGGTTTCCAACGCGGGATCTGCCGGGTCGTCACAGCAGATCAGTCCTTCAAGATGGTCCGGATAGCCAAGGAAAAGGAAGGTTTGTTGCCGATCTGCACTTCAACTGAAACCCTAGCCTTTGCAGGCAACCTTTTTAACGCCATCATCATTGTCGATGCCCTGCACCATGTGGAAGATGCTGCCCAGACAGCCGCAGAACTATGGCGGGTCCTGAAACCCGGTGGTAGGCTCGTCATAGAAGAGCCCAATATCGATCATTTTGGGGTCAAACTGCTGGCTTTGGCTGAAAAACTGGCTCTGATGCGCAGCCATTTCATAGCACCTCAAAAAATGGTTGCGTTATTTGCTCCCTTCCTGGCGGAGTGTCAGGTGAAGAAGGATGGCGCTATTACATGGATCATTGTCGATAAACCTTTGGCCTAATCCTACTGCGGCATTTCGTAAAATAAAAAAGTCCTTGCAGGCACCACCTGTAAGGACTTTTTTTGAAAGCAAATGCTAAATAAAGATCACCGCGTTCGATTCATCCGATGCTGCCAGCATGGTGGCAACCCCAACGGTTTCGATCCCATCGATCAATTCTTCACGCTTGATGCCCATCAGATCCATCGACATCTGGCAAGCCTGTAATTTCACCCCGTTATCCAGGGCAGTCTGCAGCATTACGGGTAGGGAGTCGACATTTTTCTTCTTCATGATGCCTTTGATCATAGCTGTTCCCATCCCTGCCATGTGCATCTGGGATAATTTTGCTTTCCTGGTGCCGCGCGGCATCATCCAGCCGAACATTTTTTCTATCAGGTTCTTCTTAACTTTGACATGCTCGTTCTTGCGCAGCAGGTTCAGGCCCCAGAAGGTGAAGAACATGGTTGCTGTATGTCCTGATGCTGCCACACCATTGGCAATAATGAAAGCGGCAATGGCTTTGTCCATATCACCGGAAAAGACGACCAGGGTTTTGTTCATACCCATACTACCGCCTGCTGCAGCAGGTTTTGGTCTACCTTTTTGAACCTTCGCTATGATCACGCCATTTTCTGTATCAAGCGACAACAATTGGTTGCCGGTGCTCTTTGCCCAGCTTTCGACATCGGTGGTGAAGCCAAAATCGGTGGCCTGGACGGTGACAATGTCGCCTTCGGAAACGTCTTTGATTGCATTGTATAGTTTAAGGATCGGTCCCGGGCACTGCAGTCCGCAGGCATCCACGCTGATCGTTTTCCCACTGGGTTTTGGGGGCACTTCGCGGATCTCTTCGCGGCTGGTGATCGAGACATGCTCAAAGACATCAAAGTTGGACTGCCTCCCTATGGCATGCGAGTAGGTCTTAAAGCCGCCGCTGAGGTTGTAAACGTCAAAACCCAGCTGCTTCAGTGCACGGCAGGCGAAATATGAACGCTGCCCGGTCTGGCAGTACACCAGGACTTTTTTGGATTTGGGGACCTCGTTAACCTGGCGACGCAACTGGTCCATGGGAATATGCACCGCTCCATCGATCATACCCAGGGTCAGTTCCTCCTGGCTGCGCACATCGAGGATGAAGTATTCCTGGCGATCCAGCGTTTTTACCTCATCCCAATGGATGAGCTTGGTGTCTCCGCGCAGTGCATTGGCTGCAGCAAATCCGAGGATATTTACCGGGTCGCGTGAGGAGCCGTAGGGGGGAGCGTAAGACAGCTCAAGTTCTTCAAG
>CAYSZB010000044.1:12675-16131 GCA_964435475.1 uncultured Anaerolineaceae bacterium | reverse complement strand
TGATCGGCAGCGATCCTGGCTTCACGGCTGGCCGGACCGGCGAGCGCCAGGCTGGTGGGGGCATTGGTCAAAAGGCTGGTCACTTGTACCGCATCACCAACAGCATAAATATCCGGGTCAGAAGTCTGCATGTGTTCATTGGTGACGATCGTTCCACGTACACCAAGATCCAGCCCGGCCTCTTTTGCCAGGCGGCTTTCTGGTTTGACTCCAATGGACAGGATGACCATCTCAGCATCCACTTTGCGTTCACTGGAAAGACAAACCTGTAGCCATCCTTCATGTTCGCCGGGTTGGATGGACTTCAGACCATCGCCCAGTGCCAGGCGGATCTTCTTGAATTGCAGATGCTGGTGTACCAGGGCGGCCATCTCGTAGTCAATGGGTGCCATCACCTGGTTAAGCATTTCGATCAGGGTAACCTGAACACCGCGATGCGCCAGGTTTTCAGCGATCTCCAGGCCAATAAACCCGCCGCCAACCACCACAGCTCGCGCAGGCTTCTGTTCATCAACGAAGGACTTGATCCTGTCCATATCGGGCAGGTTGCGCAGTGTGAAAACACCCGGCAGGTCCACACCCGGCAGCGGCGGCACGATCGGTGCAGCGCCTGGTGAGAGTACCAGGCGGTCGTAGGATTCTAAGTATTCCAGCCCTGTTACCTGATCCCGCACCAGGACACTCTTGGTATTGCGGTCAATTTTTAAGACTTCCTGGTTAACCCGCGCTTCAATGTTGAGCAATCCACGCAGGCTTTCAGGGGTTACCACCAGCAACTTTTCACGCTCTGTGATCACCTCACCGATGTGATAGGGCATGCCGCAATTGGCAAACGAGATATCCGGGCCTTTTTCCAGGATCAGGATCTCAGCTGCTTCATCCATGCGTCGCAGCCTGGCAGCAGTACTGGCACCGCCTGCAACACCACCAACAATAACAACTTTCATAAAAAAACTCCTTTAATATGATATTTTCAAACAATAAGATTCTTAAGTTAAGTTTGCCTGGGCCAATCGTTCCTTGATCTGTTCCGACATCACCTGGCGCAGCAGTTCCAAAGCCTGGATGATACGCTCATTGGCCAGGCTGTATACCACGCTGGTACCCTGGCGTTCTGTCCTGACCAGCCCGTGTTCACGCAGCACGCGCAGATGGCGCGAAACCGTCGATTGGGGTACCTCAAGTGATTGCGCCAGGTCATTGACGCACTTCATCCCATCATCCAGGAGGTAAAGGATCAGCATGCGTTTGGGATCTCCAAGCGCCGGGCATACCTGTTGGTGTAATAGTTGTATTTCTTTGCTTAGTCGGTCAATTTCCATAATTTCCATATATATGCATAAGCGCATAAACGCACATATTGTATCATTAATTTACTGTTTACCCCGTTAATCTGAGTACAAACCGGTCATCTGTTCGCTCAGCGCCCACACTTTTTCGCCCAACTCCCGGTCCAGAGCATGGGGCGCTGGTTTCTCTTCGATGGTCAGGTTGAAGAACTTGCCGGTAACTGATGCCATTTCAGGTGCAGCTGCCAGGTAGTAAAGAGCCTCTGCGGATATGGTTGGTGGTTTCATCGTTGGGAATAGCAGGTACTTCTGGTACCACCGGTATAGCAAGCCGTTGTTCATCCCGATATTGGTCACCACTGCTCCCGGGTGCATCGCATTGATCGTCACATCTGTGCCTTCCAGTTGGTCAGCCAGCTTCCAGGCGGTGAGCAGTTGCGCTGTTTTGGCTGCCCCGTAGCCCTGCAGACCTTTGTAACGGCGTTTTGCCCAGGCCAAGTCTTCAATATCCAGCCCATTGAAGCGGTGTCCCTCTGAGTTCACCTGGATGATCCTGGCAGGCGCACTTTGGATCATTCTCTCCAGTAATAACCGGGTGAGCAGGAATGAAGCCAGGTGATCCACACAAAACACTTCCTCAAATCCAACGGGGGTGAGGATGCGCCTGGTGTTGTGGATGCCGGCATTATTGATCAGCACATCCAGGTGTTCAAACTGCTCCAGGATCTGGATTGCTACATTTCTCACCTGGTCCAGGTCTGAAAAATCAGCTATTAGCAGATCGGTTTGGGTCCCAAATTCCTTCTGCAGTTCATCCTTAACCTTTTGGCCTTTTTCCTGGTTTCGACAGACCAGGATCAGCCGGGCGCCACCCTGTGCAAACCGTCTGGCAGCGGCGTATCCAACCCCGGAGGTTGCCCCGGTGATGATACAGGTCTTGCCATCCATGCGCGCATCCGTGGTCTTTTGTGGTTTGCGAGCATTAGCCATAAACATCAATTCTTCTGGAAGTTGCATATCTTAACCCGGTCCTTATCCAAATTTTTGCTGCATGAATTTGCGGTAGTGCTTCTTGAAACGCGGTATGCCGTTGAAGATGTCACCCCACAGGTCAAAGTAATCCCTTTGTTCGCTGATGGTACCTGTTTCACCGAGGGTCAGTTTTGTACAGCCAAAGATCGGTGTGCTGGGATATTTTTTGAAGACCATGGTCATTTTCCAGTCAAAAAAAATGAAATTCCCGGTTTGAGATATCGTTAAAATGTCCATCGTCAGTTTCTCGCAGCGTTCTGTCAACCGCGAACACATCGCACTGAACTCCGCTTTGCCTTCGACGCGCTGGATGGAGTCCTGGAAGACGAGCTGCTCATCGTAATAGGGCAGGATGTGCGACCAGTCCGGCTTGCCGTCCTGGTTGTAGGTCTTACTCCAAAGTTCCTGCACAATTTCGATGCTCAGGGGCAACAGTGGAGATTGCTTGCTGTATTGCTCATTGCTTAAATCCATGATAAATTCCTGCCTCTTGGTTTGAAGTTTAAACTCGCCTAATTATATATCATGGCTGGACGGACTATTGTTGCTTGTAAAGATCACAAAGAGATCAATCCGTATGAATCTTGAATGTTAGGATCCTCCAATAACCACTAACCGGAATGGCAGAATTCCGCTTTGTTCCACCTCATAGGGCTAACTGTTGTACAATATAACCTTTGGGAGACACCATGAGCGTTGCAGCAGAGACCAGATCTGACAAATTCAATACAGGCAAAGTGGTATTAATGGCCAGTGCGCATGCCATGCATGATACATATTCTGGTTTCCTGCCCGCCCTGCTTCCCCTGTTGATCCAAAAATTTACCCTCACCAACACCACTGCCGGTCTTCTTTCCTTGTTTTACAACCTCCCCTCACTCTTGCAACCCCTGATCGGCAGGCTGGCGGATCGCAGGAACATGCGCCTCCTGATCATCCTTTCGCCAGCCATCACCGGCGTAGCAATGAGTTGCCTGGGCATTGCACCCTCCACGGGTTTTCTGATCTTCCTACTTGTCATCTCCGGGTTGAGTTCCGCCTCCCTCCATGCCACCGGTCCGGTGGTCAGCAGCGTGAATTCCGGGTCCAAGTTGGGTCGCGGGATGAGTCTCTGGATGATGGGTGGCGAACTGGG
>CAYSZB010000044.1:0-12575 GCA_964435475.1 uncultured Anaerolineaceae bacterium | reverse complement strand
ACACTCTGGGTGGCGGGGGCTTCGTTGTCGATCATGCAGATTGCCAGTGTTCCCGGGACATTAATTACCGGCACACTCAGTGATCGCCTTGGGCGCAAGAGGATGCTCGTCATTTCCTATGTATTGACCCCCATTCTCACCTTCCTCTTTATTCAGCTTAAGGGTTTCTGGCAGATCCCGCTGCTCATTCTGATCGGTATTGTGGGCATATCGATCATCCCGGTCTTTATGGCGATCATCCTGGAGAGTTTTCCCGGCAACCGCTCTTTTGCCAATGGCATATACATGGCATTCAATTTTATTCTGCAATCAGTTGCTATTTTGGCGGCGGGGAAGATGGCAGATACGTTTGGTATGCGCCTGACCTTTTTGATCGCGGCGGGTATATTCCCCCTGGGGCTGCCATTCATCTTTATGCTCCCAAAGTCAGCCCAAAGACAATAAGATTCTGCAAATTACCTGGTCTGTTGCAGTAATTTTATCAATCCATTACCCTGCATCAAAATATATTGGGTTACCCAACAGCGCTGGCAGGGGTGGGATGCCCGGTAGGAAGGAACGCAGGATCTCGATACGCATAAAGCCGGGTTCTTCGACTGGCAGCGAGATACTCGCTTCCCCATTCTGGGGTGCTTCCAGGATTGGCACACTGCCAGCCTGGGTGACCGCTCGTATGATGTCACCCTTTTGCAGTCCTTGCGCCTGGATTTTTACCTGGTTCTCTTTTTTCCATGGTGTGCTGTCGCCCATCATGGCATCCCCAACATGCATATCCAGGCTGGGTCCGTTGGGGGCAAATGTGATGTAGGCGTGCCCCTGCCTGATAGCTTCAAGAATGTCAGAAAAGCCGGTGGAACGTGAATATACGCCCATCGTGGGACCGCCAAGGAAAATAAAGGGCGTGTCCCGGTGATAATCGCTGCCGCCGCAGGCGGGGATTTTCAATCCTGAACAAAGCAACTGCTGCCATAAGCCCACAGCCCGTAGGTTGGATTCGCGCATCGGACCGTTCCAGACCTCCAGGGCATCAAAATGGATGCTATTCAGGTCAAATTTGAACTCACAGCCGCTCTCAAAGGGGTGGTTAACCGTTATTAAAGCTCCATTTTGACGTGCCTGGGCGAATTTTGACTGCATTTCCTGGTCGCTATTGGTCATAAAAGGACCATCGTAGGGCCTGTCAACCCCTAAAAAGTTGGCATGCCCCAGGTAGTGTGTCCATTCAACCCCCGGGATGAGTGTGATTCCCGAAATTTTTGGTAAGGCATCACGGGAAACCATCTGGTTATGGTCGGTGATGGCAATAAAATCCAAACCGTTGCGCATAGCCTTTGTGGCTAGCTCCTTGACAGTATGCACGCCATCCGATGCCAGGGTGTGCATATGAAGATCGCCTTTAAGTAGCTTAATTTTCTTTTGCTTATACGAAATTGTATAAGAAACCTTGACCCCTTCAGGGGCGATCTTGTAAGCACCAACCAAAATCGACCATTCCCCGGCGGGGAGGGCGTGGGGAGAATAGCCGGGAGTGGCATCGTTCTGGCTGATGAAGATCTCGGTCTTGTCAGAGCCGGAAGCACCGACCTGGCTGCCATCCGGGGCAATCAGCCCCAGGTCGATAATGTTGATCTCCTGTTTTGAAGTGAAAATACCCTGGTGTACCGGGTAAGTTGATCCGTCATAGCGCTGATAACTGTAAGTAATATTAAGTTGTTCAACATCCTGGGGGAGGGTGAAAGGCAGTGTAAAGTAGGCACCCTGCTGGCTATGCTCAATGAATAAAGGCAATTTGATTGTCTCTTCCATGATGATTTATCCTTTATGCTGGTGGAGGACCGAGCACAAGCTCAATAAAACGTTTGACCTGACGATCCCAGAAATACCAGTCGTGTTTGCCATCTTCTTCCAAGTAATCAACTGGAATGCCAAATTGTTGGCAGATTTCATAAAAGATATTGTTGATGGGGTAAAGATCATCCTGCTTGCCGCATGCCACATAAAGTTTAGGAAGATTACTGGGGTTGCCGGAAGCCTTCTGCAGCCACACCTTGGGATCATGCATGCTGCCAGGTAATTTTGTTAAATCACCGAACAGGTATGAAAATTCTTTATTACGCGGATCATCAGTACGGTACTGCAGAAAATCAAAAGTGAGAACCCCTGAAAAACTGGCCACCGCGCCGAACATTTCCGGATGGAGCAGGGCAGCCTTGAAAGCGCCATACCCGCCCATCGAGAGGCCCGCCAGCAGGGTATCTTCACGCTTTGGCCGCAGCCCAAAAACATCCTCAAGGTACTGAGGGAGCTCTTTCATTAAATAAGTGAAGTACATCTGTTCATTTGGTTGGTCGGTATAGAAAGAACGCCCAACGGATGGCATGATGACCACCAGTCCGTACTGGTTGGCGACCGTTTCGATCGAGGAATAGCGCTGCCAGGCGCTGGCATCATCGCTCAACCCGTGGTACAGGTATAAAACCTTACGACTGCGTATAGGCAATAATCCAACTTTGGAAGGGTCGGGCAAAATAACAAACAAAGAAGTACAAACTTTTATAGTTTCAGGGGTATGGTCAAGTCTTATCAATGCCATGGCGTTTTTCCTTTCCATGGGCTGGCAAAGCCAAACTTCGCCAGCCTTCACTTAAACTATGTATCGGGCATAAATTCTGCCCAACCCGAGCGCTGAAAACCTGGGGGCAGGTTTTTTCGTTCTAAACTTCGGCCAGATCCTCTGGTTTTGACGCGGCTGGCATACCCTTAAAATTCAGGATAAATGCAAACACCACACTGATGGCCGAGAGAACGAAGGGGAAGACCGTCAGCAGGAACAGGGAAGCCTGATCTGGGCTCGGGCCAGGTTGATCCCCACTAACGAAGCCAAAGAGGCGCGTGATCAGCAGGAAAGCCAGGCTGGTAAATAAACCGTTCAGGCGGTTCATGAAGCCCAGTGCGTTAGAGATGATGCCCTCGCGGCGCACATCGTGCTTGAGCCGATCCTCATCCATGATCTTGGCGTGCACCAGGTCCATGGTAGTGATCACGCCAGCAAATCCAAATCCTACCAGAGCGCTGCAGATGATTGCCATAACAAAGCTGTTGGCAAAGTAAAGTGGGATGAATGCCATGGTGAGTGTGATCAAAGCTGCCCGCCAGACCGGGATAAGCGAATACTTCCTAACCAGGGCTGCCCACACAGCCACGCTGCCAATCGCAATCAACAATACGGTGGCAAACAGGATGGTTTGCTGCAAACTACTGATCCCGAGCTTGTAGTCAGCATAGAAAGGCAGCGCAGCCATAACGAGCGACATGGTAGCGCTGTAAAAAGCGTTGGCAAAGCCTGCAATCCAGAATTTCCAATTGGTGACCAGGCTTTTTATGCTTTCCCATAACTGGGGCTTTTTTTCCTCGGGCTCAACCGGTTTTTCCTTGCTGGTTAGTGCCATGTACAGGATGACCGCACCACCGATAATGCCATAAATGATGGCGGTGGTACTGAAGCCTAGTTTTCCGGCCACAACAGGGGTGAGAGCGATGCTGATGATCATGGCGACCAACTGGAAAGCCTGCCGCAGAGCATTTGTCTTGGCACGGCTGACATCATCCGGGAAGAGCTCCGGAAAAAGCGCACCGTAGTTGGCATTAATGACCGAGTCAAGTGTACCGGTAAAGATGTAGATAAGCATCACCCAGGCAAAGGCAGAACCGCCACTCAGGAAGGATGCCGGCGAGTAGAAAGCGATCAGTCCCAGCACCAGCAGCGGTGCGCCGATCACCAACCAGGGTTTGCGCCGACCCCATTTGGTGCGCGTGCGGTCAGACAGGTAACCATAGACCGGGTTGTCAATGGCATCGATAAAGGTGTACCAAAACAGGACGCTTGCCCACTGCGCAGCTGTGATCAGACCCAGGTCTTTGACATAATAAGCTGCAGCAAAGGTTTTCAATAGATTGATTGGGATGGATGTGCCGAACATACCTACGGCGTAATTAAAGGTCTTGAACTTGCTTTCTTTCATGACTCCTCCTTGGCTTTAGAAAATAAAAAAAGGTTTTGGTTAAGGTTCACAGACTTCATGCAATAAATTACAAGACTTATTAAAGAATTATACCTTTTATGACACCAAACGATAATTTTTCAAAGTAAATCAATTTTTAGGAAAATTTGCATGGTCAATGGCATTTTCTCCTTGAGATAAGGGCTACCTGGTCTGGTTTGGCAACAGCCCGCAAAAGTAAATATCCTTTTATTTCGTATAGTTTATATTTATTTACCGGGTCACCTCTCAGATGGGGCAGAGTAAGCTTTGATTTAGCGTTTAAGCTCAATCCCCAGGCGGTCAGCCGGGGCATCGTTCAGATCCTGCCTGGTTCCCAGGTATCTCTCCGTGGTTTGAATGCTGGCATGACCAAGCAACAGCTGAATCTGATTGATCTCAGAGTTGTCTTGGCGCGACTGGCGTCTGTACGGACTAACTCAGGGAACAAAGCGCCATAATTGGCATTGATCAACGAGTCCAGCATATCTGTGAAAATATAGAACAAAGTCGCATAGGCAAGCAATGAGTTTCCTGCCAGAAAAGCGGGCGTGCTGTAAAAACAACCAATCCCAAGATAATCAGGGGATTGCCGATCACCAGCAAGGGAAGTCGTCGGCCCCACTTGGTGCGAGTCCGGTCGTTCAGGAAACCATACACCGGGTTGTCAATAACATCAATGAAGGTATAAATAAAAAAAAGTACCAGCGCTCAGTGGGTGGTTTTGAGCCCCAGCGCGTCTACATAATAAATAGCTGTATAGGTCTTGAGAAGATTGATGTGAATGGACGTGATAAACATCCCTAGAGCATAAGTAATAATCTTGGATTTACTTTCTTTCATTTTTGGGACTTATTATTTGATCTTAATAATTTAATGTGACTTCAGTATGAGTCATTCCGGCAGGTGATTAACACCATTAATTATACACTTAGGGTATCACAATTTTCGAAAATCGATAGTATAAGTAGCTTTCTCCGAATGTATGCACCCTTAAACAAGCCTGGCTCAAATCTAAGTGTAAAAATGAGCCAGGTATTGTAATTGTTGTTAATGAGCAGACTCCCCTGTTGTTTCTATATCTAATTACGCAGCACAAGTGGAAGATAAATGTAGAAGAATGGGATCTCCACTTTCCCAGTGTAACTGCTACTGTTATTATCTGGGAAGGGGTCAAGATCCTGTGTTGGCTCTGTACTGACGATTTCCAGCAAGTTGACCAGCTCATCCCCATCCTGCACATCGTCGCTGATTAACACAGTCAGCAGGACCTCATTCCAAGCTCCCGCGTTATATGCGCCAATTGTCCATGATAATGTCTGATCGATGGGATCTTCAGGTGTGAAATCACACCACTCTGTCTCACCGCACCAGTGCAGAACCGCGGAGACATAACTCATTCCATCAGGCAAGGTATCGGTTACTATCCCATTTCCTGTCATGTTCCACCACTGGGCATGACCGGGTTGGGCATTGCCAAAGCGTAACAGGAAAGTCACTTCTTCGCCAGGAATGAACTTACCCTGTTGTAGAGTCTTCTCCACGAACATATCCGGTCCACTGCCTAACAGGTAAATTGCAGTATTATCTTCAGGGTTGCTATCTTCAGGATCCTCTGTAATAGTGGCAGTGTTTGTGAAGACCTGTCCAAATGGCACAGGCTCATCCCCTGGAATAACGACATTGAAATTAATCCCCACATTCCAGGTTGGCTCCAATTTCTCCAATGTTACTGTAAAATAATTTGAAGCTGGATTGTCTTCCCAGGTCCATGATTGCCAGAAGCCGACATTTAGCCCACCGTCCAATTCCATCGCTGCAGGGTAGTCATCTCGGATGACCACATTTTCAACAATCTGGTCGCCAACATTCTCCACCTGCAGTTGATACCAGGCATTATGCCCCTCACCGTACCCGTGCCAGTCTCCCCACTTTCTGATGCGTAGGTTGGGACCATGATTATGGACCGTCTCCTCCATGCTGCTCAAGTTATTTTCGGTGAATCCCTCTTCCGGCTGAACTTCGATCTCAACGCTGTGGAACAAAAGTGTGCCAGGCACTGTTTCTGCATCAATATCCAACCAGACCTCAATCGTCCCCGAAATTCCAGGATCCAGGGTATCCACCTGCCAGGTGACCTGGTTGTCCAAGAAGACCGGATCACTGACATCTGCCCAGTCCCAGTGATTCCAACCCGCGAAAGTTGTTCCAGAAGGGATGGTTGCCGTAACATCAATCGGACCAGCCACCGAAACATTGCCTTCATTCTTGAATTGAATTCCGTAGCGGTAATTTCCTCCTGGGACCAGCATTCCCCAATGCCAGTTGGTAGAGATAGATAGATCTGTATAAGGATCACCAACGTTATGTTCAAGGGTTGCCACACCATTTTCAATATCAGTGTTAATCAAAGTATCAATACTCGCTACATTGGTCAATAAATCACCCGATATCGATTCAGGATCCAGCAAGACACGGATATATACCTCATAACAGTAGTGGGCAGGAATTGACGGGTGTTGCAACCCAAGAGTATGATCTAGCAGAGCTGTTTGCTCCCAACCAGCCTCCCTAGCCCACCAATTGTCAAAGGTTGTCGCTCCAGGTAGGATGTCTGTCAGGGATACCGATGCGCTGCCTGTCGAACCATTGTTACAAACACCGACATTATAGACAAAATACTCTCCAGGTGCTGGGTTCCAGGTCCAGGTGCCTTTATTCACACTGAGTTTGGCATCGTAAGGACTGACCGTGCCTTCCCAGGTGCTTACTTTTTCCAAGGGGTCGCCCTGGTCAAAGCTGCTGGTACTGATTTCAACCGTGTTGCTGACTGGAGCACCTGCATCAGCGGTTACCTGGGCATAGACAAAGAAACCGACCCAGTCTCCTGGGGGCACTGTGCCAAGATTCCAACTAACTTCACTTCCGGATCCGGTAAGTATGAACCCGGAGGTATCCCCGAGGTAGGTCATGCCAACCATTGTGTCTGTGATCGTCACGTCCTCAGCATCTCCCTTGCCTTGATTGTGGTACTGCACATAGAAAGTGGCATTACCTCCCACACCCGGGTTTTCTCCGCCCTCAAACCGTTTTTGGATCTGCAGGTAAGGGGTTGGATAACTAAAGTCGCCAATAATCTCATGCCCGGCTGGCTCAAAGTAAGCCACCATCACCTGTGTACCGGGTACGATATCCCACCCATCATCGATCCAATCACAAGTGAAGATTTCCGTACCATTGGGAATCACTGAGGTATATTTGTTGCCTGGGCTGTTATTCTCCCAGATATAGCAGCCAATATCCACCGGTCCAGGCATCAACCATGCTGCGTTAAGTGTCCCGGTTAAGCTATCTTCTTCCAGATCAACAATTCCAGTGACAGAAGCAATTTCCACATCTGCCCAGAATTGGCTGCCATCATCCACTTCGCCGTGGATGATGTCGCCCGGTTGAATATCTGGGTGATTGGGTATCCACTGAGCGCCTTCCATGTAGGTGGAAAAGCCTGATTGCCCACCCCACCCGTCGATGAGACCTGTTGGCAGGGTGATATGTGCTTTTTCCTGTCCTTCGGGATCTTGGACCTGCAGGTAGACCGTATGTCCTGGTTCATAGCGCCCTTCTATCCACTCATGGTCATAATGGATGCTCAGGATCAGTTCATCGGTATAACCTTCGAACACACCATACACCCAATGCCCGGCAGGGTCCCTGTATGATACACCCACTTGCTGGTATGGTTGGATATCCCACTCTGTGTCGGGATCCCATGAGCATGCGTAGATGACACTTCCATTTGGAGGGACATTATCCTGTTTGCTGGGTGCACCTCCATCTGAACCCCAGGCATGGCACTGCACCTCCACATCAACATCCTGCGGCAGCCAGGATGCATTGATAGTCCCACGGATGCTGTCAGTATCGATATTTACTTCGCCTGTGATCGTTCCAAGCTGGACTTCGGCATAATAGGTGGTACCTTCAGCCTCTACCTCGCCATACACCCAGTCGCCCGGTTGGATATCAGGGCGTTCTGGATCCCATATAGTATCCATATTGGTCGAAAAGCCTGTTTGCCCGCCCCACCAGGGTACTTCACTTGTCGTTATTGTGGTTGTGGCTTTGACGGTCGTTCCATCGCTTTCAGTTACGGTTAATGTCACTTCGTAACCGGGGGGATACTGGCCCTCGATCCAATCATGGTCGTAATTAATATCCAGGTACAGGTCATATGAAATTTCCTGGAACCAATAGATAATATTATCTCCATCCTCATCCTGGTATATCACCCCGATGTCCTGACCCGGCTCGACGTCCCACTCGGTATCGGGATCCCATGAGCAGGTGAAAGGATCAGTTCCTGTTGGGAAGATAAAATCCTCTTTGCTTGTAGCACCGCCAGGCGCGCCCCAAGGCTGGCAGTCCACTCTCACCAGCTCATCATCAGGTAGCCAATCGACATCCAAATACCCGCTGATGCTGTTGGCATCCGCATCTACCTCGGCAGTTATTTCACCAACCTGTGCGTAAGCATCGAAGCTCTCCGCATCGTCCACGAAACCATATACCTTGTCGCCTGGAGCAATGTCCGGAAGAGAGGGATTCCAGAGATCGTCTTGATTTTGAGTGGAAAAGCCTGTCATGGATCCGAACCACTCTACTTCTTCAGTTGGAAGCGTTATGGTGGCTTTAAGCATGTCCCCACTGTCATAAACCTTCAACGTGATCTCATGCCCGAGAGCGTATCTGCCTTCGATGCTGTTATTCTGGGGGAAAATATCCAAGACCAGGTCAGGAGCTCTAAAATACAGTTCGGAAACAATCTGTGTGGCATCTTCAATATAAGAATAGTGAATACCTCCATCACCCCCACGTGGTATATCATCATAATCAGCTGAAAAACTTCCATCAGCGTTTGTGGTTATCTGCTGATAGCCATTCTCCCAATTGCCATTAATATCCACCCAATCATCGGCTCGTCCACCTACCTGACCAGCAACAACGTCTGTGTCAGAGTCAGCCTGTGCCACAAAAGGAGTGGTAATGGAAAACTCAACTGGGTAAAGGCCGTCGCCTGCTGTTACGGTGATCGTGTCCCCGGGTTCAAGATCAATTGAGACTCCCCCCCAACAGCCATCGCAACTTGGGTCAGCATAAGCAGTAAGTGTCTCTGAGTCCGTCTCGATCGTCACTTCTGAACCTGGTATGGCATTCCCCCATATCCAGTCTTGGGATCCCGGACTCAGCCAGGTGCCAACATTATACACTTCACCCATGCGCTCTTCAAGCCTCGCCCGGTTTCCATCTAATGCCTCGTAAGTTACCGCAATCGTGTCCCCTTGCATAAGGTCCCATCCATAGTAAGCCAGGTTCCACAGCACATCTGAGGCAGGTATAAAGCTGCCCTGTCCCTGGCTGAAATCTGAGTTATATACTTCCAGGAACAGCCGCCCATCCGGTCCCTGCGCAGTGATCATATCAGACGACATATCACCAATTATGGAGAGACCAGGTACAACCATCTCAGATGACCATCCGCTGGTTGAGCTGACAACAATCTTATAACCAGGCTGGAATGTATAGGTCCCGAAATTTCCCAACCAGAATCGCCATGGATCACTGTCATCGTCGTCGCTGGTAGTCACCAAGAGGGTATCACTTTCATCATACAGGTTTGCAGTAATTGTTTCATCGGGATTGCTGTCCGTGCCACTAATAGCATTATGTGACAACTGCAGCTCAAAGTAGGGCAATGATGGTGAGCTCCAGGGATTCAGTAAATTGCCATATCCACTGATAGCATCATAATGATCCCACCAAATGATATTTCCGTCCCTAACATCAAAATTTGTGAAACTGGTTGAAAATGATGTACCAGAAGCAGTTACCTGCTTGGTGACTGTCCCAAGCAGTGGGTAAAACCCACTGTTCCACTGGGAAACACGGATTTCCATGTCTCCATCAGGGGCTTGGCCGCTTATGGTGTCAGTTGATGTATCACCAATCCAACTAAAATCTTTTACAGTAACCGATCCTGACCAATGTGTGTCATCAGATTTAAGTGTGGCAATATCACCTGGTTCAAAATTGATCGGACCCCAGCTAAAATCAGCTGCCCTGATAAGGAAACAAACGCCAAATTCGTTACCAGAATCCGTGCTCCATCCAGGTGGTGTACGCTCATAGATCTCACCACCACCCTTATCAAGGGTCACGGTAATCGGAAGACCAGTTGCATCCAGCCGCCCAGTAATGCAATCTCGATCATCATATGCAATCAGTGCAGAGACGAAAGGAGGTCCGCTGGTGATCTGGGTCTGATTACCACTTGCATCAGCCACCACCACCAGTACCTCATCATGAGGCCTCAGATCAGTTGGGGAGAAATTCATCATAAAGGTATCCCCAATACCACCTGTAGTATGAATTTCATTGTAGGTGCGCGTCTCTCCCGCCCATTGCCAAAAGGTTGATCGCACATCTTCCCCCTCGGGAGCATCACCTGTTAGCGACTCTGAGCTTACGTCAAAAATAAAATTGCCCAAAGAGAATACGCTTGTGGTTAGGGTTGCACCACCATCCAAAACAATCTCAATGGTGTCCCCAATCTCGATTGCCCCAGCAAAGCTATAGAGCCCATGCGGCCAATTTGCACTCGTTGTGCCACTCCAGCGTACCGTAGAGGTAATCCCTTCATAGACGGTGGCGTTGACTGTCTGACCTGGCGATGCAAAACCAGCGATGGTGTTAAATTGCTGCACCAAAAAGACATCCTGGGGATAAAGGTAGGAGCGTATGTTCACACCTGTATGTGTCATATCAATGGCTGCCATGCTCTCTGCGCCAAGATCTACCCCTGAAAAAGAGAGTGTGAACGATCCGTCACCCGAGGTACTCCCCGTAACGTCAGGTGCGCCAGGTGAGGGAGGTTGAGGAATAAGAAAATTGTCCAGCATACTGAGCGTCGCTGTTAATGCAGTGCTGCCAGTATCGTCAGAAATACTGCCATCGATCTCATCATTTATTACATCAATGCTGCCAGTCAGGCAGGGTGGGGTCAGGACAATCGGTGCATCACTCTCTACCGTGATGGTGAAGGACATGCTGCAATCAGTATCAAGCTGATAGCCACTGGTACTGTGCCAGATGGGTGTCCAAAAAAAGCCGGTCCCGTCTGCCACCGCTGCGCCATGACCATCAGCCCCGACTGATACGGTAATTGAATCCCCAGAGGTTGCCCAGCCCATGACCACATCATAGGTCAAATCAATCGTGATCATGCCAGACGGTAAACTTCGCGAGTCTACACCAGCAGGCAGGCTGGCATCTACCATGGCATAAGCCAGGCTGCTCATATCTGGATCTTGCATAAGTCTGTTATCTGTTTGACTTAGGGACATCCAACTTTGGTTGAGGTTGTCGCGGTAATCGGTATATGTCGGTCCTGATGTTTGCATATAGCCAACTGGCGGTATTAATTGCATCGGTGGTCCCTGAAATTGAATGCGAGGAGGGTCTTGTGTGACTGAATAAGCTTTAGCTTTTGCTTGAGGTTTGCCAGCTAGAACTAAACCTGTCAATAAACTTGTAATTAAAATCAAATTAAGTGAGTATCTACAGAATTTTAATGAATGGGTGGATAACATGGGCTCTCCTTTAATTTAAACAATTCAAGAGATATGAAAGAATCTCCAATTTGATCAATATATTAGACTCTAGGCATTGTCATGTTATGAAAGTTCAAATATGAGATTTTCATTATTATAACATTATCCAAGGTTAATATCACATGAGTAAAAATTCTCATATGAACAAAAATATTACTCCATCTTGTAGATAAGGCGGATTAGATCATTTGTCAAGGTCAATTCCCAGGCGGTCAGCCGGGGCATCGTTCAGATCCTGCCTGGTTCCCAGGTATCTCTCCGTGGTTTGAATGCTGGCATGACCAAGCGAGAGCTGGATCTGGTCGATCTCAGCGCCGCCTTTGCGCGCCAGCTTGGCAAAAGTGCGCCTCAGGTCATGGGCAGCCACATTTTCATAGCCCAACCAGTCACAGTAGTACTTGACTACATCAGCAATCGCCTGGTCGCTCATAAAGCCATCTGACCTGGAAAAACCACTGGCTTTCCGCGCACCACTGAGTTTGTCTGCCTTGTTAATGGCCTTAAAGATGCGCATATCAGGCGAGATTTGACCCAACCGAGTCTCAAGAGCTCTTACCCAAGCATCTATAGCCACCTTGGTCCAGGGCGGCATGGGCACGCTGCGCACCCGGCGTCCTTTTCCAACCAGGTCGACTACCACCCAGCGTCCTTCCCGCTGCTGTATGTGCGCATAGGTGAGACTTGCGGTTTCTGAGCGGCGCAGCCCACAACCAATCATCACTGCCAGCACTGCCCGGTCACGCAATCCACGAAAGGTGTTGATATCCGGAGAATTAACCAGGGCTTGCGCCTGTTCTCTTGATAACCAGTTCCCGCTGCGCACACCGGAGGTTTTGATCCCCTTCACCCTGGTGATCGTAGCCGCCAT
>CAYSZB010000043.1:0-19931 GCA_964435475.1 uncultured Anaerolineaceae bacterium | reverse complement strand
AATCGCAGTCCAGCTCGGTGATTGGAGTGGATACCATCTGCTGGCTCATCACCTCAGGAAAACCGCCAAAATCGAGTGCTGAGATGATGGGATTTGGGAAATTAGCTTGATAATAATCGGGATCCGATACCAAAGTCCTGAGGTCCAGATACTTACCTTTATACGCTGCAAAGTTGGTGATACGGGCCAGATCAGGTCCCTGTCCGGTCTCAACCTGGACGGGAAGTTGCTCATCAATGGTTTGATAAGGCACAACATCCAGTACAACGGTGATGTTTGGATTCTCTGCGGTGAATTTATCCAGTAAAGGCCGCATAACTTCCGCTTCGATCCCATCCGCATAGTACGTGAACCTCAACTCAACCGGCTCTGCTACAGGTTCCTGGGGTGCTTCGGTTTCTACGGGTTTCTCAGGTTCCTCTGTTTTCACGACTTCGGTTGGTTTCACCGGTTCTTCAGTGACGACCGGGGCGGCTGGTTTGCATGCAGCTAAAACCATTGCCATCAGCACAACTAACAACAACAATTTACTTACTTTCATCTTTCTTGCTCCTTTTTATGATTAGTTTACGAATTGGTTAATGGATCAATTATTATGAATTATTTAGGTAACGCCACCTCCTTGCTGTCCATCCAGAGAATGGGAAGATCAAAGACGCCAGCAATTGCCTTGAGTTCTGCTGAATAGTTACCGTAAGTCAATGATATGTGATGTTCAAGGCCTTCCTTCATCAGTAGATCAAGGAAAGATCTGGTTGGTAATAAGGGTTTGAAAAGACCTGAAGTTCCACTAAATGGTTTTGGTCCCTCGACCATTGCACCAGAACCAATCACCAGACGAAGAATTCCCCGCGACCTGCTGAGTCGTGCATAAGTCACATCTCCTGGCTTTAATGTAAAATCCATCAACAGGGGCAACTTTCGGTTGGAATGAATGGTGCCTTGCGTTGGGAACCTGGTGTCTGCCATGGAGAGGGGGGCCAGGCCACAATGCCATAAGGCGATCAGCCCTTCTTTCTCATCGATACCAACCATGTCTGTTCCAAAAGCTGGTTGCCCGGATAATTTCTGCAGGATAAGCTGGGTAATCGTGCCATTAATGTCCGCTTCACAGCCACAAGGTATGGGGGTCTGACCGCGAAATCCATCACTCAACATGGACATGGCTCCGCATGCCGCGCAGCCCATCTGGGTAAAGAATTCTGGCCAACATCTCACCGCCAGTCCGGACAACCCTTTTTCATGTGCCAGGTCAGAAAGTACCTGGTATACACGCAAGGTGCCATTAAGTGCTGCCTGGTCCAGGTCAGGTAAATTATTCAAAGTGCAATCCAATTCCTGCCGTATCTGAGCCACTTTCTGGTCAGAGGTCGCTTTTGCCCGGGTAAATACTTCCTGCAGGTCAATGGATTCGATCTCAATGCCAAATACATTCTTGATAAGCGGGACATCCAGGTGACAGGAATCCATGCCATCCGGATGCTGACCGACAACCCCCAGTCGGGTTGAGCGAAGTTGGCGCTGGACAGAGCCTGCCACTGCCAGGAGGCGGATCTTTTCGATGATCTCAGCATCCTGCGAAGGTCCGTAGCCATAGTCAAATTTTCGATCTAGCAGTGTCAATGCATGGGCTGCCAGGTTGATGCCGCAAAGAGAATTCAAGCGTAATCGGTCCCCGGTCCAGGGCTCAGGGACTGCCCACAGGAACAAAGGCGCTAAAATAGCCTGGCTTAACCTGGTGATCATTGTGCTGTCGGCAAAGGTCGCCTGGAATATAAGCAACAGGTCGATTGGTTCGTCTTGAAGTTGCTTGATCGCCTGTTCAACTGCTTGCAGGTCAGTGATGGGATGAGGCACCTCGATCAGAACAAACCCGGAGTTTATTAGCTTTGACCTGGTTTGTTGGACCATATCTTCTGCGTATGCGATATCAAATGTGCTGCGCATGATGGGGACAAAAGCAATTTGAAGTTTTTTCAACAAGACCTCACTTCAATCAAGATAGTAAAAGAAACTGGTAAGGGCCAGTGCGGCAGCCCCGATCACGCCGGCTTTCCAACCAAAACTGGTTGGTTGGATGCGCACATGCAGTCCCAGGTCGGCAAATGCCATGCGGCGTACCGTATTAATCAAAGGATCAAAAAAGATGTCATGACCTTCTGAGAATATCCCACCCAGAATGATCATCTCCGGGTTATGAAGGTTGACCAAATTTGCCAGGGCAACACCCAGGTAGAATGCACGTTCCTGGAGCATTTCAAGGACGGCAGTGTCACCCTGTCTGGCAGCATCAAGAATTATGGACAATCTGTCTTCATCCTGGTGTTCGTTGATCAGTCCTGCCAGAACACCTGAGGGTTCCAGACGCTGAATGTTTTCAGCCATATTTAGAATGACAGGTTCAGAAACCAGAGTTTCAAGGCAACCGCTGTTGCCACAGCGGCAAGGCTCGCCACCCTCCAGCAGCAAATTCGTGTGGCCAATTTCACCAGCCCCCATGGCGCTGCCCCGGAAAACCTGTCCTTTATAAATGAAGCCGGCACCAACACCGATGCGTCCATAAACAAATGCAAGGGAGTCAACAGAACGACCTGAACCAAAATAAGCTTCGCCAAGTGCCATGGCTCTCACGTTATTATCAACAACCACCTTCAAGCCCAAATGACTTTCCAGGTATGCCTTTATGGGAATATCACGCCAGTTCAGGTTTGGCGCAAAAACATTCACGCCGGTTTGAACGTCAACCAGCCCTGACGCACCTACACCGATTCCCAGGATGAGCTTTTTGGAGATGCGGCTTTTCTTTAAGAGGTCTTTTACTGAGTGCACGATCAGATCCAGAACATCATTCGCAGGCGCATGGATATCAAACAGCTCCTGGATGTTGAAAAGGATCTCATCACGTAAATTGGTCAGCGCGACCCGGAAAATGCCTACCCCGATATGGATACCGATCACATACCGTGCATCAGGGTTCAAGCAGACACCTGTGCGTGGGCGGCCAACCGATCGAATGACCTGCGGATCACCTTGTATGCATTCATCCTCAGTTACCAGTCCCTGTTGGATCAGTTCTGCTATCAGGTTGGTGATGGTGGTATTGGAAAGACCGGTTTGTTTGGCAAGTTGGATGCGGGAAAGGTTATCTTCATATAGCAGGGTGAGCAGGAGCGCCTGCACATTGTGGGCTTTAACAAGATTGATGTTGCTGCCAAGGAACGGGTTTGCCATATTCCTCAATTCAGACCAGATCAGATTAATTATTTTTTACAGTTGAATAAATAATGTCATTATTATAATAGTATTTTCTGTGCTGTCAATATTTTAATGGGGGGATTTTGGAAAAGATGGATAAAGAGTAGAAGAGGCAGCTGCCAGTCTGCCTTCTTCTGTCCTGATTGGGAATTACCAAAGGGCTCAAGGAGGCAAGCAGTTCCTAAGCTGTTTACAAAAAACTCCACATTCAATAATGGATTTCTTTCAACCAACAAGCCTTAGGCCAGTTTATTGCGACATCTGATCCAGGCCTACAAGAGACTGGGATAAAAATTCTATCTGTCAAAGTCTCCTAATCGGCATCAGGTAGGAAATGGACGTTCAATGGCATCCCACATTTGATACACCCTGGATATTGAGCGAAGTAGTGAAGGCAGCGACGAGATTTTTATATATATACCCACAAAAAATAAAGTATCCCCGGGAATCTGGGTGAAACAGGTTGTAGATTTGTTTTTTTGCTATATAATAATTAATTACAATTTATTAGCCAATTCCCTGGTTAATGCAACATTTCTTTCCAACAATCCAGAGATTTATAGTAAGAAAAATAGTCTGATCATCTTGAAAGGATGGGTACTATGAGACGGTTTCTTTTTATTGTTCTGGCAAGTCTATTCATCTTTGTCCCATTGGTAACTTCAGATGCTACCCGAGCTTATCCAACCCTGCCAGACTCAATTTCTTCACCTAGTTTTGGGTATGTCATTCATTACGATGATGACGATCCAGCGGACACAGATTACATGCCGGCTGCTCAAGCCCAACGCATGCTTGATGCCTGTAACAATAGCAACACGGCTACGGTGGGTAACCCGAATGGTTTGCATGTTGGTTACACGAACCTTGGCTTTCTGGCGCCGGATTTCCTCGGATTGACCCGAAATCTGTACACATGGGCTTGCACTAATTGCGATAGCGGGGACGCGCCATCAGATGCGATCCGCCTACCTGCGACGAGTTATGTCAGCTCAGGCGAGCAGTGCATTCGGTCGGTTGTCGGGCACGAGCTGTTCCACCATGTCCAATTCGCCTACATTACCTTTGATAAATGGCCAAACTGGGCTCACCCTCTGGAGGGTACTGCCCGGATGCTGCAAGATAAAATATACACCGACCTGGACGCATGGAATGCTGCCGGCTGCGGCGGCGGTTATGTCGGCGAGACCAATGGCTTCCTGGCTAATCCCAATCGAGACATTTGGAATCTGACTTATCCTTCAGCCCTATGGTGGACGTACCTTTCCGAACAGCTTGGAACATCATCTGCTGAGCCCATTGCGGGGGCTGATTTTCTTGAGAGTTTGTGGGCACGTGCCCAGGTGAATAACGACCCGCCAGACGTGGTTAAAGCAGTGCGGGAAGCAATTGCCCAATTTACCTCTGATAGTATGGAGTCTCTATTCCAGGACTTCACCATTGCCAACTATACCAAGCAGATGGATTTGTCTTTGTTGCCTAACCCACCACGTTTTAAATACATTGATGAGAACGATGGTAATGGTCTGGTTTTTAATGCTGTCTCATTAAACTGGAGCGGTGCAGCTCCCAAATCAGGCAACTCAAGCGTTGTACGCTGGGCTGCACGCTACCTGGAAGCGGATGTTTCCAGCTGTGGCGTTGGTGTGGTTGGTTTTCGTTCTGAGGGTGACCAGGCAGGATATGCCTTGGTAGCGATCAAAGGCACTGACGATGTCAAGGGAATTTATAAAGGGACAAGTGATAATTATGCTCGTGCTGTAATTCAGACCAGTGTCAATCCATATACTAAATTGGGGGTGGTGGTGACTGGAGGTAACAGCGCTGCGAATTTTAACTACACCTTCGACTGTGGACCGGTGCAAATGACAATTCGAGAACCTCTGTATCCGGAACCTCTGGCTTATGTCGGAGCTTATGACGCCCCAGAACGATTCTTGATCAAGCTGCGCGTCCAGGGTCCAGCCTCTTTAGGCACACCATCAGTAGAAGGGCTGGATACCGATGAATTTACAGTATTCGTTGGTGACCCATCCGATCCAGACAATGAAGCACCTGTGGTCAGTGGATCTTATGTGCAAGGTGAGTACTGGCTTGTCGCACAGGCACCAGAAAAAGCATCCCCCGATCCTGATACATACAACCTGACAGTGAAACTAGGTGCGATCAGTACAGCATCCAAAGAGGCCTCTGTGGTTTATGCTGTGAAGAGCATCGACCAGATGCTGGTGATCGATAAATCGGGCAGCATGGATTATCCAGCAGGTAACACAAAGATCGAAGCAGCCAAAAATGCCGGCATGCTTTTTGTTGATTCCGCTCGAAGTAGCGATTATACAGGCGTGGTCAGTTTTAGTGGTAACAATTCCGAGACAGATGATGATGCTGTGTTGGAATACAAGCTCCAGGAGGTTACTCCTGAAACCCGCGAAGAAGCCAAAAAAGCGATTAATGGGATTGAGACCTTCAACATGACCTCCATCGGAGATGGCATGTACAAAGCTTATTTTGAACTGGTAAACGCAGGCCAGCCTGTGCCCCCAGTGGAGCGCTGGATTGTCCTATTAAGCGATGGGATGGAGAATGAAGCCCGGTTCTGGGCTGATGTAAGTAATTATATTCATAATAACCATATCAAAGTCATTGCCATTGCCCTGGGACCCCTAAGTGACCAGCCATTGATGCAATCGATTGCTGCTGATACAGATGGGCAATACTACTATGTTGACTTGCTGCCTACCCGGGCAGTGGGTGATTTTGCATTGGACCTCAGCCAAGTTTATGCCCTCTCTGCTGAGCGAATCCAGACCCATGAGCGCCTCTGGGAAACCAGGGGATTGTTATCCTCGGGTGCCAATGTCGAATTATTGATTGAAGTGCAGGAAGGGGGCATTAATGACCCACTCTATACCCTGGCTTGGAGCGGCGGATCGATGAGGAATTATGCTATATACGATCCACATGGGACGCGGATCGAGGACCTGTCAGGGGTTGAGATCAACCGTGGTGATTATCATGCCACCTTCCGTCTCCCATACTTGAATCCCGGGAAATGGACCATTCAGCTTACTGCAGACACCGGGCTGAATTATACCGCCAGCCTGTCTGGTATCAACCGCTATGGTGCCCAATTGCGCCTGTTCTTTGGAGGGTATGGTGGGGTGTTGGATGGGTTATCCACCAACCAGTTCCTGGTCAACCAGCCGATACCGATCATTGCCAGCCTGACCGACATAAAGGGTCCGCTTTTGGGTGCAACAATAACTGCCACAGTCGAGCATCCCGATGGCACAAGCATGGTCCTGCCGCTTTACGATGATGGCAGTCATTATGATAGCTTTGAAGGGGATGGAATTTACGGTGGTTTGTACTATCGCACCACGGAAGGCAGCAAGACCCGTCAGAATGATACATACTATGAAAAACGCGGAAGCTACAATGTTATCCTGCATGCAGAAGGCAGGGATAACAAAGGAGAGCAATTCCAGCGTTTCGTCAGAGGATCGTTTAGTGTGATTGAACCACTCGAACCGGGTGGACAATTTGGCGATTCTGATAAGGATGACTTGAGTAATTTGTACGAGAACAACTTTTACTGTTTGGACTATCTGGTTGCTGATAGCGAACAGGATCCTGATTTCGATGAGATGATCAGCATTAATGAGTTCAATTTTGGCACCAATCCATGCAATCCCGACACCGATGGTGGTGGAGAAAGTGATACCTCTGAGATCAAGCGAAATTCTGATCCCCTGGATGGTAGTGATGATGCTCTTCCTGTTCCGATCGATGTGGGTGTGATCAGCCAGGTATCCAACGACTTGGGCGACCCGGGATTAAGAGCAAATGCCAACCTGATCCGCTACCCAGCCAGTGCAACCTACAGGAGCTTTCTCTTGTTCCGCCGTTTTAGCTTGAGCGATCCTTATGTGTTAGTGGATGAATTCGACGCCAAATCAAATGGCGGTCTTTACTACGACATAGGTTTAACACCTGGAGTCCGCACCTATTACCGCCTGGTTGGTGTGAACAGCGATGGGGCTATAAGTGCACCAAGTGGAGAATTCAGTGGTGTCCCAAGGGCTAATCCCATTCCACCGGTTGGTGGGATCAGCATCAACAATCATGCTGTCATTGTTACTTCGACCAGGGTTAGGCTTAACCTGCCTTTGGACATCCCGTTTTTAATCACAGAAGCAGACCAGGGAATCTATCGAGCTACCATACAAATGATGATCAGCAACGACCCACTTTTCACAGGTTCTGTTTGGCTGACTTATAACCCGGAGCCAGACTGGGGATTAAACCCCGACGAGAATGGGCATGCCATTGTCTATGTCAAGTTCAGAGATGCAGAGGGGAACGAATCTGAAGTTTATCAAGCTGAAGTGGATGTCCTTCCGTCCAGTATGGTAGGGAGCATCCACCTAAAAGTGCTTCTGGAGGAAGATCTCATAACACGCTCATTGATCACCCAGGCTGGCATATTGGTGATGCCTGAAGGTGACGTCGGACTTCCGCCAGTCATCACAGGCGCAGATGGCTATGCCACCCTGCTGAATTTGCTACCAGGATCCTACTCCTTGTTCATTCAATTCAATGGCTATATACCAATAACCATCGAGGATATCAATGTATTTGGAGGTGCGACGGTCGAGCTAGGCACATTTATACTCACTCACTGGCACACCTGTATGCCTGTGGTATCAAGATAGATCAAACTTGCTGGAAAGAGTTGACTTCATTGCACTGATAAAGTTAATGTTAGACGATCGAAGGTTTATTACCCTGCCAAGTAAAGGATCCGAGTTGAATTGAAAAACTCAGCCACTGCCTAAAACAATGCCCGGATGGTCAAAAGGAAACCGAAAATGATCAACGGGATGCCGATTATGGCACCGATGATTGTCAGAGTGATGACCACACCAATGATCATCAGCACCAATCCCATCACCGCACCGACCACACGACCGGTAAACTCGATGATGATAACCACCAGGCGCCAGATCAGCCAGAATGGGTAAAGATACCAGGGGACCTTCTTTTTAGTTTTTTCTGATTGATTTTCCATGCTAATTATTACGTGGATCAATTAAAAAGGTTGCATAAAGGCATTAATTGAATTTTTACTCACCCCAATTGTTTGGGCTGGATTTATAATTAAATCAATTCAGCACTGGAGCACTTCCAATGACACCTGCAATGATCATTGCCAATAATCTAAAAAAGACATACCGCGAAGACGGCCTGATTGTTGAGGCTGTTAACAATATTTCGCTGGAATTACCAGACGCATCCCTGTCAGTGATCACAGGTCCCAGTGGGGGTGGAAAATCGACACTGCTTCACCTGTTGGGTGGTCTGGATCGACCTGATTCTGGTACCCTTGAAGTCGCCGGAGTTTGCTTGAACCAGGCTTCGGAAAGGGAACTCAACCGGTTCCGCCGTGAAAAGGTGGGTTTTGTTTTCCAATTCTATAATTTGTTACCCTCATTTTCCGCTTTGGATAATGTATGCCTGCCTTTGTTGGCCAGGGGAGACTCACAGTCTGCTGCTCGCAAACTGGCATTGGAAGCCCTGGAACGCGTTGGCTTGTCCGGTCGCTCAAAGCACCGACCGGGACAGCTTTCCGGAGGTGAACAGCAGCGTGTGGCAATTGCCAGGGCACTGGTGATCAAACCCCATCTGGTTTTGGCAGATGAACCCACCGGGAACCTTGATTCTCTTGCTGCGCGTGAGGTGATCGAACTGGTTGTGGAGTTGAACCACAATGAAGGCATCACATTTGTCATTGCCACCCACAACAACGAGATTTGTTCGATTGCCTCGCATGTTTTTGACTTACGGGATGGAAAACTGAACCGGCTATGAAGTTCTTGGCTGCTTTTCGCTACGCTTTGGTGCATATTCTTCATGATTCAATGCGCACCATATTGACTGTGATAAGTTTAGCCACCATTGTCTGTGTTTACTTGTTAAGCAGGGGCTTGGTCAAAGACCTGGATGGTATATCAGAGTCCAGGTTCAATTTTCCTGAATCAGTTCTCCTGGTGATGTCCAGTAATTCGGTTTTCCCCGGGGACAGCATGATCACCATGCAAGACCTGGATTTCTACCTTGACCAGATCAACACTCGTTTTGGTGGCGGCCATGTGAGTGAAGTGATCCCGATGATATACCACCAGGTCTACCTGGATGGGGAAGCTGTAATGGTAGCCGGGGTTTCATATGAGACCCTGGAGCTCATCTCAAGGGTGCAGTTGTTGGAAGGTGCATGGCCTGCTTCATTTTCTGAAGTGATCATCAACAAGGAATACAGCCGTGTTTCAGGTAAGCAGGTGGGCGATCAATTCCCGGTCTATGGCAGGGAAATGACCGTATCGGGTATCTGTGAATCGTCCATGTGGCGCAATTCAGCAATTGTGCTCTCTTTTGACCAGGCAGTTGACGTGTACGGGTACTCAGGTCAATTCCAGATCGGCGCATTCTCTCTTAAAGAGGATCTCAGTGCCATTCTGGTGCATGATTCACTTAAATCCATCCAGAAAGATGATACTTGCTGCAACATATATCTTCATGATCACTACAACCAGCAGGTGCAAACTGCCCTCAGGGGGTTTAAGACACTATCCAGCATCATCCAGGTCATTGTCCTGTTATTGCTCACTTTTTGCACTTACAACGCGGCTGCCCTGGTATTGGCTGAACACCAGCGTGAGATCATCCTGCTCCGCGTAAATGGTTTTTCTGTAAAACAGGTCAACCTGGTGCTCTTCCTGCGCACCACTATTGTCATGTTGCTGGCATTCCTGATCGGTTTGTTAGTCTCTATTGTGATCATAAATATCAAGCGCATGGGTGATGCCTATACCCTGGCAGGTGTGCAAATCTTGCTGCAATTTGAGATTAGGGATGTGGTGATCGGCCTGGTCCTCTCAACCTTTCTTACTGCTTTCAGTGCGTTCGTGTCCTTTTTCCACCATGATCCACTGCAGCGGTCACAGGACTTGAAGGCTTTATTTATGGGTCGGGTGGGATAAGATGCGCAGCATGATCCGGATGGCTTTCAATACTCTGCGCTCTTTTTGGAAGGTTGTCCTGTTAATGATCATCTTTTTTGCGATCACAGTATTTGCCTACCTGCTTCTCAATGGCTACAAAGCAAGTGCCCGACGGTTGTTCCAGACCCTAAACCAGGATTATCTCATCGTGCATGAAACAGATACGGAAGCGGAGTTTTATGGTAGTCGTATCCCAACACAGATTGGACGGGACCTGCAGGTTATGGGATGCAGCCAGGTTGTGCCAGTTTTCCACAGTACAACAGGTACCCTGGGGCGAAATTTCCAATTCGTCATGGGGGTGGACCTTGCGCAATACCAGGATGTGGAGCAATTTGAAATGCTCGCTGGTAGAGCGCTGCAAGTGGGTGACCATGAACGCCTTGCCATGGTTGGGCGCACCCTGGCAGAGAGGGAAGATATCGCGGTGGGGGATGTGTACCAACTGCGTGGGCGGGATTTTGAGGTCATCGGGATTTTTGAAACACGCGCCTTTTATGATAATGATGCCTGGATATCGCTATCTTCCGCTCAAAAACTGTTTGGCTGGGGGGATGATGTATCATATTACATCATCCCGGACGAGGGTATAGTTCAGCCTGGTGACGTGCTTGCAGAGAAAACGATCGCCAGTCGACGCGGTCAGACTGTCATGTATGCCACGGGTGAGATGTTCAAGACGATCGATCTTTTCCAGCTGATCGTAAACCTGACAGGTATCAGTACTGCGCTTGCCCTGGGCAATGTGATATTCAGGCTGGCCAGCATCCAGAAGTATCATTTGGCGGTGTTACGGGCAGTAGGCTTCTCAAGGTTCCATATCAGTTTCAATGTTCTAATCCAGGCTGGGCTGATCTTTGTGATCGGTTTTGCGCTGGGAGTGATCGCGGCTGTCGTTTTCCCGTACCTTTATGAATTGGTTCTTTATGATATATTAATTATGCCAGATATTACTACCAACATTATTATTAAAACTTTTGTCACCCTGGGTGGTATCGCTCTTTTATCAATTGCCATCCCACTGGTGTGGATTTACTTGACCAACCCGGCAACTTTATTGCGTTCTGAATGATCAAAAGGAGGATCTGATGAAGAAATACAGGTTGATTTTGTTGATTACTGTTCTTCTGGTGACTACCCTTGGCTGTGGGCTATCAAAAGCTGCGATAGATACAGCTCCAGGATCAGGACCCGAAACCGAAGCTGAAACAGAAACAGAAACTGAAGGTGGACTGGAAGGGTTGCTTCCTGATATTGGCAAGAAGGATGTCAATAGTGAACCGGTCACGCTGAATAAGGGACTTTCCACCCTGGATTCTTATCGCATGACCCTTGAAATTGAATTGATCGGTCCATCCCAGCAGGATATCAACAGGGAAAAGGTCATCCAGGAAAACTCCAAATTCCAGGATGCTTCATTTTTTGTGATCGAAACGTATTCCATGAATTCTGAGGATTATGAAGAGGACACAAATAAGTCATATATCTGGCGAATTGGGAATGATCGCTGCCAGGGCACAGACGACCCTGAAGATGACTTTTCATGGGAGTCGATGGAACCGGATGCCAAGGAAATGGCGGATCTTGTCCTGGACCTGTTTGACCTGGATTTCATGATCGAGAACCCGCAGTTTGTTGCTGAAGAAAGCATGAATGGCATCCAGACCAACCACTTCCGCTTCCAATTAAGCGGACTGGGTGTGGAGTCCGGGGCGACTGTGTTGGCGAACCAGGGAGAATACTGGCTGGCAGTCGATGGAAATTATATGGTGCGGTACAGCCTTTTGGTCGAAACCAGCAGCAGCCCTGAGAAGATCAATCACCTGAAGGTCTATGCCAACCTTGAGGAGGTTAACGTTCCACGCACGATCAGCATGCCCCAGCAGTGTTATGATGCCCAATATAACACTGAGGAGTAAAAAAACCGGTCTGAAAAATTAAATCTGGTATAATACCACTCGCTCGATACAGGAACGGAGAGGTCGCATAGCTGGCCTAGTGCGCTCGCTTGGAAAGCGAGTATACCGCAAGGTATCGCGGGTTCAAATCCCGCCCTCTCCGCCTTCAATTATTTGTCAATGCGAACGAAGTGACACTTGCACCGCACTGCGTTTGATGCAGTGCAGGTGAGCATTCTCCCTTTGGGTTGAAGCAGTTCCACTTTCTTCCGAGGGTCTCTAATCCTTTCAGGGTCAAGCGAATTGCATACGATCTTGTTGATTGCCCTTTTATGTCCCAAGAATCCGGAAATGAAGAGATATATTCCAAATTGCCCTGATCACCAGACCAGGGCAAATGATTATTTTTGAAAGAATTCTGACTCTGATATTCTTTACTCCTACTTGAAGATGATTGGCATAAAAATGATGTAATTGTTACCTTTTTCGAAAGAACCTACATCACATAACAGACCATTAGGTCGCAAGACACCGCGCTGGTCTGTTGTCACACTCCCCACGCAGGCAACAGCATCAATTGCGGGACTGCCTGAAAGCAGTGCCATCGTTAATGTGTCACCGGGATCATTTTTCAGTAACGTACCGAGCAAGGGGTCGACCGGCTCTTCGGCTGTCCCAACAAGGTCACTTGATAGCCAACCAGCCGAACCGGTTGGATCGCCGATCAGGTTACCACCCAACGAGGTGACAACGCCGTACACATCTGGCCATTTAGCGTGTCCTGCAGTAGCAGGGTCGGTCATGTCGTTGTTACCAGCCACGATGCTGTTTTGTAGCTCCACTTGACCCAAGTAATCCATATAAATTCCAGCGCCACCACCGCGTGCTTCACCTGGGTCTAAATAATTTTCATTAGAGATGTTACCGCTGACGGTGGTATGGATCAACCTGACCTGAGAGTCATAGACATAGACGCCACCACCGAAGTTGTTGGTGATATTACCGCTGACGGTGGAATTGATCAGGGTCGTCGTACCTTTATTTGCAGTGGTCACACCCGCCCCACCCAGGGAGCCAGTGCCTTCGTTTTCGGTCACTGTACAGCGATTCAAAGTCACATCGCCACCACAATTGACGATCCCGCCACCGGCATAGGTGACGATGTTATTCGGGCCAATCACACATTCTTCCATATATAGGGTATTCCCGTTGTTGACCTTTATGCCGCCACCATCGGATGCACGACCGTCCCTGATCGTCAGGCCGAAAATGCTTACAGTAACCGGCGCTTCTTCCCAGGTACCGATGCTGAAGACACGGTCATGAGTCCAAGGGGCAGCATCCTCAAGCTCTGCACCCCCGCTGATGGCGAGCTGGTCTGCACCAGGGCCCCTGATGGTGATGCCCTTATTGATCAGGATTTCGGATCCAGACAATTTGATGGTGTTGGGCAGACTGAGAGTGAAGTCGATTGTGTCACCATCGAATGCAGCGTTCACCGCCTCACGCAGGCTGCAGTGCGTTAAATTACAGGCTCCGTCATTGACATCGTCAGCTGCGTTTACATGCAGGGTTGTGGGTTGGTGCAATGTCAGCGAAACATTTGCAATATTTGAATCCATGTAAACGTCGTTGACATGGAAGCTGAAGCTGTCTGTGGTGGCGGTTGTGCCGGAGTTGGGTGTGTAAAGAACCGTGCTGTGACAGTGCCAATCATAATTTGAACCACCTACCAATACTCTATCGCACACAGGAAAACCTGGTGCCCCCAGAATGCCATTGACCAGAGAAGAGGTGTCGATCACAAAAGTCAGGTTACTATGAAACACCGGAAAATCGGGATAATCCGCGAACCAATCTGGATCGGTCGCCTCGAGGGTAATGGTGCTGGGTTGGGTAGCACTGACTGTCGGTGAACTCCCTGCTGCAGTCGGTGGATTGTTAGAGATTACCAACAACCGCACCTCTTGCTGCTGAGAGTAGGCAGATCCATCGAAAACGACAAAGGCGAAGGAGTCCTCACCTTCAAAATCAATTTCAGGGGTATAGTCAACAGCAGCGTTGCAGGTGTAGCCTCCAACCCTATCACCTTCATACGGTTGACAAGTTACCCCGGTGGGCACTCCCACATTGCCATGGACAGGGTTCCTGACAATCACAAAGGTCAGCACCGAAGACCCGGATCCATCAAGCCTTATCGTGGTAGTCTCATTCTTAACTGCCAGCTCGTGTCGTTCATATGCATACGGTATGGGGGAGCCAAATGATAGCGTAACATTGGCAGTATTCGAGTCGCTGGTACCGTCATTTATCCGGTACTGAAAATGGATGTGCATAGGTCCACTTGGCGGGATTGAGGTGGGCGGTAAAATATAGAAGGTTACCCAGCACTTACCCATGGAATCACAATAATAAAATTTAGCATCTGCGACTACACCTTCTGAAGCCGGGTCAGTTTCTTCTAAGTATGAAATTGTTAAAGGATCACCTTCAGGGTCCATGACTGGGACTGCAAACTGACTATCATATGGCGTAGTAGATGGCCAGGTTCCATATGCTGCATAATAATCCGGGGCTACTGGCGCCTGGTTTGGTTCAAGAACAGCAAATTCGAAAGCCCCGATATCACAAGCAGATCCTGTCGGACGGGTTATGCCACGTTGATCCTCCGTCACCTCAGTCAGGCATTCTACAGAATCGATGGCAGGGCTGCCTTCAAGCAGTGCCATGGTGGGTGTGCTACCGGGGGTGTTGAGTGTCAGTGGTCCCAGCAAGGGATCGATCGGCGTTGTTGGGTTGCCTGCTTGATCGCTCGAGACCCAGCCGGAAGAGCCGGTGCTGTCGCCGATCAAGTTACCACCCAGCGAGGTGAAAGTGCCAAAGACATCCGGCCAAGCGACATGGTAATCATAATCAGCGGGATCAGCGAGACCGCTCAGATCACTGTTGCCGGCGACAATACTGTTCTGGAGGGTGACTTGACCAACTTCATATGGATCAATATAAATACCGCCTGTGCCACCCCAGAGATTATCCTGGTAGTCCTCGTTCGCAGTGTTGCCCGTGACGGTGGTGTGGATCAAGTTAATATTCGAGCCTGATACAAAAATACCGCCCCCATAATTATTGGTCACATTGTTGGTGACGGTTGAATTGATCAGTGTCAAGTTGCCCCATCTGACATAAAGGCCTGCACCACCATCATAGATTGTGTGTTGATTGCCCGTGATTGTGCAGCGGTTTAGCGTCACATCACCTTGGTAATTATACAGACCGCCGCCGCCGGAAGAGGTCGCGACGTTGTTCGGGCCAATGACGCAGTCTTCCAATATCAAAGTGCTATCCGGTCCATTGATGACGCCACCGCCCATGAAGGAGTGACCGTCAATGATGGACAATCCTGACACAGTCACGGTGATGGGTTTATCACTGTAAGAAACGTAGTTAAAACCACCATAGAACGAGAACACCCCGGTGGCTTCACTGCCACTGATGCTGAGTAGATTAGCACCAGGGCCACTGATTGTCAGGTCGTTGTCAACCATGATCATACCCTTTGTCAGCGTGATGGTATTGGATCTACTGAGGGTGAAATCGACCGTGTCGCCAGGGATGGAGGTTTCAATCGCCTCACGCAGGCTGCAATGGACTTGGTCACAGACGCTGTCGACCGCATCATCATTTGTGTTAACATTCAGGGAAGTCGGCTCAGAGCGAGGGATGATGGTCACGGTGGCTGGGTTTGAGTCAAAAGTGCCATCGTTGACATGGAAGGTGAAACTATCCCCAGAGAAATCTCCCTCAGGAGCCGTGTACTGCACCGAAGACTGGCAAAACTGGCCAACTGCTGAAACGTAACAATTAAATTCGTTGATGGTTGAAAGTTCTCCGTAGATGGGACCTGACTCGAGCTCGATGGTCAGATACTCAGTCACGTATTTCGTACCCTCATAATAGTCGAAATAGCTGGCGATATTGGGGTCGCTAGCTGTTAACATGATGGAAATGGGTTCGACGAGGGTAACAGGAGAGGTAACCGGTGCGATCACATTATCGGCTGTTGGGGCAATAAGTTCCTGCACAAACAAGCATACTTTGGCTGGCACGGAATCGAGTTCGCCATCGTTGACCACATAAGTGAAGCTATCCTCACCGACATAATCAGTATCACCCCGATAGATGACACTTGCACAGGCAGAGATACCAACCTCGATGATTGCCTCATCATTCTCAACCTCAGGCTTGTAAAAGCTAAGCATGTTAAAACCGCTTTGCACAAAGTTCGGTTTTTCTATTGCCCTAGGAGGAGGTTCAGGTTCACCTTCCGGACATGAAGCGAGAGGGGTCGGCCCCGCAATGATATCCCCATGAGATGGAGGGTCAATTATCCTAAATGTGATATCTGTGCTGATCCCATCGTTTCCTTCCAGGATCAGCGTGGTATCAATGTTGTTCGCTGCCAACGATGTGAGGTTGTATGCCTGTGGAATGTCACCGATCAGCAAGGTGACATTGCCAAGGTTGGACAAATCGAGACCATCGGTCAACTTGTATTGGAATTGAATATAGGCTTCACCTGGAAAACCTCCTTCGGGTTCTGCAGGAAGTTGCCAACGGAAGGTGGCGATGCATGTAGCTTCAGGGTTATGACAATCGACCCCATAAACTGTAATAATCCCATATGTAAAGTCATTCTGATAAATTTCCGGAAAGATGAATAGCGAATCTCCATCCGGATCTGGTACGATGGGGATAGAAAAATCGCGGTTGGAAGGCCAACCATAAATTGCAGCGGTCCCGTCCAAAGCTGTGGGTGGTGTATTGGCAGTGATGGTTACCAACCCTTCATCGGTGGTTGTACCATCTGTGACCGTGAAAGTAAAGCTGTCCGCACCAAGATAGGTATTAAATGCAGTGTAGGTGGCATCGAAATACATTTCCAGCCCGGAAGAATCGCAGTTGGAGCTGAATCCCAAATTGGCATTTACTGTGCCATACGTAGCAGTGGGTGTCCCCACAATATCCAAACTCGGGCAATCCCACAACTTCGTGACGTCATTAAATACTGAGTTGCTGTGGACGTGCAGTTCGAATGAGATCGTCGTAGTGGGGTTACTCAGGGAGGTATGCACCTCCATATCTGCCGCGAAGAAGCTAAAGGTTTGCGAGTTTGCTGTAGCTGCAGGGAACATACCCAACAGAAAGACGACAGTGATCAATAGACTTAAAAACCGTTTCATTTCATACTCCTTTGTTCAATAAGAAAAAGATGATCCAGCCAACCATGAGAGTCTTAATGGCATTGCATTTTTATTGAAAAAATGATTCAAAACTGCGAATTCCAAACTGGATCTAAAAGTCCAGGTCACTATGAAGAATAAGCAAATAGCAAGTGGAAGGGCTGTTGGTACACTGGGCAGTTGAAGGCAGTAGATCGCCAATCCCAATATTGAGGTAATTGACAACCAGATCGTAGGGGTATAAGCGAAATTCCAGATCATGGAATGCTCCCTAATGCTATGAGTGGTCAAATTGGTTGAATAATTAGGTGGTTATCGTCACAGATCAAGGGCTGCAACACAATATGATTATATAAGTAAATTAGGAGAAAATCAATAAGGAAGAAGATCATTAAAGCATATTAAATACATATGATAAAGCCACGAAATTCGAAAAATTAATGTGAATATTTAGCGAAAGCAAAAATTTGAGCTTTGATTGTTATGCAAACTTGTGGCTTGATTCTTTCCGTACCTTCTCTAAGCTCACGTATTTAAACAAAAACCGCCCAGCAAAGGGCGGTCATTTAAGGTAATTTTTCTACAACCGTGCATTGATCCAATCCACCATCGTTTGGATCACCTCAGCTTTTTGGGGCTCGTTATGCGTTTCATGGTACAGGCCTTCCCAGCGCTTGTAGGTCACATCGCCTTTTAACCGACTTACCAGTTCCTCTGTGCCCTTGATCCCACAGATGCGGTCCTCACTACCATGCATTAACAACAGTGGGTAATGCCACACGGAAGCGGCTGCCATGACCTTCTCCGCTCCACTTATCATGAAATAACCCAAGCGTACACTTATCTGGTCATGCACCAGTGGGTCAGTTTTGTAAGCCTCCACGACTGCGGTGTCGTGCGATAAGGCATTGGTATCCAGCCCGTTTGGCATGGTGAGCTTGGGCAATAAGGGGTTCATCAATTTCGCCATGGTGAGCTTGGACTTCGGTGTGCTGCTCAGGTCCAAAGGGGGACTGGTGGCGATAATGCCTTTGAGCGTTTCCTGTTGGGTGGAACCAAAATAGAGCACTTCGAGTGCCCCGAGGCTGTGCCCATACAGGAAGATGGGCAGGTCAGCGTCAAACTTGGTTTTAGCCTGTTGGATCGCCTGCTTGATGTCCACCATCAGTTGATCGCCTGAAGGGGTATGCCCGCGCGGACCTTCCGAGCGTCCATGCCCGCGCTGATCAAAAGCATACACATGCAGCCCGTTGTCGTTGAATACCTTGGCAACATGGGCATAGCGCATCAGGTGTTCACCCAGCCCATGCACAAGGACCACAATGCCCCTGGAATCCACCTCGCTTGTCCAGGCATGCGCTTTGAGTTCCAGTCCATCGGGGGTTTTAAAAGATAAGACTTCTTGTGCCATAACTCTCTCCTTTGTACCAGGTCATGATATTATTGAACTACGAAATTATAACATCTGCAGGCAACCGGTTTTCTCACCAGAAGGGAGCTGATATGTTAAAGTTCGCGGTTATGGGTGGCGGTTCAACCTACACCCCCGAATTAGTCAATGGTTTCCTCGAACGCCAGGGATTTCTCCAACTGGATGAATTATGGTTAATGGACATTGATCAACAGCGCCTCCAGGTCGTTGGCGGGTTTGCCCGGCGCATGGTCAAGGCGGCTGGTTCTCCGTTTAAAGTGGTTCTCAGCACCGAGCAACAGGATGCCCTTTCCGGGGCGGCGTATGTCATCACCCAGCTGCGGGTTGGGCAGATGAATGCCCGTCAGCAGGATGAATACCTTGGAAGACGCCATGGTTTGATCGGGCAGGAGACGACCGGCGTAGGCGGTATGGCCAAAGCACTGCGTACAATCCCTGTGATCTTACAGATTGCTCATGATTTGGAAATTCTAGCGCCTGGTGCCATGCTGATCAACTTCACCAACCCTTCCGGGCTGGTCACTGAGGCCCTTTTCCGGCATGCGCCGGGGGTGAGGGCTGTCGGGGTCTGCAATTCAGCCATTACCACCAAGATGATGATCCTGCATGCGCTAACCATGCTCACCGGGGAGGTCACCAGCCCCGACCGCGCTTTTCTGAAGACCCTCGGTCTGAACCATCTCTCCTGGTATTACGGTTTTGAGGTGGATGGGGTTGAAAAATGGGATATCGTCCTGCAAGCCTACCTGGAACGCTTGAAAACATCTGAAAACCCGGAATTCTTGCCTGAAGATGTTGAAAGGTTGGGGATGATCCCCAATTCTTATCTGCGCTACTTCTATTACACCAGCAGGATACTCAAACTGCAGGATTCCTGGCCGCCTTCTCGTGCGGAACAGGTCATGGCGATCGAAGAATCCCTGATGGCAGATTATGCGGACCCGCAACGCACCTCAGTTCCGCAGGGCTTGATGCAGCGGGGTGGGGCATGGTATTCCACTGTGGCGACCCAGCTGATCAATGCCCACCTCAATGATCTGAACGA
>CAYSZB010000042.1:0-20380 GCA_964435475.1 uncultured Anaerolineaceae bacterium | reverse complement strand
ACGAATTCTTCATCTTTCACCCCGATTCCAAGTCCACCATCGTCGGCTTTGAGGCCTTCCAGAAGCTGGGTGAGGGCGTCTGGCTTAAAGATGCCTTCAAGGCTACCGACTACGCAGTGCGGGACCTTCGTCTCAAGTTCGCCGAACTGGGCAATGCCGCCTGGTACTCCTGCATGCTGGACGACCATGCCGAGTGGAATGGGCACCCCATCGGCTGGGATAACTGCCGCTGGACGGGCACGCTCGAAAAGCGCGCTGGGCAGTGGGTGATCGTGCAGATGCATTTCTCCTTCCCAAAAGATGCCTGATGGGTATTTTGGCTAAGCCCCACCATCGTTTGTCAGGATGAAAGAACCTGGGTTTTGTGATCATTATTTGCCAACCACTCACAACCAATGATTCACCCTCAACTCATTGATCACCACCTAAGTTATTTCACTGGCATCTTCACCCTCACCCCCGACCACCTTCAATTGACTGTCGAGGAAGCGCAGTTTCGAATTCATCACAACGCACGCCAGCCCCTCGGGTGATCTGAGCAGCATGCCGCTGGGCAGTGCTTCGAACTTCAGGTCGCTTTCCAGCTGGGTGCGCGTCCAGGTGGTGTACTTGAAATCAACATAGTCATACAGGTCACTCTCCATCGCCGGGTTGAAGATGAACCCCAGGCAGCAAAATTGCGGCTCCCACCCGGGGATGGGCGGCGAAGCGGCCTTGTCGAACTTCTCCAACCCTGAATACTTCAATCCTGCCAACTGCCATACTCCCGCGGGATGTACATGTTGGGTTTGCTCAGCGCCTGCCCGATCTTGGCCAGCACGTCTTCCGGCGTGGGCATCTGGTGGTCCTTTTTCCAGCGCCAGTCATGCGTGCGCCAGTAGTGGTGGAAGGCATACAGGTTCTTGACGCTGTACCCGGCCGTCAACAGCTGGCGGGCAACATGCTCCAGCCGCCTGGCATGGGCTGCCAGCGCGCGGTTAAAGCCGGTGATCATCGCCAGCGTGTCGATGAACACCTGGCTCTCCTCCTGCGCCAGGATGTCCGCTTCCCCCATCCCCGCTTCCTGTAAACCCGGTTCACCTGCCCCAAAAGTCGTGTTCTGCGTCTCCCGCGCCGGTCTTTCGCTTTCCCCTTCCAGCCCATGCGCCTGCCGGTTTATCCAAAAAGGGGCTATCCCCCCTTTAATGCCTTTCTTACCTGTTGTGGTCTGTGCGGCAGTCTCTGTTAATGTTTTGTCGTTCACGGGCAGCGGTTCTGCCCCATCCACCTGGCTGTTTTGCGCCGGGTGACAGTTCAAACCGTCCTGCACCTCGCTTTCATTTTTCACACCGCCCGCCTGGCAGGCATGGCACTGGGCGATCGCCTGCCACAGCTGGTAAAAGCGCACCCGGTAGTGCGTGGTCGGGTTGCCGTTGGCCTTGCGCACCACGCTTTCAACCCAGGGCAGCTTTTTAAAGCGCCGCACTGCACTGCTCGATGCGCCCAACTCCTGCTTCCAGTCCAGCGCCGACTTGTAAATAAAACCATCCGCCCGCTTGACATGGTCGGACCAGTAAACCAACTGCGCCAGCATGTGTGCCAGCATCATCTCGCCGGTCAGGTCAAGGAAAATGCGCGGCACCGCCAGCACATTGGCATGCCCGGCGATCTGCCTGATATAAGCGATCAGCGCCTTCCAGTTGGACGTGCCCTCCTGCACGCTCACCCGTGCGTTGCTCACCCCGCACCTCCCCCCGTAAAGGTGTGATCTAAAAAGTGCGCCTTGAAAATGGCTTGTGGTTTGCTTAAAAACCCGTTCATAGCTCCTCCTTCCTGGAAAATGCCTTTTTTACGGCCAATTCCCACCAAATAATTAGAATTTATGTTCTATTTATTATCTTAACAAAAAACACGCCATTGCGCAAGTAAAAAATGCATCTTTTGACATATTTTAAGGTTCCCGGCAGCCTGCCCGGGACAGGGGGTTGCATACAGCGCTGATCACCAGCCAAAACAGCAAAAACACTTGCGCAACCAGCCCAGATGCGTTATCATTGGTTTGGAAATAGAACATAAGTTCTATTTAGGGCAGCGATATGAAAAACACACACCATGATCCATGCCGTCAGCATCGCTCTGCCCGGGTAGGGTGTCCCTGCCTGTGCCAGGCTGGCAGGGATGCCGAACTTTTTAACAACGGAGGTGCAATATGATCAGAACACAAAATACAATGTCAAACAGGCGGGCGCTTGCCTGCATCTCGCAGATCGCGGGGTGCCATCATGGCTGAACCCGGCATGATGGAAAGCCAGTTCAAGCGGGCGGAGAGCCTCCTGAAGGCACGCCTTGCCCGCCTTGAATCCAGCGTTGCCCACCACGACGCGCTCATCGAACAGCGCCTCGCACGCCTCGATGCCCAGGTTGCCGACCATGAGGCCCGCCTGCGCATCGCCACCGAGGGCGTCACCCAGTTCAAACTGTTTTCGGGCCTTGCCTCCGGCGGCTCGGGCATCATGTCGCTTGTCGCCATCATCAAGGCATTCCTGGGGAGCTGACCCTCGAACCACGAAGCAGGGGCGACACATGTGTCGCCCCCACCTAAGACAAACACGGACCCCGCTTATAAACCTCAATCCACCATGATCCCACAAGTAAGTAGGTTGGTTTGAGGGCGATATACAGCACATCAATGGACGGGAATATGAACAATATTTACCTTAAGCGCCCGAAACCCAACACAAACATTTCCTCGCTCATCATCAGTGCTCTGCCAGTACGCCCAAAGAAACACGCCAGGAAAAAGAAATGAAAAATATGAGAATTAATTTCTTAAAAGCCCTCGCCCTTGCAAAGGGAGAGGGTTGGGGTGAGGGTTCATGATCCCACAAGCCGCAACCACCACGCCCAACCCGCTCCACCACGTCCTGACCGACATCGTGCGCTTCACCCACCACTTCGGCGGGCTCGACCTGCGCACCTACCAGGCCGCCCCTGCCCGCGCCATCCTCGACTCGGTGCTCCACAAGCGCGGCCTCTCCTTCGTGGTCATGTTCCCACGTCAATCCGGCAAGAACGAGCTGCAGGCCCAGCTCGAGGTCTTCCTGCTGCTCCTCTTCTCCGAGCGCTCCGCCGAGATGGTCAAGATCTCGCCCACCCACCAGCCCCAATCCCTCAATGCCATGCGCCGCCTTGAACGCGCCCTGCAATCCAACCTGCTCACCCGCGACCGCTGGCGCGTGCGGGCTGGCAATCTCTACCAGTTCCGCAATGCCCACCTTACCTTCCTCTCCGGCGCACCCGAAAGCCACATCGTCGGCGCCACCGCTTCCATGCTGCTCGAGGTCGACGAAGCCCAGGACGTCTCGATCGCCAAATACGACAAAGAGATCGCCCCCATGGCCGCCAGCACCAACGCCACGCGCGTCTTCTGGGGCACTGCCTGGACCTCGCACACCCTCCTGGCACGCGAACTGCGCGCCGCCCGCGATGCCCAGAACCTTGACAACATCCAGCGCGTCTTCGTCACCTCCGCCGACGAGGTGGGGCGCGAGGTGCCGGCATACCGTGCCTTCGTCCAGGAGCAGGTCAGCCGCCTGGGCCGCACCCACCCCCTCGTCCGCACCCAGTTCTTCAGCGAAGAGGTCGATGCCGAAGGCGGTCTGTTCACCCCACAACGCATCGCCCTGGTCCGCGGCACCCACCCCCCACAAAGCGCACCCCTGCTCAACGCCCGCTATGCCATCCTCGTCGATCTGGCCGGCGAAGACGAAGCCCTGCGCAGCGCCGGGCAGGAGGACCTCGCCAACCCCGCCCGCGACGCCACCGCCCTGACCATCATCGAAGTTGACCTCGACCTGCTCTGCGACGAGTTGATCCGCAAGCCGACCTACCGTGTCGTCTCCCGCCACCTGTGGACCGGCGAGAAACACGCCGAGCAGTACCGCCGCATCCGCGCCCTGGCGGAAGCCTGGCAGGCGCAGCATATCATCGTGGATGCCAGCGGGGTCGGCGCCGGGCTTGCCAGCTTTTTGCGCGACAGCCTCAGCGACCGCCTCATCCCCGTGGTCTTCAACGCCGCGGTCAAGTCGCGGGTCGGCTGGGGCTTCCTGGCGGTGATCGACAGCGGGCGCTTCAAGGACCACGCCTGCGAAGGGGAGAACGAGCAGACCCGCCTGCAAAACCTGTTCCTGCGCCAGCTGGAGGGCGTGCAGTACGCCATCGGCAGCGGCCCCGAAAAGCAGCTGCGCTGGGGCGTGCCGCCGGATGCCCGCGACCACACCACGGGCGAACTGTTACATGATGACCTGGTGCTTTCCGCGGCCTTGGTCAGCATTCTGGACGAGCATTCCTGGGCCCACAACCGCGACAACCTGGTCGTGCCTGCCCCCGACCCGCTCAAAGAGATCGATCAAGGAGGATGATATGACCTATTTCACCGTAAATACCCGCCTGGCTTTCGGGGTGGACCTCTCGCGCTATAACACCAGCGCCGACGGCTCCCAAAAGGTCAATTTTGATGTGTTGAGAGCCCACCAGCCTCAGGTCGTCTTCGCCGGCCTGCGTGCCGGCATCTCCTGGGGCTACCAGGACCCCTGGTTCAACTACTATTTCAACGAGGCGCAGCGCACAGGCATCCTCTCCCTGCCCTACCATGTTGTCTACCCCGCCGAAGACCCCGCCGCACAGATGGATCACTTCCTGCGCATTGTCGGCGAGGAGCGGCTGACCGCCTGCCGCATGGTACTGGATATGGAACTGGTCCACGGCCTCACCCGCGCCCGCATCACCCGCTGCCTGCAGACCTGCCTGAAACTGTTGAAGGTCCGCACCGGCCGCCTGCCGATTGTCTACTCAAGAGCCAGCTGGGTCGATGAACACCTGGCGGTGGCAGACCTGCCCGAAGTCGATTGGTGGCTCGCCCAATACCGCACCCCGCGCACCTACCCGCTCTTCACCCCCGAATACGCCAGCCCGCCCACCCTGCCCGCGGGCGTCAACCGCTGGTTATTACACCAGGCCGCCGAAAAAGCCCCCGCCATCGGTGCGGAGGGCTGCCACTACATGGACTACAACCGCTGGAACGGCACCCGCGAGGATGTCTGGCGCTACTTTGACCTCGCCCGCCCCCTCGCCTGCCCCATCGACGGCACCGCCTGCCCCACCCGCTTCGAGCCCCTCGACGAAACCGCCATCGCCCTGCACCTGATGCAGTATCGGTGAGCAATGTGTTTGGCTGATTGCATGTGAGCGCCCATCCCACCTCTTGCATCATGCGTAAGGGCGAAGCATCCCAAAACAGACAACCTGTTCCGCCAATTTTTCCCTGTGGGGATGCTTCGCCCCAACAATTCGCTGTGACCAGCCTTTCAAACCTGCAGTCGTTCCATCGAACCCGGGCGTTCACCTTCCTTATCCCCCCTTTCTTCCATTCTACAATCCCCCACGCCAATCCTGCCGTGCGGTAAAATATGCAAAGGAAGAAATATAACGGGAGCCCTGTGCTTCCCATAAAACAAAAAGAGGATTGTACCTATGAAAAAAAACATTAAAAACAACGTGGACTGGGTCGGCAAGATCGACTGGGAACTGACCCGCTTCCATGGAGATGAATACTCGACCAACCGCGGTTCCTCCTACAACGCCTACCTCATCCGCGAGGGCAAGAACGTCCTGATCGACACTGTGTGGAAGCCCTTCGCCAAGGAATTTGTCGCCAACCTGCAAAGCGAGATCGACCTGGACAAGATCGACCTGGTCATCACCAACCATGCCGAGATCGACCACAGCGGTGCCCTGGATGAACTTATGCAGCACATACCCAATGTGCCGGTGTACTGCTCAAACAACGGCTTGAAGTCGATCAAAGGCCTGCACCACCAGGATTGGAACCTGGTGCCCGTCAAGACCGGCGACTCGATCGATATCGGCAACGGCAAGTCCCTCGTCTTTGTTGAAATGCGCATGCTGCACTGGCCCGACAGCATGGCCACCTACCTGACCGGCGACAACATCCTCTTCAGTAATGATGCCTTCGGCCAGCACTACGCCAACGACCTGCTCTTTAACGATCTGGTCGACCAGGAAGAGCTCCACGAAGAAAGCATCAAATACTACGCCAACATCCTGACCCCCTTCAGCGCCCTGGTCGAAAAGAAGATCAACGAAGTGGTCGGGCTGAACGTACCCATCGACATCATCGCTCCCAGTCATGGCGTCATCTGGCGCAAGGACCCGCTGCAGATCGTGCAGAAGTACATGGCCTGGGCCCAGGATTACCAGGAAGACCAGATCACCATCCTTTATGATTCCATGTGGGATGGCACGCGCGTGATGGCCGAAAACATCGCCCTCGGCATCCGCAAGGCCAACCCCTCGGTTACCCTGAAAGTCTTCAACATCGCCAAGACCGACAAGAACGACGTCATCACCCAGGTCTTCAAGTCGCGCCTGATCCTGGTCGGCTCACCCACCATCGGTAAAGGTGTGTCCTTTGCCACCGCCGGCATCCTCGAGATGATCGAAGGCATGCGCTTCAAGAACAAGAAGGCGGCTTCCTTCGGTGCTTACGGCTGGAGCGGCGAGGCGATCGAAGTGATCCGCGAAAGGTTGGAAAAAGGCGGCTTCGAGATCGTCAACCCTGGGTTGAAATGCCTGTGGAACCCGGATGTCGATGCCATCAAAGCCTGCGTACAGTATGGCGAAGAAATCGGCAGGCTCTAAGCTGTTTTATTGTCATGAACGAACACCAGCCGTGGCTGGTGTTCGTGTTTTAAGGTTTGAGCTGACGATCTACTGACAGGGTCACTACTGGCTGCACGCTCCCCATACGATCGCCATGCCCGCCCCTCCGGTCCCGCTGTTCTGCGCCCAGGTGGCAGGATCTGAATCGATCACCGTGTAGGTAACCTGCTGCATAAGCACGATGTCGACATAAACCACCCAGTTGGCATTCTTTACGCCGCCCATCCCGTCCTCCCCGCTCGCCTGGTACGGTCCATAAAACGAACCATCGCTGCCCTGTAATGCAATCATTCCCGGTGTTACCCCATTCCCATTATTCCAGTGATAGGTCAGGATCTTGGTCGCCCTGCAAAACGCCGGCCCCTGCAAAGGCAGTGTGAATTCAGGTGAAATGGCGCCATTACTCACGCTATTCTTGTTAATTGTGGTAAAGATCTCGCCCCATCGCTCGGTCGGGATGGGTTCGGGGGTGTAATTTTCAAAACTTATCTCGGTGGGTGCCTGGGTGGGCGTGGTGGTACTGGATGTAACCGGGGGAAGAACATCGCCTCCCGGTTCGATATTAAAACCAGGTGCCAAATCATCCCCCGTTTCTGTCGCGGCTGCCTTTGTGCCAAAGACTTCGGGAAAAGAGGTACCCAGGAATGAGCCTGATAAACAACAAGTGGTCATTACCACAAGGCTGAGGATTAAGATGGTTTTCATGGTCTGCTCCTTTTAAAGGTCATGATGATTCAGGAAATATCACGTATGCTAATTTATGCCACCATTTACACACCACAAGGGTGACAGGTACGGTGGAACCTACTTAACTTCAAGACCAACTTTTGCATAAAGTGTCATTTTGGTCATCCAATTAAAGGACCTGTCCTTGGAAAGGATATTTTTGGACCCAACTAAAATGGACGGACAGGTTGAATAAAAAGGACCTGGTCAAAATTGCTTGTCTTTACACACGGTGCCTGAATAATTTTACTCCCAAACCCGGGCCTGGTGGGGTAGGTTGGATTGAGGGCGGGACTTACCCACTCATATGGTCCAAACTAACTTCGCAAGAAGAGTACATGTGCAGCGAAGTTGCGATCTTTGCGATCTTTCGCACCTTGCCCAGTTCGGGTAGGTTGGGTAGAGGGCGATAAACATGAAGTCATAGCTTTGCCACTCCCCAAATGCCTTACCTTACGTGCCCGAAACCCAACACAAGAAGGCACAACTGATCGTGATTAAAAATTACCTCTCAGTATCCTTTTCCCAGTTCAAAGGGTTGGTGATAATGTAGTCATAGATCGAGCGATGGTCGCTTTCGTCGCGGATGATATGCTCATGGTAATTGCGCTGCCAGAGAGGAATTTCTGGAGTTTTGGCCATTTCATGAAACCTTTTTGTCACCGCAGACTTGAACGAACCAACAATTGCACCTATTGAGCCTGGAACAGGTCCGTTGAAATGCAGAGGTAGTGGCGACGCATGCGTCGCCACTACGCCTGACCTTTCATCATCCCGTTCAATCTCAATGATTCCATGCACATGGTTTGGCATGATGACAAATGTGTCTGTAATAACTCCATCAAAATGATCGGGTATCTTCAACCAGGTTTCTTCAACCATTTTGCCAATATCATTCAATATCATCTCCCCATCAACAACCTCGCCGAAGAGGTATTTTCGCCCCTGGGTGACAATGGTGATGAAATAAGCCCCATTTTGGCCATAATCATACCCGGGCAGGCGAAGTGTTTTGCGGTGTCTGGCGTCTAACATTGACAAATTCACAAATTCAAACCTGCTTCAAGCAACAGGCTGGCATTTTTTCCCTTTCCTCACAGCAAATCTGGCGGGTCAAGCTCAACCAGCCAGTCCCTCAGCGGTCTGCCGTGCAGCACCTTCCCCGGGTCGGGGGCGCGCAGCACGATCTGCCAGCGGTATTTACCCTCCAGGCGGGTGTAAAAACAGGGCACCGGACCCACCAGGCTTGCCTGTCGCACGCCAGCCTTCCTGATCCACTCCCGCAGGTTCTCCGCCATATAAAACGCAGCCGCCCGTGCCAGGGCATTGTCGCTGTGGCGGTACTCCAGGCGGGCCAGTCTCATAAAAGGCGGGTAGCCCAGTTCGCGCCGTGCCTGCAGTTCTTTTTCATAAAAGGCGGCATGATCCTGCGCAGCAGCGGCCTGGATGACGTAATTGTCGGGAGTATAGGTCTGCATGATCACCTGCCCGCCCAGCGGGCTGCGCCCGGCCCGGCCCGCCACCTGCGTCAGCACCTGGAAAGTGCGTTCAGCGGCTCGATAGTCTGGCAGGTTCAGACCCACCTCGGCCAAAATGACCCCCACCAGCGTCACCAGGGGCAGGTCCAGCCCCTTGGCAAGCATCTGTGTGCCCACCAGGATGTCGGCACGGTGGGCGCTGAAATGCGAAAGGATCAGGTCGTGGGCACCTTTCTGGGCGGTGGTATCAGCATCCCAGCGCAAAATACGCGCCGCCGGCAGCATCTCCTGCACCAGCTCGACCAGTTTTTCGGTGCCGGTGCCCAGCTGGCGCACCTGCGTGCTGTGGCAGTGCGGGCATTCCTTTGGCACCTGGCGGGAATAGCCGCAGGTATGGCACAAAAGCTCCTTGCGCGAGGCATGGTAGATCAGCGGGCGGTCATCGCGCGGGCACCTGATCGCCTCGCCGCATTCACGACAGAAAACATACGTTGCGCTGCCCTTGCGGTTGAGAAAAAGGATCGCCTGCTGGTTGCGTTCCAGCGTGCTGCGCAGTGCCTCCTGCAGGGCACGGCTGAAGACGCTGCGGTTGCCGGCATACAGCTCCTGGCGCATGTCAACGACCGAGACCTTTGGCAGCGGCAGGCTGAGCAGCCCGTCCTCGTCCGCATCCAGTGGGATCTCCACTTTGAGCTGCCTGGCTTGCTCCTGGATGGCGTCCTTGTGTGCCAATACGCGCCGCGGCAGTGTTTGCAGATCCCATTCGCCGCTGGAGGCCTTGTAAAACTGCTCAATGCGCGGCGTCGCCGAGCCGAGGATCAGCGTGCCCCCCGCCAGGCGGGCAAGTGCTTCGGCCACCTGCACCCCGTGGTAAAAAGGCAACTGGTCAGACTGGTCATACGAATCCTGGTCGCACTCGTCAAGAACCACCAGCCCGATATCCGGCAGCGGCATGAACAGGGCACTGCGTGCGCCGATCACCACGCCCAGGTCACCCTTGCGTGCCCGCCGCCAGGTGTCGTAGCGTTCGCCAGCCGAAAGTTTGGAGTGGTAGATGCCCACGCGGTTGGGGAAGCGTGCCATGAAACGGCGCACCGCCTGGGGGGTCAGGGCGATCTCGGGCACCAAAACCAGCGCCTGGCGCCCGGCTTTGAGCGTTTCGGCTACCGCCCGCATGTAGATCTCAGTCTTGCCCGAGCCGGTCACGCCATGCAGCAGGATCGGCTTTTGGGTCAAACCCTGCGCCGCCCCCTGCATGACCTGCCGGATGTGCTCCCAGGCTGCCTGCTGGTCGGGGGTCAGTACGGGCGGCTGGTCAGGCTCCAGGCGAATCTCCTCCAGCGGGTCGCGCCACACTTCTGTTTCATTAAAAAGGATCAGTTCCTGCTCGACCAGTTTCTTGAGGTCAGCATAATTGGCGCCCGCCTGGGCATAGATCCACGAAAAGGCCACCGGCAGGGGTTCAGATGCCAGGAGTTGCAAAACCGCCAGCCGCCTCTGGGCAGCCGCGCTGGCAAGGTCGCTTTCTGCTGCCAGGCGCCCCACTTCTTCAGTGGGAACCGCCAGCTGGGCACTGCGCACGGTTTTTGGGCTGACCCGCGGGGCGGGCAGCACACTGGTGGTGTGCACGAAGCCGCGGTTCTTCAGCGACAGAAGGCTGGGGCGCCAGCTGACATGTTTGAAAGCTGCCTCCAACTGGGCGCCGCGCAGTGCACCGCGCTTTTTGAGCAGGGTCAGGATGCTGCGCTGCAGTTCGGGCAGTTCAGCCAGCGCCTGTTCGGGCACCTGCGCCGGGCTGACCAGGATGTCGGCCTGCCGCGAGAGCCCCGGGGGGATCATCTGCCCCACGCAGGCGCTGAGCGGTGCCAGGGTGGCATCGGCCATCCATTTAGCCAGCGCGATCTGCAGCGCTGTCAGCACAGGCTGCTCGTCCAAAATGCTCATCACCGGCAGTGTCTGGGGCACCTCCGGCTCGTCCAGGAAGCCCAGCACCACGCCCTGCACCACCTGGCGCCCGAACGGCACCACCACCAGCGACCCGGGCTGGATGCTGCCCTCCAATTCGGCAGGGATGTGGTAATGGAAGACCTGGTCTATGTTCGCCAGGTTGACGCTTACGGCAATATATTGCGGCATGCTTGAATTTTACCCTCGTTCAGGATCGACTGCCGCCCAGTTCGCAGCGCCGGGATGGCAAGCTCATGGCGTAACCAGGACGAGCACCTGGCTGGGGTAGAAGTAGATGCCCGGCGCCAGGTCAGTGCGCTTGAGCAGGTAATCGCGCAGGGCATAGGCAAAGGCGCTCTGCTCGACGATGCGGTCATAGGCATCCAGCTCGAACAAGGGGTAGTAGCGGGCGGTATAGGCGCTGATGCGCGTCATGTCCAGCTTGGCCTGTGGCCAGTCGTTGCGCGGGAATAGGATGGGGTGTTCAGCGAGGATGATCAGTTCATCCGGCAGGGTGGGCAGCAATTTTTCAAAGGTGGTCAGCAGCATCTCGTCCAACACCAGGCTGCGTCGCTCAAAAGGCAGGTTGGCCTGGCGGTGCACCAGGTAGGGGTCCAGGCGGTCAGTGGCATCCAGTTGCAGCAATTGCAGGTAAGCCGAGCCATCCGCCGGGATCAGTTCGAGCGGCATATCCCGGCCAAAGGTGCCGCCAATGACCAGCGCCAGGGGGATGGGTGTGCCATTGAAGTCGTGCACCACGTTCAAAAAGTAGAGGGTCACATCCTGCGAGTTGAAGCGCAGTGAATGGCGGTAGACAGCGCGGTCCATCAGCCGGAATGCCAGCATGGCAGAAAGCTGGTTGACCTGTTCGTCTTCGCCAAAGCCGATGCCCGTGACGTAGGCATACGACCAGTCGATCACCCTGCCATCCGCATCCAAATAGCGGAAAAGTTCCGCCGGCCTGGGGGTGACCTGCGTGGCGGTTGGCGTGGGGGTCAGACTGGGGTAGGGAGTCAGGGTCTGGGTGGGGGTGCGTGTGGGGGTCGGGGTGATGGTGGGCACGAGGGTCGGGGTGAGCGTTACCGTCGGGGTGAGGGTCTGGGTGGGCGTGTGGGTCGGGATGGATGTCGGGCGCCCGACGAACTCTTTTGCCTGGCAGCCGCTCAGGAGCAGCGCAAGGCAGCCCAGCAGGAGGAGGATCGTTTTGGTGATGGTGGTAATCTTGTTGCTCATTTCCCTGGCCTGTTTGAATGCAATCTCAGGCGCTGCGGGTGATGACCGCTGCGCCGTAGCCAACCACGGAGCTGCGGTCACCGGTGACCGAGGCTGAGGTGGCATGCCGGATGACTGCGGCATGCTCCGCACCGAGTGCTTTTGCCGCCCACAGCAGCGTGGCGATAGGTCCCAGGCCGCAGGCTTCGCCCTCTCCGGCTGCCATGACCCGGTAAAGCCCGTCGGGGTCCAATGCGGCAACCTGGTCGAGGATGGCCTGGTCGAGTTTGTTGGCCTGGGTTTCATGGTGAAAATGCGAGAGGTCGCTGGACGCCACCAGCAGGGTGTTTTGACCCTTGACCAGCACGGCGATGGCCTCCGCCAGGGCGCGGGCAGTTTTTGGCGACTGGTCGCGCAGCATGATGGGAATGAGTGTGAAGGATGTTTCCAATGCAACCTGCAGGAAAGGCAGCTCGATCTCCAGCGAGTGCTCCTCGTCATATGCCACCGGGGTCAGGCCAAAGCCCAGGTTGGCCATGAGGTGGCGGTCGATGGCATTCACAGCCTGGCGGTCAATTTCGACAGTGCCCAGTGGCGTGGCATAGGCCTGGTGGGCACTGGTCAGGATGGGTTCGCGGTAATACTGGTGGCTGGGTGAAACGATCAAGACGCTGTCATAGGACCTGCCGCGGACCGCATTGAAGGCACAGGCTGCCACCGGTCCGGAGTAGACGTGCCCGGCATGCGGCACGACCAGGCCAACCACCTCACCCTGCAGGGTTGGCGTGTCCGCCTCATCCAGGTAGCCTTCGACCGATGTGCGCAGTTTCTGCGGGTTGCCGGGGTACCAGGCACCGGCAATGGGCGAGGGACGGATGTCTTTGATCTCTGATCTCATAAGATTATTTTAGCACAACGACCCTGCGCCTGCATCCCCGACGGAAAGGCTACTGCAGCATATCCCAGGGGTTGACCCGCCCGTATTCATCGCTGCGGATCTCGAAATGCAGGTGGGAACCGCTGGAATTTCCGGTGGAGCCCATCAGGCCGATCACATCACCGCGGTAGACCTCCTGCCCGCAGCCCACGTTGACCACGCTGAGGTGGGCATAGAGCGTTTGCCAGCCGAAACCGTGGTCGATGACGATCATCTCGCCATAGCCCCAGTCATTCCAGCCGGCATAGACCACAACGCCGCTGTCAGACGCATAAATCGGGTCGCCCGTCTCGCCGGTAATGTCGATGCCGAAGTGGTTGGTGGCGGGTGCATAATCATAGCCCGAGAGGTAGCGGGTGTTGGTCGGCCAGAAGAAATTCAGCGTGCCGCTGATGCCGTTGTAAGAACCGCTGCAAGCCCCCGCCCCAACGTAGGATGCCCGCGCCGGGTCGGTGCGTGTGATGCGTGGGGTGCGCCAGTCGGTGAAAACGCCCCTGCCACCGGGGATGATCAGCATTTTGCCTTCGGGGATGTTGGGGTCAGCCAGGTCGCCAATGGTCGCCATGCTCAGCCCGTTGGGGGCATAGTTGATGATGGTTTCGGGGGTCACTTCGTAAAAACCGGCAACCCCGTTGAGGCCCTCACCGGCGCTCCACTTGTGGATCACGCCGTCCATCGGCAGGATGTTGAGCACCTGGCCGGGATAGATGGTGTGCGGGTCTTCGCCCAGGGTGTAGCGGTTGCCCCACAGGATCGTTTCGGGCTGCAGGCCAAAATGTTCGGCGATCGAGAAGAGCGTGTCACCCGGCACAACGGTATATGCCAGCATCTCATTGCGTCCGCGGGATGGCAGGATGGTGTGCAGGGATGCCTGGCGCGACAACCCGTCCACAGCTGCGCCTGCGGGTAAAAGTGACAGCTCGGGCAGTTCAGCGGGGGCGGTGGGTGTGACAGCAGGCAGTGCGTTGCCCCGTGCCAGCAGATCAGAGCGGCTGATGCTGTGCGGATAGTAGCGCCCCATCACCCAGATCACCAGCAGGGAGAGTAAAAGCGTGGCCAGCACCATGCCAGACCTGGTCACCAGATCAGACAGGTGCATCTGCTGCAGTTTCTGCCAGAGGGTCAGGGTCTGCTCAACTTCAGTTTCGCCTTCCGGCTTTGAAGGAGCCCCTGGAATGGAGATTTGACCCTTGCCAGGCAAGGGATTTGGCCTGTTTTCAGTCATTGTTATGCATCATATCATGAGTCCGGGGTGACCTCAAGCCCGCTAGGGGCAGCCCTCGCGCCAGGCAGTCAGTTCACGGTCTTTCAACATGGCGCTAAAGCCCAGCCTGGCTGCCACACTGCACATCTCCTCCCGGTCCACTCGCTGGTCGGTATATTCCATCATGACCACTGGTTTGCCATCAACGGGGAAGGGGTTGGCAAGATCACAGGTGCCTTCCACCAGGCATTCCTCCAGCACCGCCCAATCGAACCACGCCACCAGGTCCTGCGCCTGGTCGAGGTCGTTCTTCAAGCCAACCGCCAACCCGCGGGTATGTGCCTGGTCTGCCACCCAGCGGTTAAATGCCAGTTGATCATCATAAGTGAGAGCAAAACCTGTTTTATTGAGGAACCCATCCAGGTTGTCCGGTTCAACGCCATCAAAACCCTTTGCCGCGCACAGGTCCAGGCGGGCAGACAGGATCGGTGCCAGCAGATCCACCCGGCGGATATCCAGCCACCGTTCGCCCGCCCAGCCGCGGTATTTGCGGCCAATGACGCTTTCCGGGACCAGGTCAGCATCCGCCCGCCAATCCTCCCAGGAACCCATGCTGATATAGCACACCACCCTTGCTCCCCGGGTATGCAACTCAGCCACCTGCTCTGGTGTGGTCTCAAACAGGTCCAGGGTATAGACCTGCATGCCGGGGATAACCTCCAGGGGATCGCTGAACTGCGTCTGCCAGGCCAAACCCGGCTGTGGACGCCACCAGCCCTTCCCCTCCGCCTGCGGGGTGCTTGCGGAGACCGGCAGCGGTGCATCGGGCGGCGCGGCAGGAACAGCCAGCGGTCGGCAGGCTGATAAACAGCCAATGTACATCAAAATACTAGTTATACTGAACAACAAGCGTTTCATGATCTGATGCATGCATTTTAGCATAAGCGTCCAGGCCTGATATAATGGCTCAAACTGGAAAACAAAGCGAGAAACAACCATGCCGGGACTGGTTTCGATCCTGCCGCAGCCCTATTTTGACCGCATCACCGCCCTGTGGGGTGAGTTGGAAGCACATTTTGGCATCAAGGGTGTTAACATCACCCCCCTGCCGCACTTTTCCTACCAGGTGGCTGAAAGCTACACTGAACAGGAACTCTTTCCCGCCCTGGAAGAACTTGCCGCCCATACCCGCCCCTTCGAGGTGATCGCCAGGGGCATCGGGGTGTTCGAAGGCGAAAGCCCGGTCGTCTACATCCGGGTGCTGCGCCGCCCGCACCTGCTGTGCACCCATCTGCACGTCTGGCAGCGCGTTCTGCCATTTTCAAGCGGGCAGAACGTGCTCTACAGCCCACCGTTGTGGCGCCCACACATCACCCTGGCATACCAGGACCTGACCAATGCCCAGCTGCCGGCTGTGTTGCGCTTTTTGCGAAGCAAGCACTTTGACTGCACAATGAAAATTGACAACCTGGCCTATATCAGCAAGCTACCCAGTGGTGAATACCAGGTCACGCACCAGTTCACCCTGCAAGGGTGATCAATTCCCCCGAACTCAGATCTCGATGATGCCGTCGTCCGGTTGCGCCCGCAGCAGGTTGGGGTTGGAGCGCCCCATCCACTTCTCCGGCAGGTAGAGTTTCTGAAATCCCCCGTATTCGCCATACAGTTCATGCGCATCGCGTGTTGCCAGCATGGTCCATGAAACGCCGTGCTCATCCAGGTAAGACACCAGTGTCTCGATGAGCCATTTGCCCAGCCCACGTCCCTGCCAGTCATCCAAAACGAAGACGTCACACAGGTAGGCAAAGGTCGCCAGGTCGGTCACCACGCGGGCAAAGCCCACCTGGTCCTCCCCGGCAAACAGCCCGAAACACAGCGAATTGGCGATGGACTTCTCAATGATGGCAGTCGGGCGTTCCAAAGCCCAGTAGGCTTTGTTCTGCAGGTATCGGACGATCACATCGATCTGCAGGTGGCTTTTGTCGGTGCTGATCAGGAAGTTGTCTCTCTTGTATTCCATGGCAGGGTCTCCTTTCGCAGGAATGGTCAGGTTAAAGGCCGGTGGATGTCCACCCAGTCGGGCAGGGGGCTGAACTGTGAGCCGCACATCTGCATGTCCTGGTAAATGAAATGATACTGCATTGCCGGCTCATGTGCCAGGACATGGGGCGTGACCAGGTGCAGGTTGTCGACGACCTCGTCCGCGCTCAGGACCCATTGGACCGTCTTCCACTCCAGGTCGCCCTCGCCGTTGGAGACGGGCTCCAGCCCATCGGGGGCAGGGCTTGAGAAGATGTAAAGACCGCCCAGCGGGATCTCGAAACCTTCCCAGGTGAGCAGCCCGTGGAAAGCAGGGTCAGCGATGGTGAAACCGGTCTCTTCCCACACTTCGCGCAGACAGGCCTGAAGGGGCGTCTCACCCGGCTCGATGTGCCCGCCCACGCAGTTCCACTTGCCTTTGTTGGGCGCTTTGTTGCGGTGGATCATCAGCAGGTGATCATCACGCCGCAGGTAGCACATCACGAAAATAGGCTGCACGATCATGAAAGGCGCTCCTTCAGGCTTTCGGGTTGGGTGCGGGTGATGCGCACCTCGTCCAAACCCTGCCAGGCGGCGTAAGCCTGCAGCACCCGGCGCAGGTCTTCGATCAGCTGGTCAATGATGGTCACCCCGGGCTCAAGGTAGAGGCTGATCGCCTCGAGTGTGCGCTCCTTGCGCCAGGCTTTGGCGTCCACCCGCCCGACAAGCTGCCCGCGCCACAGGATGGGCAGGCAGAAGTAGCCGTAGATGCGTTTGGCTGAGGGGGTGTAGCACTCGATGGTGTAATCGAAGTTGAAGAGTGCCTTGGTGCGGGCGCGGTCATTGAGCAGGTTGTCAAAGGGTGAGAGGATGGCTGTATGTGTGGCGGGCAGGTCGTTATGCAAAGCCTGGCCGAGCAAATCAAGATTATCCGGGTGCAGGTAGAAGGGCTTGCTGTTGAGACCCTCCACGCTGATGGGAGTGAGCTGACCTTCGGCGGATAATTGCCTGAGGAGGCTGCTGACCGGCTCTTTGGGCAGGTAGAAATAGGTCGCCACCCAGTCTTCGCGGGCTGCACCCAGCGCTTTGACCGCATTGAGCACCTGGCGCTGCAGGGCATCTGCGTAAGGCAGAGCGCGGCTGTCATCCCAGGCAGGCAGAACGCGTTCACGCAGGTCATAGACGCGCTGGAACTTCTCGCGGCGGGCGATCATCAGGTCGCCCTTCGTGAAAAGGTATTCCAAGGCGACTTTTTCGGATTTCCAGTTCCACCAGCCGCCGCCGCTCTTGGGACGTTCAAAATCGGCCGAGCGGGCGGGGCCGTATTGGCGGATGTGCGTCATGACGGCGTCCAGCACCGGTTGGTTCTCGCCGCCCCACTGCTTGATATTATCCCAACCGACGCGGTCATCCAGCATGACGCGGCGGTAGATGGGGTAGTCCTCGATGGGCAGGAAGCAGGCGGCATGCGCCCAGTATTCAAAGAGCTGCCCTTCGGCTAACAGTTCTTCCAGCCAGGCTTTGGGGTAGGCGCCCACGCGGGTGAAGAGCGTGTGGTAAGGAGCGCGCTCGACGATGTTGATGGTGTCGATCTGCAGGGCGTGCAGGCGGCGGATGGTTTGAAGAAGGGCGGCTTTGCTGGCGGGTTCGGCGGGCGGGGTGAGGAGACCCTGGGCGGCGAGGGCCAGGTTGCGCGCGGCTTGCAGGGTGAGGGTGGGCGTTTGGGTCATGGGTTCAATTTTACCAGTGAGTGGGGGCGGTGGGCGCAGCAGAAGATCGCAAAATTGCACTGCAATCCAGAGGATAAGGGGGTGGTGCGAAATTGCAATCTTTTGTTCACAGCAGGGCTCTCTCCTCGCCGGATTCGAGTTCAGTCAGCACGTTATCGAGGGCTTCATTGAGGGCAGCCAGGGAGTCGGACTTCCCGGTGCTGATGAGCGCAGCGTTGACCTGCATGACTTGCGCCAGGCGGGTGGTTGCCAGGCCGATGTTCTGCAATTCGACCGCCATGCGCAGGGTCTGTTTGGGGTCTTTGGCTTTGCTGGATGCGCCGTAGAATTGCTTGATGGCGGTTCGCAGCAGGCTGATCTCATCCCACATGGTTCGATTGAGAGAGGCGGAGATGTCGCGGCGCTGGCGGGTGGTGTAGTGGTCAACGTAGAAGTCGCTGATCGGACCGCCCTCGCTCAGGCACATGCGGACGAGATGATGATGTTTCTTGGTCAATAAGGCCTCCTTTGGATACACCCGGATCGGGTGTATCCCATCCAGGATATAGTACATTTGTTCTATTTACAGGTATAGCATACCACAAGGGTGGGGGATTGCGCAAGGAGATGGGGAGAAAAGGTGAAAGGTGATCATGGACGGCCGGGTGGCCTGGCAGGCAATGTGAGAGGTGTTGGGTTTCGGGCACTTAAGGTTATGCAGGGATTGATTATCAACTATCCGAGACCTTTTTTCCAGCCCTCAACCACAACCTACAAAAGCCGGAGGCCATCTTCGCAAATAAGGTGTTGGGTTTCGGGCACTTAAGGTTATGCAGGGATTGATTATCAACTATCCGAGACCTTTTTTCCAGCCCTCAACCACAACCTACAAAAGCCGGAGGCCATTTTCGCAAATAAGGTGTTGGGTTTCGGGCACTCAAAATCATGCGGGGATTATTTATTGACCATCCGAGACCTTTTTTCAGCCCTCAACCACAACCTACAAAAGCCGGGGGCCATCCTGCCGATCAGCATCCCTTGTTCTTATCAAGGGGGAATAATCGGCATGACACTTTACAGTCAGTTGCCACGCTCCATCGGACTGACAAAAGCAGGCAAGGTGAAACAGAAGGAGCCTACGAAGGTCTGGTTATCTTTCGCTTGATGAGTGCCTGGCGGATGACTTCTTCGAGATGAGTGAGGTCGTTCTGGGGCTCTTCTTCCTCTTCGACTTCGCCGAACCAACCGAAATATTTATAGTGACCTTTAAACTCGGCGCGGACGCCTTCCACTTCGGAGAGGTGGGAAAAGGCCTGGTCGATAGTGCGCTGACCGGGGGTTTGGCCAAAGTCCTGGAGAAAGCTTTCGAGGACATCGCGACGCAGGAAGGTGTTGTGTTGGGCTTTGAGGATGCGGATGAAGAGATCGAGGGTGATATCGACGAGGGTTGTAGCGAGGGGGGAATCCTGTTCTTCATCGCGGGGAGTGAAATCGAGCAGTTCCCCATTTTGGGCGGCATTGTTGATTATGAAGCTGATGAGTTCGGTTGCGCCACCCAGGCTGTTCTTGACCTGTGTGAGGAGGCGGGTTGGAGCCCTGACAGTCAGGCTGAGGGCGGTATCGACAGAGGCGAGAATATCTGAGGAACCGCGGATACGCATGGTGATGTTGGCGGATGAGAAGGCGGATTTGTTGAGGTGATGGAGGAGGAGGATGGCGGCATGGTCTTCGACTGTGAGCTGGTGGAGGGCAGTGAGGATGGGCCCGATGGCTGAGACGTTGTTCTCATCCAGACCGGGGAGATACCTGACGAGAATGTCGAAGATGACCAGGGAATAGCCATGGGCATGCAGGCGGTCTTTGAGGTGATCCTGCTCTGCGGGGTCGGCGAGGTTGTGGAGGTTGAAGTCGAAGTGCAGGTCGTCGGGCGGTTCGATGTTGTAGCCGCGGCAGAGACTTTGCAAGCGGTGGCTGATGGCTTTGGGGCTGTTGTCGAGGCTGAGGTAGAGGACCCTGCCGCGGGGAGTTTCGAGCCCGCCCCAAGCCAGCCCGCGGGAGCTAACACCGAGGGCAAGGTCGAGGGCGAGGAGAGTCTTGCCGGAGGAGACCTCACCGGCAAGGAGGTTAAGACCCGGGGCGACGAGGCGGTCGGGGATGAGCCAGGTGATGGGGGATGCGTTTTGGGTGACGACCTGGCGGGCGGTGAGATATTGCGGTTTGGAGGTTGAGACGGGCAAACGGGCGACGGGCTCCTTCTGGTTGACAGATTATTAGTTCATTTGTTCTATGTAATGATAACCGCGGGGGCGGGTTTTCGCAAGAAAGTGGGGGGGAAAAAAATTGATGAAAGTGACAAGAGGGTGGAGCTTAGACCACCCGACAATCGCCTGAATTCTCAATAAATTCCCCTGATTTTGAATCCTGATAG
>CAYSZB010000041.1:0-20464 GCA_964435475.1 uncultured Anaerolineaceae bacterium | reverse complement strand
GATGACGACGAGCAGGAAGAGGAACGGCGGCGGCTCAGTTCGGCAAGGAGTATTGAGGATCGGGAAGAGGGGGACAGCCTATATTGAGAAGGCAAGATGATAAGTATATTCTTGAGTAATATTGGTGATTGATTGAGGCCAAGCAATTAGATGATAAAATTACTTATCATCATTAACAGGAAGGGTAAGATGGCTAAGATCTATCCTGAACGACCACCACAATCAATCATCGATGACATCAGAAGACGGGCAGAATTGGACGTCTTTGTCGCACTCAAGAGTTTGCCAGATCCTTATGTCGTTTTCTACAGTTCCCATTGGCAGGATCTTGACGAAAGGCACGGTGCCAAAGAAGGAGAAGCTGATTTCATCATTGCCCATCCTGATAAGGGCGTCATATTTCTTGAGGTCAAAGGAGGTGGCATCTCGTTTGACGCTGAAAAAGGGCAATGGTACAGCCAGAACCGTAAGGGCGAATACATCCCCATCAAAGACCCCATAGAACAGGCTCGCAAGAGTCATTATAAATTCCTGGAACAATTAAGAGCTGTTCCAGGTTGGCCGGAAACTTTGACCAACACCTGGCACGCTGCTTGTTTTCCAGATACCTACGTGAACAGAGGCCAGTTTTATAAGACAGACCTGCCAAGAGAACAGGTTATCGATAGGACGGATCTTGAAGATGTCCGCAAGGCAGTTAACGACCTATTTGCCTATGCTTTTGCTGACAGCTCAGCCAGCAATGTGCCAGGTCGCCAGGGAATGCGGATCGTTGAGGGCATGTTGGCCAAATCCTTCGAATTCAAGTCCCCACTTGGTATTGAGCTTGAAAGGGAGGATGAGAAACTCATCGAATTGACGGAGCGACAGTTTTGGGCACTTTCCATGCTGGGAGAACGTAAAAGGGTGGCGATTGCAGGGTGCGCTGGTTCTGGCAAGACCATGCTGGCTTATTTTAAGGCCAGGCAGCTTTCCGAATTGGGATTGAATGTCCTTTTCTTATGTTTTAACAATGCCCTGGCAGATTACACCCGAACCCGACTGATCGACACCAATGTATCCACTTTCCATGGCCTCTGCCAACAGGCTGCCGAACAGATACACTACAATTTACGCCGGGAACCCGATCAGCAAAAGCTTTTCGAGGAGATCTACCCACAGGTCTTGCTGGATGCATCTGAGGAAATCGGTCGTATTTATGATGCCATCATCGTGGATGAAGGCCAGGACTTTCATGAGAATTATTGGATCGCCATCGAATCCCTTTTAAAGAAGGATGGGTACCTTTTCATTTTTTATGATGACAATCAAAATATTTTCAATGGCAGCAGTGATTTTGGGGGCTTGATCCAGGAACCACCTTTTCGCCTTTATGAAAACTGCCGTAATACCAGGTTGATCCATGAACTTGTCCGTAAATATCATAATGACCCCACGAGCCTGAAGAGTTTTGCTCCTGAAGGCAGGTCACCGATTTTTCTTAGGTATTCAGATGAGACCAACCTGAAGAACCTGCTGAAAAAACAATTACACCAGTTAATTGTTGAAGAAAAGGTGAGTAACCAGGATATTGTCATCCTGACTCCCCGCAGCCAGGAACAGACCGTATTAAAACCTGGAACTGCCCTCGGTAACTTTACCCTGACTGCCCAATCCGCTGGTAGTGCGCAGGCAATCCAGGTGACCAGTATTCATCGCTTCAAAGGGCTGGAAAAGCGGGTGGTGATCGTAGCCGAGATCGGCGAGCATATGCATCACAATGTTGATATGCTCTTATATGTTGCCTGTTCCCGTGCCCGCACCCACTTGATCATAATGCATGAAGAAGGCTTTTCATTGGAGCCTGGAAAAGAATTAACTGAGACTTGAAGGGAGGATCAAAATATGAAATATCGCGACCTAATCCAGTTTGAATCAGTCACAGAGGTCATCCAGCTGCTGAAGGCAGACCAGAAGGAGACCGCCAGTACCCTGGTGGCAACATATGTGATCTCCGACCGCATGGCGGATGTGCTGCTGCACCGCATCCTGCCAGCCCTGAACCTGGCGGATGATGCGCGCAGCCGTGGATTGTTCATTGTGGGCAACTATGGCACCGGTAAATCGCACCTGATGGCGATGGTATCTGCAATTGCTGAACATGCTGACCTGTTGGAAAAGGTCAAGCACCCGGCAGTGAAAAAAGAAATGTCTGCCATTGCCGGCAAGTTCAAGGTTGTGCGCCAGGAAACGGCAGCCACCAAGATGTCCTTGCGGGATGTGGTTTTCACAGACCTCGAACGCCAGCTTAAAAACATGGGTGTGGATTTTCATTTTCCGCCAATGACTGAAGTGGCCAGCAACAAATTATTACTGGCCGATATGATGAGCGTATTCCAAAAGGTCCATCAAGAACATGGCTTGTTGGTCGTACTGGATGAGTTGTTGGATTATCTCAAAGCCAGGGATGAAAAAGAGATCATCATGGACCTCAATTTCCTGCGCGAGGTCGGCGAAGCCTGTGAGAACATGCCTTTGCGTTTCATATCCGGCATCCAGGAAGCGCTCTTTGATAACCCACGGTTCGCATTTGTGGCTGATTCCATCAAACGGGTGAAAAGCCGCTTTGACCAGGCCAGCATCGTGCGTGAAGATGTGGCTTATGTGGTCTCTCACCGCCTTTTAAACAAAACCGAAAACCAGAGGGGCCTGATCCGCAAGCACCTGGAGATATTCACCCCGTTGTATACCGAAATGGCTGAACGCCTGGATGATTTTGTGGAGTTGTTCCCTGTCCATCCATCCTACCTGGAGACCTTTGAACAGGTCTCGGTTGGAGAGCGGCGCGACCTGCTCAAAGCACTCAGCGCTGAAATGAGTGGCTTATTGGAAAAGGATGTGCCGCCACAGGAACCGGGTTTGATCACCTTTGATTCCTACTGGCGTTTGCTCAGTGAGGATGACGCATTCCGCACCATCCCGGATGTGCGCAACGTGCAGGATAAAGCCAGGGTGCTTTCGGACAAGGTCAGCCATGCCAGCGAAACCAGGGATTACCGGACCACAGCCCTGCGTATTATTGATGGCCTGGCATTGTACCGCCTGACGATCAGCGATATTTATGCCCCGATCGGTATCACACCGGCTGAACTGCGAGACAGATTGTGTATATACCTGCCCTTACCTGAAATGGATGCTGATTTCCTGCTGGCAACGATCGAAACCATCCTGAAAGCCATATCGACTGCTGTGAATGGACAATTCATTTCCCACAATACTGAAAATGACCAGTATTACCTGGATCTGAAGAAAGACATCGACTTTGAAGCCCTGATCCAGCAAAAAGCAGACACCCTTTCTCAAGGAACCCTTGACCGCTATTATTTTGAGCTAATCAAAGCTTTGATGGAGATCTCCGAGGGCAGTTATGTCTCCGGGTTCCGTATCTGGGAGAAGGAGATCCCCTGGATGGGGCATGGGATCACCCGCAGGGGCTACCTTTTCCTTGGCGCCTCCAATGAACGCTCAACCGCCCATCCGGAAAGGGATTTTTACATCCATTTCCATGGGGCATATGGCAATGGCATGCCAGAGCGGGATCGCAAACCAGACGAAGTTTATTTCAAGCCCACCGACCTGGATGCGTCCTTTACACAAAAACTACGCCTGTATGCCGGCGCGGCAGAGATGAGCGCCATTTCTGCGGGCAGCAACCGCGATCAATACGAAATCAAAACCAGGGTTTACCAGAGTGAACTGCTGCGCTGGTTGCGGGAAAATTTCATCCGTAGCTTCCAGCTTATCCATGAGAGCTCAAATTTAAAAATGACCGAAGCCATCGCGCAATACCGGCTCAACCTGCGTGATCTGCCATTCCGTGACCAGGTGCACCGCCTGGCTGGAGCGGTCCTGGAAGCCCATTTTTCTGCCAAATACCCCCAGTATCCCCGCTTTGAGGGTGTGGAACTGAACAGCCTGACATTGATGAGCGCGGTGGACAATGCCTTGCGTGCGATCACGGGCGGTCAGGTAACCCGCCTGGCACAGAGTATACTGGAGGGCTTGCAGCTGGGTCATCTGGAAAACGGGCGCATGGCCTGGAACACAGGCGAGAACATCTACGTGGATCATTTCCAAAAGATGGTCAATGACCTGGAAGCTGGCAAGGTGATCAACCGTACAGCGCTCGTGGAGGGAGAACCCGGGGCTGAACGGGACAAACAGTTTGGGCTTGAACCTGAACTGCTGGCGGTTTTACTGGCCTTCATGGTGCGCCAGGGTGCCATTGCGCTTAACCTGCGCGGATTGGTGATCAGTGACCTGGATGCCAGCAATGGCGACCGGTTGAAACTGGACCAATTACTGACATTTACTTCGATCTCAAAACCCAAAGCCATCCCGGAACAAGCCGTCAGGGAACTTTTCAGTGCTTTGAAGGTGGCACCAGAGTTACTGGATGACCCACGCACACGCGAATTGGGGATGATCCAATTCCAGGAGAAACTGGGCAGCGAGCTGTCTGCTGTGGTGCGCCTGGCAGAGGCTTTACGCAGCGGTCCGCGTTTTGCCCAACAAATGATATTACCCGACCTGGAGCAACAACAGTCACGTAAGAAAATGGACGATTACCAGCGTTTCCTGCAAGGACTGACCAGCCTGAGCAGTTATGCCCGGCTGGCAAATCTGAGCCTGGGGATTGGTGAAATCCGTGCCGGTTTTAAAGTACGAGAGTTGATGAGTGACCTGGACAGCCTGAATGAGACACTGCGCATCATCCAACCAGATTGGGAATACCTTAGCGCTGCTCAAAGTGCGTTTGCCAAAGACGACCCCTGGACAAAAGAATTAAACCTGGCTATCGAGCAGATCATTCTTACACTGAGAGATAAAGAAAAGCGTTCTGTGGATGGGCTGGCTCACCAATTGCACGGCAGGTTGGAAAACCTGCAATCAGCCTTCATCAAGCGCTATTTTGAGCTGCACCAGGCAGCCCGGTTGGATCGAGAGCAGGATCAGCGCAAGTCGCAACTGGCAGCTGACCCCCGTTGGTCGAAACTGCGTGCACTTTCGACGCTTGACCTTTTGCCTTCGAGAGAACTAAACGAACTGGAGGATAAACTGCGTGGTTTACGCTCATGCCCCAACCTGAGCCTGGCAGACCTGAAAACACACAGTGCGTGCCCCTATTGCGGTTTTATGCCCATACAGACGGGTGACCTGGCTGGCAAGCACACATCCCTGGATGAGATCGAAAGCGAACTATCAAAATTGGTCGAGCGCTGGCTGGACGTGCTGTTGCGTAACCTGGAAACGACGGAAGCCGCAGAAAGCATCAAACTATTGGATAAAAAAGAGAAGGATGCGGTTGAGGAATTCCTCAACAACCGGTCCATACCGGAAAGGATCAGTACGTCCTTCCTAGATGGGGTGAAATATACCCTGCAGGGGCTGGAGATCCTGCAATTCGATGGCACCGATTTCTTATTTGCGCTCACCGAGCCGGGTATACCTTGCACAGCTGACGAACTGGAAAAGCGGATCCGCGAATTCCTGCAAAAGCACCTGGAAGGCAAGGATCGGCGAAAACTGCGTATCCATATCAACTGGTAGTATGCTATTTTCGTTAGCTGGATCAAGATGAGGATGCATTAAGAGATTACCTGGAGGATTTACCCATGACCGATGAGCTATACACACAGCACTCTGCATTCCCCGAGCAGAGTATCCATGAAAGCGCCGAAAACCAACAGCGCCGGGACGCATACCGGGCGAGACTGGCACAGTATTTGAAGGACCCCGAGTTCCGCAAGATCGAGGGCTTCCCGATTGGCACGGACGAAGCCATCCTGGCACTGTCGGACCCGCCCTATTACACGGCCTGCCCTAACCCATTCCTGGGGGAGATCATCGCAGGGTGGCAGGAAGAGCGCCAGGCATTGCGCCAGGAACTGGGACTGGACAAGCCAGCCAAAACCGGTGAACCTGCGGTTGAGCGCTATCACCGCGAGCCATTTGCCGCGGACGTCTCGGAGGGCAAGAACGACCCGATCTACAATGCCCATTCCTACCACACCAAGGTGCCGCACAAGGCCATCATGCGCTACATTCTGCACTACACCGACCCGGGGGACATCGTCTTTGACGGGTTCTGCGGCACTGGCATGACAGGGGTGGCGGCGCAACTGTGCGGTGACAAAAAGACCGTTGAGAGCCTGGGTTACCGGGTTGATAATAAAGGCATCATCTACGAGGGCAACAAGGCAATCTCGCGCCTGGGGGCGAGAAAGGCGGTGTTGAACGACCTCTCGCCAGCCGCGACCTTCATAGCCTACAACTACAACACACCAGTGGATGCTCAGCAATTCGAACGCGAAGCCAAACGCATCCTGGCAGAGGTGGAGAAGGAATGCGGCTGGATGTACGAGACCTGGCACCCGCACTGCGACGACCCCAACCGGGTCAAAGGCAGGATCAATTACACCGTGTGGTCGGATGTCTTCCGTTGCCCACACTGCGCCAAAGAGATGGTCTTCTGGGATGTGGCAGTGGACCAGGCAAAGGGCAATGTAAAAGACAGCTGGGAATGCCCGGGATGCGGCAGCCTGCTGGCCAAGACCCCCCAAAAAAACAGTGGGGCATTAAGAGTTGAACGGGTGAAGGATACGCTGTTTGACCGCGCCATCGGGCAGGCCATCCAGCAGGCGCGGCAGGTGCCAGTGATGATCAATTACTCGGTGGGGAAAAAGCGCTTTGAGAAGCGACCGGATGAAGTAGATTTTGCACTGATCAAAAAGATCGAACATAGTGATATTCCTAATTCTTTCCCAAATGTCAGAATGCCTGAAGGGGGAGAAAGCCGGCGTAACGATGATATTGGCTTGACCCATGTGCATCATTTTTATACCAGGCGAAATTTATGGGTTTTATCAGCTGTTTTTCAAAAGACATATCACAAAAACCACTTAGCAATGGTATCTCTCATAGATATGTTAGCCCGAGCTTCAAAGAGAAATCGCTACATGCCAGAATATGGGAATCGGCATGTTGGGGTATTATCTGGAACACTTTATATACCTACACTTTCTGAAGAAAATAACTTGATTCATACATTGCAAAATAGGCTAAAAATGGTTGATTTAAATAATGTCAAGTCTAGTAATTATATTATTGAGACGAAATCGAGTACAAAATCGATACAAGAAAATTACTGTAATTACATTTTTGTAGATCCCCCCTTTGGTGGAAACTTAATGTATTCCGAATTGAATTATTTATCTGAATCTTGGTTAAAAGTATCCACTCATAATCAAAAAGAAGCTATAGTAAATAATTCACAAAGTAAAAATAATTTAGAATATCAAACTTTAATGGAATTATGTTTTTCTTCGTTTTACACAATATTAAAACCCAATCATTGGATGACAATAGAATTCCATAATAGCCAGAATTCTATTTGGAATACCATACAGGAAGCTGTAATTCAAAGTAAATTTGTTGTTGCTGATGTTCGCACACTAGATAAGCAAAAAGGCACTACCAAGCAATTAATATATTCAAATGCAACGAAACAAGACCTGATCATCTCAGCTTATAAACCTTCAGCTGATTTTGAGCACAGCTTCGCATTGCAGGGCGGCACGGTGAATGGTGCCTGGGAGTTCATCCGCCAACACCTGGAGCAGCTGCCCATGCCCACGGTCAGCGATAACCGCATACAGGTGCAGGGTGAGCGCATGCCCTACCTGTTGTATGACCGCATGGTAGCTTTTCACCTGGTGCGCGGGTTGACGGTGCCGCTTTCCGCCAGCGAGTTCTATGCCGGCCTGTCGCAGCGCTTTTTGATGCGCGAAGGCATGGCGTTCAGCAATGCCCAGGCGTTCAGCTATGACCAGACCCGCCTGGGGGTGGAGAGCGTGCAGCAGATGGCACTGTTCGTCACCGATGAAGCCAGTGCGATCAACTGGCTGAGGACGGAGCTGGACCCCAATACTGGCAGCGGGGCACAGACCTATGCCGAACTGCAACCCAAATTCCTGCGCCAGCTGCACCAGGAACGCTTCGAGAAGCTGCCCGAACTGGCGGTGATATTACGGCAGAGTTTTTTGCAGGACAGTGAAGAGCGCTGGTTCATCCCCGACATTGCCAAACAGGCGGACCTGGAAGCGCTGCGCGAGCAGGCCCTGCTGCGGGAATTCCACGAGGCCACCCAGGGTACTGGCAGGATCCGCGTCTTCCGGGCGGAGGCGATCCGGGCCGGATTCAGCAAAGCCTGGCAGGAGCATGCTTACGCGAGCATCATCCAGGTGGCGGAACGCCTGCCCGAACAGGCATTACAGGAAGACACGAAGCTGAAGCTGTATTATGACAATGCCCGCAACCGGGCACCCAGGGAACCGAAGCAGGGGCGACTGATATAATCAATCCAAACGGTTGTTGAAAGGGGTTTGAATGGCTCAATTGGCAAGTTGGGAAAAGAGGTTGCAGCCCCGGTTTACGAGCCGGCTGCGCATCATCGGGGAGATCCCGCTATCCGAGACGGACCTGGATGAACTGGCCGAGGTCATCAAACATTACATCCGTCAGTCCAACCTGAGAAAGGCGACGGATTTCATTACCCAAAACTGCCCGCTGACTTTTCTGACCCTGCTGGCGCATTTTTCTGCCTACAATGACCAGCAGGGTTACTGGCACAACCTGGCAGAAAAGGTAGGCTCTCCCCACATTTCGTTATTTAATGCCAGTTGGCATAAAGAATTTGTCAAATTGGCTCAAAAGTATGGTTTAAAAACTTTCTCGATAAACGACAGCCCCAATTTCTACGTCATGTCCATCCGCTACCACGGCGGCATCCCCACCCATTCGCTGCCGGATTTCTTTGAGCGCATGGTCAAGCCGGCGGTAAGCAGGGAAGGTCTACGGGAGCAAGCGGCCAAAGATGCCCTGAAATACCTTTTGGAAAATGTTTATTTTGTCGACAGCCCGGTGTTGGACTTCCTGAGCAACAGTGGTGAGCTGGGTGAGGTATTCTTTGAGCAATGCTGCACACTGTACCGGCATGCCATCGAGAATCACGGTGAGATCCTGCCGCGCAGCCAGGTGCCCGATCTGCCGGAGTATATTTTCAGCAATTTCGAGCGTTGGTACGAGGGAAAAGAGGACAGCCACTTTCACTGGCAAAAACCCTGGATGAAAATTGCCCCATTTGCAGAAGAAAACGCGATCAGCCTGGTATTACCGGGGCAGGTGATCCCCATGGAACTGACCAGGCAACACCTTGAGTGGCAGACCTGGTGGAGCGGGTTGGATGAACCCCAAAAACTGGATTGCCGGCTTGCGAAAAGACGTCAGGACAGGATCATCATTGAGGATTTCCTGTCATTGCCTGAACCTGTAGCATCGCTAACTGTATCGCTGGCAGCAACTGACACCCAGAGTGGGGAAGAGACGATTCTGAGACGCTGGTCCATCCCCTTCATACCCGGTGAAGAGCGGACACCGCTGCTCGCATTCCATGAAAATGGGCGTAAGGTTGCCAGTGAGGAAAGCATCCCGGCAGACCTGGTCTACCTGTTAAAACCACGCAACAGTGAGCTGATCGTTGAAGGCAGGGGACAGAAAGAGGAGACCTTTGGCGCGCTGATCGGGGCATGGACGGATTATCACATTGAAGCGTGGGACCTGAGCGAGGCAATCTCGATCCTGCTGAGTTGTGAGGGCAACCCGGTTGGAACAGTGATCCCGGTGCAAAGAGAAATGGCGCAACCGGTGATCGAGGGAGGGCACCGCTTCCAATTCCAGGATGATGAAAACGAGGTGCTCTTTACCTCGGCGTTGCCCAAACTCAAGATCCCCATCCGACCCGGACTGGCGCCGGAAGTTGCACTTGCCGGATGGAAGGTCCACATCCAATCGCGCTGGGAAGCTGCACCTTTTATCGATGTGCACCTGAACCTCGAGAAGCAGACAGGCGACCTGGTCATTGAGAACGAGCGGGCTTACCTGCCATTGGAAAATGTTCTGACCAGACAGGCAGCTGGCATATATGACATCCACGTGGACGGACCACGGGGCATCAAGGAAGACCTCAGGTTGAGAGCCTGGCCTAAATTGCTGGTGGTGGATCACAGCCTGGACCTGCCAGATTTTGAAGACATGCGGAAGCCAATGCATTTTTACCTCAAAATGCAGGATGGGGCTGAATGCGAAGCACAGGCGGTATCCGATGGGCTGCTGATCGCACCTGACCCGAGGGGGTGGAAGATCACCGTGCCAATGGGAGTTAAGCAAGCTGCTTTGAACCTGCTGGCCCCAGCGGAGGGCGGGGGAAAGGTGCGGGTGCCGGTCACGATCCCCATGCCCCGATTGTACTGGGACCTGAGCGAGGAACGCAATGGATATAAAGTAGATTTTGCCCAGCAATTGATCCACCGCTCGTTGGACCAGTTCATGCAAGCCGGCAGCTGTTCGCTGCATGTGGAAATGGCTGGGCTGCGGGAGATGCGGGAAAAACTGACCTGTCGGCTGGTCGCTTATGGCGAGGAGAAAACTGTTTTACAGGAAGCCAGGTTCACACGCAGTGATTTCAGACCGGACTGGTTGCTGGTTGGGCTGGGACAATTTATAGGCACCCTCGGTCGAATCACAGATACCAGCCGTTTTGAACTGGTCTACCAGAAGGATCATCAATCAGAAGAGATCCGCTACCCCTTGCTGGAGATCAACCGTGAGCTGGCGATCAGCGAGGTGGCGCTTGAGCAGGTGGGAGAGGTTTCGTGGCTTTTAAAATGGCATGAACAGCCAATCCTGCGCAACCGCCGGGTGATGATCTGCCCGGCCTGGAAACCCTGGGAAAAGGCGATGGAATTCAAGATCCCCAACAATCGCAAAAGCGAGTTCAAGTTAAACGACCTGGCATTGCCACCCTCGCGTTATGCGCTGTACTTTTACATTTTGCCAGATTGGGAGGAAGAACAAACCAGGCCGCCGAATGGCGGCAAGTCCCATATCATCGATATGATCGAGCCACAAGCACGGATAGATTCTCTGCAGGTGGTGGATGGGACAGCCAACCAGTTGTTCCAGGCAGCGATCGAAAAAGCATGCATCCAGGACAGCCTGGGGAACATGGAAAGTCGGGATATTTGTATTTCGGAAGCGGCACCACACCTGTTGCATCTCACGGATGTCAATATCCTGGTGGGATGTCTGCAATGGATCAAAGCCCGTGAAATTAAGGCACACATTAAGAGCTATTTCTTGAAATCCATGTTCAGGCCGGAACTGGTCAAACCCATCCTTGAGAAGTATGAACAATCAGACCCGGGGCTGCAAGAATTCCTGCAAATGACGATCGATGCAGACAGCATTTATGCAGAAAGTGCGAAGATGATCCTGGCGCGGGTGGATGACCCGCAAGCCATTTCAAGCTGCCTGAAGCAACTGGTTAAGCGGAAAGATCATGAACTGCCCCAGATCATCACGAAAATGGTAGAGCAAGCGCGTCTCTCAAAAGGCGATGCCGTGTATTTGCTTTCCGAAACACCTGAGGCGATCCGCTGGATGGTGGAAAAGCTGTGTGAACTGCCTGTTACGCCAGCCACCAATAACCTGATCGCTGATCTGCTACCGATGATCTATGAAGACGAGAAAGAAAACCCATCAAACTGCCTGCTGAACGCAATCGCCCGGGTCATGTTCCTGGTAAAAGACAAGGAAATGCTGGTGGCTTACCTGACCACGCTGATCAAGGCTGAGCATCCGAATAGCTTTGCCTTTATACTGCAAGCCAGGGAGAATAATCTGATCAGCGAGGAGGTGTTTTCTGAGCTCCTCACCATGCAACCTGCTGAAGCACTGGCATTTTTGAGAGAGCAGGCAGAGAGGGAAGACCTTCTTCACTGGATCACCTGGCTGGAGGATCGTTTCCCAGCGGTGGCGGGGATCTACCTGGCAAGCATGGAGATCATGACACCTTTTGGATCGGCCACAGTGGAAAAAATTGAAAACCTGGATGGGACAATGCTCTTTAAGGCACACCAGGATGATGAGAATTTCATATTATATGTCACCTCAGGGGAGGGAAGAGATCAATTCAAAGTAAAGATCGACTTTCACAGTAATGTTTTAACTTTTGCCGGCAACCCGGTGATATGGGGATGCGGCCATTGCGAATTCATCCATCCAATACAGGAAGCAGTCAATGCACACTGCCGAAACGAGCACCGCGAAGAAAGAACCATTTTAAGAAAGATCACCAGCACATTACGTTTTAGCGCTGACCAGATCAAACCAGAATAAGCGTCAAGGAGAAGGCATGGCAATTCACCCATTAAAAACCACCGAAAAGATACGCGATTCATATATCAATTACCTGAAGACGATCAAACCCTTCCAGGATGAAGGGCTGAGGGCAGAATTTGCGCAGGCGATCGAATCAAAGGATGTGCTGGTCAAAGGACCTTTTTTACAGATCGCGTTGCCATATAAAAAAGACAAATCGATCCATGACCTGGTCAATGAGGGGGTGCTTTCACCCCGTTTTGCCAGGCTTTGCTCCTCCGAGCACCTTTCATATGAGCGACCACTCTATGCCCACCAGGTGAATGCGATCCGCAAAGTGGTTCAAGGACGCAACCTGGTGGTCAGCACCGGTACTGGCTCCGGCAAGACAGAAGCGTTCCTTATCCCGATCCTGGACTACTTATTGAAAGAAGAGGACACCGGGACATTATCCCGACCCGGTGTGCGGGCATTGTTGCTCTATCCGATGAATGCGCTGGCAAATGACCAGATGAAACGCTTGCGGCGAATACTGCAGGCCTACCAGCAGATCACTTTTGGCAGGTACATAAATATTGAAGAGACTCCGGAATCAAAAGCCCGGGCTGATGAAAACTTCAAGGTGATGTATGGTGAAAAAGAACCATTTGTCGCCAATGAACTCAAATCGCGCGAGGAAATGCACGCCACACCGCCACATTTGCTCGTTACGAACTATGCCATGCTGGAATTCCTGTTGCTGCGTCCAACGGCATCCCCCCTGTTTGATGGTGAGACCGGCGGGCAATGGCATTTTATTGTCCTGGATGAAGCGCATATCTATGATGGGGCGAATGCCACGGAAATGGCGATGTTATTACGCCGGGTGCAGGACCGGGTGGCCGGGGAAAGACATGGCCAGATCCAGGCGATCGCCACCAGCGCCACATTGGGTTCTGGAAAGCAGGATTATCCCAAAGTGGCAACATTTGCCAGCAACCTGTTCAACAAAAGTTTTGTGTGGGATGAAAATGATGAGGGTGCGCAGGATGTAGTGGGGGCGGAAATGCTGCCCCTGGATGCGCTGGGAGAGACATGGGGAGGCTTAACTCCTGGTATCTATAAAGAGCTCTCTTTGATCATTGAATCGAACGCTGATGATGCAAGCAAGTTGAACATGATACGGGGAATCATTTTAAGGGCAGGTATCCCCGACAAGATAACTGCGCAGGCTGAAAGTAGCATTTTGTACAAAGAAGCTCTTCAATTGCAGACATATCTCTACCACCTGCTCAAGGGGGATGCCAACCTACGAAATCTGATCCAGACGCTGCAGGATAAACCGGCACTACTGCACATGGTGGCGGACAGTGTGTTTCCTGATCAGGAAGACGCAGAGGAAGTTCTCATTTCGCTGGTCTCTTTGGCAGTGATGGCAAGGACTGGCAACGAGGAGATGCCATTGTTGCCTGCACGGTATCATACCTTCGCCCGGGCGTTGGAAGGTGCCTTTATCTGTCTCAATAAGAAAGCTCATGTAAACGGTGAGCACACATTGTTCTTACGAAGGCAAAAGTACTGTCCAACATGTGGAAGCCGTATATTTGAGATCGCCAACTGTACGAGGTGCGGAACATCGTACATTATCGGCAAGGAGACAACAGGGGGCTTGCTTGATGAACAACCCGAAAAATTTAAGATCGCGGTAAACAATGATTACCTGTTACAGGATAGTGAGATGCATGCAGGGGAAGCAGCGATGCGGACCAGTTATTTTGTGTTCAGTGCAAACCTCTCCGAGGAAGATGATGATGAGGTCGTTGCTGAAGGTGCTGAAGAGGAGCAAGATACTGCATTCAGAGGGTTGGAGGAGGTGTATTTATGTCCCTCCTGCGGACAAATCCAACCGCAACAAGAGCCACGCCTGTGTGCTTGTAAAGAATCTCTGATAAAAATGTACAAAGTAGACCTGGGAAGAAAAAAGACGCTGAGAAGATGTCTCAGTTGTTCTACACGCTCCAGTTCGAGTGCCGTTTACCGATTCCTGACCGGGCAGGATGCCCCGGTGAGCGTGATCGCTGGCAGTTTGTATGACGAATTACCTGGATCGAAAGACCCGGAATTGATCGACTTACCGGGGGAAGGACGCAAGATGCTGAACTTCACTGACAGCCGTCAGAATGCAGCCTTCTTTGCGCCATATGTTGAGCGAACCCATATGCGCAGTTTGAGAAGGGCATTGATCCTCAAGACTGCCAAACAGCTGGTGGCGCGGGAAGGAGATGTGCGTCTTCCTGATCTAATCGAACCTTTGGTCGATGCTGCTGAGGAATTGGGTTTGTTAATCGAGGATAAAACGCCAATTGAAAAGAAAGCCAAAATGGCGACCTGGTTGATGCAGGATTTCATTCCACTGGACCGGCGCATCAGCCTGGAGGGATTAGGATTGCTTTCTTTTGAGCCTGCAATCCCGCCTGATTGGCCTATACCGTCTTTTCTCACCGCAAAGCCATTAGCACTCAATCGAAAAGAAGCTAAAAACCTGATCAGGTTCATGCTGGATACTTTGCGAGTCAGGGCTGGGGTGAATTTTTTGATGCCAGATCAAAATATTTTCAAAAGAGAGGAGTTCAAACCGAGAAACAGGTTGTTTTACGTGCGGATGATTCAATCGGATGTAAATGCTGGTATTTTTTCGTGGATGCCGTCTGAAAATCACTTCAATGCCCGCCTTGATTATCTGATGAGATTATTAAGTGCCAAAGGCGCAGATGAACGAGAAGTCAAACCTCTTGCAAAGGAGCTCTTGAAGAATATATGGGAATATCTAACATCACCCAACAGTGCCTGGAAGAACACAATTATTCCTATCTCCCTCCATCGCGTAGGGCTTGTCTACCAGGTTGATCACAGAGGATGGCGACTTTCCACAACAACCGATGATCTATCAGGATGGATGATCTGCGAGCGTTGTAAAAACACATATCCCGAAGGGGCAGGAGATATTTGCATGACCTATTTTTGCCCGGGTCACCTGGAGCCCCTGGCAAAACACATAGATGAAATTGAGGTTAATCTTTTCCGTAATCAGTACCAGGAAGAAAAACTTGTCCCATTAAGTGCGCAAGAACATACTGCCCAATGGACACCTGATAAGGCAGCAAAGGTTCAGAACCAATTCATCAAGGGAGAAGTTAACCTATTGAGTTGTTCCACAACCTTTGAACTGGGTGTGGATGTGGGCGACTTGCAGGCAGTATTGATGCGCAATGTGCCACCCAGCAATGCCAATTACATTCAACGGGCAGGCCGCGCCGGCAGGCGTACCGATTCCGCTGCATATATCATGACCTTTGCCCAGCGCCGCTCGCATGACCTGAGTCATTATGCAGAACCAGAAAGGATGATCTCTGGGAAACTTCAACCCCCCAAAACTCCACTGACCAATGAGAAGATTCTCCGGAGGCACCTGCATTCCATTGTTTTTGCCAGTTTCTTTAAATGGGTGAAAGAGATAACCGGGAAGGAGTTGAGGGATGTTGGGGCTTTCTTTGATCCTGAAAATGGACCTAATGGGAGAAGCCTGTTAATTGATTACCTGGCATCCAGACCAGAAGCATTGGACCAGGCGATCACCAATATCATGCCTGCTGGAATGCACGATATCCTGGGCGTCAGGAACTGGCAATGGGTGCAACAACTCACAAACGTACAGGAAACCGGTATCCTGGACCTAGCACACAGCAATATCATCGGTGAGTTAAATTTCCTTAAAACTGAACAGAGTCGTTTGGAATATGAATTTATCCATAACCATAATGTAAATTTAACTAGAGTTTTAAATGCAATAAGTGCAACCATCAATACAATTCGTCAAAAAGAACTGCTGGGATTTTTGGGTTCACGTAATGTATTACCAAAATACGGTTTTCCAACAGATGTGGTAGAGCTACAAACCTCTCATCTAGGTTCTACTTCGGAAGCAAGAGACATTGAGCTCTCAAGAGACCTGAGAATGGCAATCTCAGAATTTGCCCCTGGCAGCCAGGTGCTGGCGGCCAAAAAATTATGGACCAGTGCCGGCTTGAAAATACGTCCACAAAGACATTGGCAGGAATACCATTACGCAATCTGCAAAGAGTGTGGCAAGTTCTTTCACAGCATTGAAGGCTTGCCGGCGACATGTACCAGCTGTGGCGAAGCATTAAAGGGAGATCGAACATTTGTCATACCCGATGCAGGGTTTGTAGCCAGTAATAATGTCATGAATCCTGGAGAGGAGCCGCCAGCCAGAACTTATGCTTACAATGTACATTTTGCGGATTATGCAGATGACATGGAAGCCAAATATGGCCGGGTGACTGAGCTGGAACCTGTAAATGACCTAAACCTGCCGGTCAGTGTGCGTTACTCACGGTTTGGTTGGATGGCATTGGTCAATAAAGGCCATGACAGGGGGTTCAGGATCTGTTCAACATGCGGGTATGGAGAAGTCATCAATATCATACCTGCCCAGGGTGGAAACCTGTGGAGGTCTCACAGGAACCCTATCACCGACCAGCCATGTGATGGTCGGTCGATTAACTGCGACCTGGGACACCGTTACATGACCGACGTGTTGGAATTATGCATCACAGGCCTGAGTTATGGAGAAAGTAAAATGAATGCCATGCTCAGTTTGTTGTATGCACTGCTCGAGGGGGCAAGCATTGCTCAAGGAATAAGGCGGTCAGATATTGATGGGACATTGTATTACCGAACATGGGGACAAACACCTTCGATCATTTTATATGATTCAGTTCCTGGAGGTGCCGGGCATGTTGAAAACATCAAAGACCACCTAAGGGAAGCGATGTTTGAAGCATACCAGAGAGTGCGGAAGTGTGAATGTGGTGAAGATACCAGTTGTTACAACTGCTTGCGCAATTATAATAATCAACGTGTTCACGATGTGTTGCAGCGTGGATATGCGATTTCTATGTTGAGGCAATTACTTGGAAACAATCTATAAACATATAGAAGTCGGTGCGGATCGGTTTTTAGCCTTGGAATGGGTCAACTTCGCTTTTGAGTTATACCGCAAACAAAATGATGAGCATGTTTCCTATCAAATTCTGCGTGAGTATCTGGATCAACAGATAAAAGGCAAGGAATCTAGCCGGAAGACAGCCAACCAGATAAAGCGCTTGTGGCTTTACCAGGATCAACTGGTTGATCTACGGAAAAAAGCATTGGAACTTCCTTATCCTATCAATCCTGAACTGATGTCAATATTACACCTGGGTATGGCTGTCAATGTTTTTCCTGTTTACAATGAGACCGCCAAGGCGATCAGTATATTGTCCGGCTTTGGTGAGAGGATACCAAAGCAAAGCGTGGTCAAACGCGTCATGGAAACTTTTGCGACTCCATCGGCAATCCCGCGCAGTGTTATAAGAGTCATGCAGACCCTGCAGGACTGGAGGCTGATAAGAATTATCGACCAGGATGTGACATTAACAAGGGTAACAATAAATGATTCAAAGGTCGCCGCCTGGTTACTGATGGCAGCCATGGTTGCCAACCGTATGTATGATGTGCCTTTTCAGGACCTATCCAGGTTACCCCAATTTCCTGGCACAGAAATTGCCGATTTGCGTATGGCAATTAACAGCGGAAGTAATTTCTCGCTGCAGCGAGATAATTATGGAATGGAGATAGTTCGAATGAGGCGGGGGATTTGAAAATTCTCCAATCTCAAAGGTTATTTCTTGTTAAAATTTTATCAGGAATTCAGACCCAACGATAAAACATGAAGGCGAATTTTCTGTTAATTTCTCAACCCGATCCAAAAAGGAGCACCATGACCACATATACCCTCAGCCCGTCGGACCTGACCTTTGCTTGGGATGGATGCAAGCGCTGTTTTTACCTCAAGATCAAACACAAGCTCAGCTACCAGGGCACCTTCCCTTCGATGTTCGGCAAGATGGGCAATCTGACGAGCAATTTCTACCATGGCAAGGCTTGTAACGAGATCTCAAGCGAGCTGCCTGTGGGGTTGGTGAACCTGCGCGAGAAGTGGGTCAAGTCGCTGCCGATCCGCTTCCCCCATACGCCCAACGCATTGACATTGACCTGGATGATGGGGTGCTGTTGCACTATGCCAGGTTTGGCGAGGCTCTGAAGCAGATATATTAAAAAGGTATATCAACTACTTTGCAAATATAGCAAAATGATATATAATGGAGATGTGAGTGCGGATCATCAGCCGGAAAAAACTGATCGCCTTCTATGAGCAGCCCCAATACCGGGATGCCAAAGAAATTCTGGAAGCCTGGTGGTACGAAGCCAACCACGCGGAATGGAAAACGCCGGCAGATATCAAGGCCAAATACGGCAAAGCCAGTTTTTTGGCAAACAACCATGTGGTCTTCAATATCTGCGGCAATAAGTACCGTTTGATCGTAATGTTCAATTACCAGGTTGGGATTGGCCTGATCCGCTTCATCGGCACCCACCAGCAATATGACCAGGTGGATGCGGAGAACATCTGATGGATATAAAAGTAATTCGCAGTGAAAAAGAATATGCAGCAGCGCTGGAACGGGTGGCCGGTTTAATGGACGCTGCCCCGGGTTCTGAAGAAGAAAATGAACTGGAAGTGCTCTCGATCCTGGTTGAAAAATTTGAGAATGAGCATTACCCGATCGATATGCCTGACCCCCTGTCGGCGATCCGCTTCCGCATGGAGCAACAGGGGCTGACCCAGAAAGACCTCGTGCCATACATTGGCAGCCAGCCGGTGGTATCCACTGTTTTGAATGGCAAAAGAGAACTGAGCAAGGAGATGATCCGCAATTTACATAAAGGCCTGGGCATACCTTACGAGGTGCTGATGCAAAAGCCCGGCGCTGTTTATGAAAAACAGGCCTACTTTATTCAGAACTATCCCTTTGCCGACATGGTCAAGCAGGGTTACTTCCCCGGGTTCATTGATGCGGAGAATGCGCGCCAGAATTCTGAAGAGTTGCTGGCGGACCTGTTCTCAGTGTTTAAGAACAACCAGCCGGAGCCTGTTTTTTGCAGGCACAGCAACGGGCAGATCAATGAAAATGCCCTTTTTGCCTGGCAGGCGCGGGCAATAAAACTGGTGGAAAGAACTGAACTGCCGGCATATGACGCGAAATTCCTGGATAATGAATTTTATGCCAACCTGCTGCATTTCAGCTATTATGAAAAGGGGGTCAACCTGGTCAGGGAGCACCTCAACAAAAAGGGCATCCATTATGTGATCCTGAACCACCTGCCGGGCACCTACCTGGATGGCGCCAGCTTCATTTCGCCTGGCGGCAGCCCGGTGATCGGCATGACCCTGCGGCATGACCGCCTGGATAACTTCTGGTTCACCCTGTTCCATGAGCTTGGCCATCTTGCACTGCACCTGGCAGGGTCGGCTGGTCGGGTGTTCTTCGATGACACCGAATTGCCGGATCACGACACCTGCTTGCCCGAAGAGGACGAGGCGAACCGCTTTGCCAGGGAGAAGTTGATCCCGCAGAAGGCATGGTGGCAGGATCTCACGGCCGTCAACAAGGAAGCCATCGTGCAGAAGGCTGAAGATTTCAAGCTCAGCCCGGCGATCATTGCAGGGCAGGTCCGATACGAGATGAATGACTATTCGCTCTTTTCTGACCTGGTGGGGCACAAAAAAGTGCGCGAGCAGTTTGCGGAATACAAGGTTGAAGCATGAGCAAGATCGCAGAAGCCCTAAAACTCCTTCGCCCTGTAAATTTCCAGAATTAACCTTTCCTTTAACCGCAATCCAGATGGATTACAATTCCTGAAAAAGGAGCAAGATGACCACATATACCCTCAGCCCGTCGGACCTGACTTTCACCTGGGATGGATGCAAGCGCTGTTTTTACCTCAAGATCAAACACAAACTGAGCTACCAGGGCACCTTCCCCGCAATGTTCGGCAAGATGGGCAACCTGACGAGCAATTTCTACCATGGCAAGGCTTGTAACGAGATCTCAGGCGAGCTGCCTGTGGGCATGATCAAACTGCGCGAGAAGTGGGTCAAGTCCGTGCCGATCGGGTTCGCCGGGACAGATTCGGAGGTGGTCATCCGCGGGCGGTTTGACGCGATCGCCGCCTTTGCGGATGGCAGTTACGGCGTGATTGACTATAAGACCTCCGAGGCTTCGCCCGACAAGGCGGATTTTTACAGCCGGCAGCTTTCGGC
>CAYSZB010000040.1:0-20786 GCA_964435475.1 uncultured Anaerolineaceae bacterium | reverse complement strand
AGCAATTCAATTGCTTTACTGGTCCAGAGAATTGCTGCCTGGATATCCCTGGCAGAATGTTCGTAATATTTGGCCAACTCCTCAAAAGCAAAAATCTTGCCTGCTTCTGCCGCCTTTTGCCAAAGCTGAATGGCTGAATCAAGATTGCCCTGATGTTTGAACAACATCGAGGCTCTTTCAATGGTGTTCCAGTAGATATCTTCAGGCAGATTGGCTGCAAGACTTTGTTCAAAGAGCAGTAAAGCGGTAGCACTATCTCCCAGGAATTGAAAGAGCTTCCCGATGGATGCGATGTCAACTGACTGATCGGTGTTTTGCGAAGCAGGGTTTTCAAGAAGGGATGCCGTGTGGGAAAACAGTGCTGCCAGGCTCAAAATGTCGATGGCATTGTGGTAGAAGATTCTTCTCATCGGTCGTGCATCACCACTGCGCAAGTAATTAGTATAAAGTTCCGGGATGGCAGAACCGGGAATGTCTTCCTCTTCCCGGAAAACACCCAATACCTGGTTCTCAATGATCGAAAGACTGCATGATGGCAGGCGGTCTTTCCATAACCTGCGTGCCAATGCCAGCAGGTCAAAGTGAGGTGTTCCTTCCATTGGAAACTCAAAAGCCTGCATGGTGTAGCGGGTGCGAAGCAGGGGAATGTCGAATGCCTTGCCATTGTAGGAAACGATAGCATCCAAAGGTGCTGAAAACCGGGTCAGAGCAGCAAGCATGGCGGCTTCTTCTGCCGGGTTGCGCATGAAATACTGTTTGAGGGTAAAACCTTCTTCAGTAAAGCGGCCTACGCCAACCATAAAGGCAAGCGTCCCGGTGCCACCAGCAAGGCCTGTGGTTTCAGTATCGAGAAAGACGATATTATTGATCGCCGAGCTGGTCACTTGCGGGATGCGAGCCCATCTCGCCAGTGTCGTAATGGAGCTTGAGGGAAACAAAGGCACCGAGCCATGCACATGATCGAGAGAAAACCTTTGTTCTACGAAAAATATCGGGCCAAAGAGTGTATCTTCAAAATCGCCATGCACAACCTTGTCGATGGGATGGCTGGACTGGGTGGCTGGTTTACCTGGCAAATCCTTGCCGAAACCGACCCCCAGTGATTTTAGCTTGTCTGAAAGTGTCTGCCAGTCCATTTCAAACCATTTCTTTCAAAAGGGCTAATGCTTCAGATTTGCCACCAAAGCCTTCTGCCCCAATTGGACCAACACATGTAGGGCATCCGTCACTGCACGGACATGCCAGGATTGTTTCAAAACCCTGGCTGACCAGGTCGTGATGACGCTCAAAAAGGTGTTCGCTCAAACCAATTCCACCCGGAACGTTATCATAAAAAACAATGGCAGGTTGTCCACCAGCAAGCGCTGACTGGGGCTCGGAAAGGATACCGATATCCTCATTGTCGCACATCAGGATGAGAGGTGCCAGGTTGCCAAGCAGGTAGGTAACCCCGGCGAGCCCACTGCGAATGCGGATCGACTGTTCTGCCAGTTTATGGCAGGTCGGGCAAAGGGTCACCAGATTTGAGAGGGCGTTGGCAGCATCGAGGGTTGTGAAGGTGCGAAAAGGCTGGATATGATGCACATGCAAGGGTTGAAGTAGATCCGAAATCCCACATACCCGGCAACGTCGACCATCACGATCCAACACCTGGAGCCTGGTTTTTTCCCAGCGGTGCCCATAATCATTTGGATCTGCATTCCATTGCATTTGTGAGCGCAATTTTTCTACGACGTGTTCTGAAATACCCAGCCAGTAACCTACGGTTTCCAGACGGGTGGGGGGCAGATCCACTTCTCCGCCCCCAAGGTGCTCCTGGGTGAACCATCGAATCTTGCGATAACCAACCACCTGGTCAACAATGGTCAGGTTCCCGAAGAACTTTTCTGCGCCACTGGTGCTGGCGATCTTGACCGCCTGGTGGTCTTCAATGGTGGTTTTCCGCTTGGGTTCCGTGAAATAATCCAGGGTTTGCTGCTTGAGGTGTGCCACTCCAGTTTCCAGATCCAGGCTTTGCACATAGTAAGGCTGGGCTTCATGGATGTAAACTGCTTCAGGATGGACCATCCAGAAAGCACTGCTGCGGTCAACATGACCAATGGTCTGGGGAATGGCCTGATCTTCTGCGTCCAGGACGATCGAAATTACATCTGGAGACGCGTTTCTTAATGAAATACCCGCAGCCGGATATTGATCAGATACCCAGTAGAAACGGTTGTTCTGGGCATGCAATTCACCAGATGCCGATAACAACTCAAGGTATGCTGCCAGGGTGTAGGGGTCGATTTTGCCAAACGAATCTCCGGATGAAAAAGGCAGTTCAAAGGCGGCGCTGCGTATATGCTGCAGCAGGATCAGCAGGTTGTTGGGTTCAATCAGTGCCTGTTCCGGGTTGCGCTCGTAAAAATATTCCGGGTGCAAAGCCAGGTATTGATCCATCGGGTTGGCAGCGGTGATCATCACTGCCAGAGAGGTGTTGTTGCGCCTGCCTGCCCGACCGGCTTGTTGACGGGCTGCGGCGATCGACCCCGGGTAACCAACGATCAGGGCAGCATCAAGGTTGCCTATGTCGATGCCCAATTCGAGCGCAGAGGTGGCGGCAACAGCCTGAACCGTGTTGTTGCGCAAGCCCTGCTCGATCTCACGCCTTTCCTGCCGCAAGTACCCGCTGCGGTACCCGCGTAAGGCACTATCAGGCAGGTCGGGATTCTGATTGCGCAAGTTCGTCAACAACAGTTCAATCGCACGCCTTGACCTGCCAAAAAGAATGGTCTGACAGCCTGACCTGATCAGCTGACTGCCCAACATGGTCGCTTCCTGCAGGCTGCTTTTTCGCAAACCAAGCGCTTCATCGACCAACGGGGGATTGTACAAAAGGAAATTGCGCTGACCTGAAGGTGAACCATCCTGGTCGATCAGAGCGACGGGTTCTTCGACCAATTTTTCAGCAAGCTGTTGGGCATTGGCAATGGTCGCAGATGTCAGGATAAACTGGGGGTATGCTCCATAAAAAGCAGCGATGCGCTTTAACCGGCGCAGCACATTTGCTACATGGGAACCGAACACACCACGGTAAATGTGCATCTCATCAATTACCACATACTTCAGCGTTGAAAAGAATTCCTTCCAGATCGTGTGATGGGGCAAAATGCCATTATGCAGCATGTCGGGGTTGGTCAGGATAATTTGGGAGGTCTTGCGTATCATTTGCCGCGATTGCTGCGCTGTATCTCCATCATATATATTGGCAATTATTGGCTTACCAGGCAGCCCGGAAAATTGTGCCAGGTGGGTTAACTGGTCCTGGGCAAGGGCTTTGGTGGGAAAAATGAACAGCGCATGGGAGTGGGGATCTTCAAGAATGCGGTTCAAGACCGGCAGGTTATAACATAAAGTCTTTCCACTGGCAGTTCCAGTGACAATGGCAATATTTCTGCCTTCATTAACGTGCTGGAAGGCTGCAGCCTGGTGACTGTACAACTGGTTTATGCCTTGTTTGAGAAGAACAGAGGAAAGGGCGGGATCCATACCGTCCGGCATATCCCACAAATCTGCATTGCGGCGGGGGATCACCTGCCAGGAGACAATGTTCTGCCCAATTTGAGGGTCGCTGCGCCAATGGCTAAGAAGGCTCTTCAGGTCCATATCCAGTAGAATTCATAGATAATTTGTTTTATAAATTCTATCGCGAGAACCATCGATTGGCAATAGTATTTGCTGCGGTACAGCTTTTGGAAAGGGGTTTTCAGTCGACCAAATTCTTCAACCTGCGGGTTCTCTTTTGAGCAGTTGCGACCAGGTAATCCATCACCGGGTATGTGCTGTGTTTCATGAAAGAAGTCAATCGATAGAAGACCTTGCCTTCAAAACCAGGAATGATCATGTAACGGTTGCGCCTGATGTTCCGAATGACGATCGAAGCCACTTTTTCTGGGGTCATCGGTTTGGAGTTGCCTGAGATCGCCTTTGTTTCGGGTGGTTTGAATTGCTCTTCGTATTCAAGTTGTGGTGTTTTGGTATCCGGGGGAAAAACAATGGATAATTGGATGCCATAAGGTTTCATTTCAGCCCGTAAAGCATCAGAAAAACCCCGCACAGCATACTTGGATGCGCCATAAGCTGTGTAGCCAAAAACCCCGACAAATCCTGCCTCAGAGCATATATTGACCACCTGGCCGGATCTGCGTGCCATCATGTGGGGAATAATGACCTTGGTAATATTGACTGTGCCAAAATAATTAACATCCATCATCCAGTGAAATATCTGCGGGTCGAGGTCATGGAAATATCCGGGGTGCGCAACGCCGGCACTGTTGATCAATAAATCCGGTGCACCATGCTTATCGATCCATTTTGACAATTTCTTGAGCACTTTTGGGTAATTGGTCACGTCCAGCCGGATGAACCCAACCTGTTGTTCAGGTTTCGCCAGCTGTGAGAGTGCATTTGTTGCTGAAACCAGGCGTTGCCTGTCCCTTGCAATAAGGAAAACATGGGCACCCTCAGTGGTGAGTTGTTTTGCCAGGGCTAAACCAATACCGCTGGTGCCGCCGGTGATCAAGACCAGTTTCTTGTCATAGCTTATTTTCATGTTGTCGGGCTGCTTCCTGTGCTTATTAATGACCGCAGCAACTGCAATTTCCTCCACTGCATGTCCCGCAGAATGATGAGGTATTTGTGACAGAGCCACTGCTGTTCATAGCATTAAACACCGAAAGTTTCCTTTGGGAACGGTCATTTTTACACAATTCGCATTGGATTGGACTGTCTGCATCTTTCATGGAGCGCAGTGCTTCAAATTCGTGACCACAATGGAGACAAATGTACTCATAAATGGGCATAGGATCTTTGCTCTTTCTTATAAACAAGAGAAGGCTACGTATAGCGTGAGCGAATGTTGGGGATCAGGTATTCCGAAAAAGCTTTTTCCTGGTCGTAGTCTGGTTGCCAACGCCAATCCTTGCGGGCTGCAGAATCATCTATGTCTTCCGGCCATGAGTCGACAATCTTTTGCCTGTTCTCATCAACTTTGTATGAAATATTCGCTGATGGGAAAGCTTTGAGCACGATCTGTAAGATCTCTTCGGCACTCAGACTAAAACTGGTAACGTTGTAAACATATTGTGAGAGGTCTTCACGTGGAGCTGATTCGAGCATGATAAGGGATTTTATGGCATCCGGCATAACCATGAATGGAAGGCGGGTATCGGGGCGCACAAAACAGGCATAATCCTGTCCCTGTGCAGCTGCATGCAGCATCTCAGGCCCATAATCGCTTGTTCCGCCAGTCGGTATCGTTTCTGCGCTGATCAAACCCGGAAAGCGGATCGAGCGAAAGTCCACTGTCTGGGAAAACCTCTGATCCATCGCCAGTTGCCGGTAGTGCGAGTTGTAATACCTGCCCAGGTGTTCGCAATACAGTTTGTTAATCCCATACATGGTGGTCGGGTTGGTGCAGTCTGTTTCTCTTACTTTGCCTGCTGAGCGTTTGGCCTCGAGATTGGGAACACCGTATGCTGCTATGGAACTTGGATAAAGGAACTTAATGGACCTGCCCTGCCATTGTGATTGTTCGACAGCCAGCCTTAATAGGTTCAATGTCCCCTCCACATTGATGCGGTGAGCGGTCTCGGGGTTGTATTCAGCCTTGGTGGAAAGGATGCTGGCCAAATGATAAATGGTGCGGATCTGATGTTCAACCACCAGCCTGCCCAGCAGCATCTGGTCCAGGATGTCGCCAACAATCCAGGTACTCACCTTGGAACGCAGTGATTTATCCAGCGGAGAAACATCGAGTGCAACTATGACACTACCTTTTTGATAAAGGTAGTCGATCAAACCATGTCCCATTTCGCCATTGGCCCCTGTGATCAGAACAACCTCATCCCTCATAAATCAATCCTCCAAATAAATTTTATGTCAATGGTAATTTAACTGTCATGTACCGCGTTGATTCGGCAGAGTCGGGTAATATTTGCAGTACAGCGACACACATATCATTTTCAGGCTCCCCCTTGTCCAACCCAACAGCCTGGATTAAGAGGAAATCAGCGATCTCCTGGCTGGTTGGCGCTTGTTCCTCAAATAATGCCTGGATATTGGTCCTCAGGTCAGGCAGAAATTCCTGGTTATGGCCTGCCAGCATGATTCCCTCAGTGAACATGATAATCGAGGTGCCTGGTTCAATTTCAAATTCAGCAATGGTCGGTTCAAGATGGGCTTCCATCCCGATCAAAGAATGTTCTGCTGTGGATAATCTAACCTCGTTATCATGGAAGATGACTACGGGCGTTCTGCTGACCTGGGTTATGATCAGTGTTTCAGAGTCACAGTCACACGAAAGGACAGACAGGGAGGCTTGTGCATGGCCTGAGAATTCGTGGAAGAGCATGCCAGCAGCAGAGCGGACTGCTGCACCATCCAATTTTCCTTCGCCGATGAGGTTTATGACGTGATGGGCGACTTTATTGGAGATCTGCTTGGAATCATGATTCTGCATCTTGCCATCTGCCATGACCAAAGAGATGCCACCATTGGGGCGCTCAATGATCTCCAAGGTGTCACCGCTGCCCTGGGATAAATACTTGTCGCGTTTGGCAACAGCAATGTTTATTTCCATACGAGAATTTTACCTCAAAGTAAAAATCGGGCTTTGGGTTCATATCTGTCCAATTTGAAGTAAAATTTTAAGGTTATGTGGGATACTGTGTATAACAATAACAACTCTTGGGCTCAGTTAGGACTCACTTTATGAAGATCATGTCTAAAACATTGGTAATTTTTTGTCTCTTATTGCTGGCAATCTCTGGTTGTGTCAAACAAAATACACCTCAAGTCACTGAAGAAGCGACCGCCACGCAGGCGATCGTAGCCACCAATACGCCTGCATCGTTACGACAACAGCTTAATATCCCCCAGGGTAACCTGATCAGTGAAATTCAAGGGGCAGGGCATCGATCACCGATTGCCGGTTTTGATGTGAGCAATGTATTTGGGATCGTGACCGCCAAACGGGGAGATGGGTTCTACATGCAGGATCCTGAAGGTGATGGAAACCTGGCGACATCGGAAGGCATTGTTGTCATCATCCGTGGATTCCCGAAAATGAACCCCGGAGATGCGATCCTGGTGAAAACCGGGGTTGTGAAGGAATTTAACCCCGGTGGCGATGGTTCAACTTCACTGACCATCACCCAGGTCCACACTTCAGATTATGAGATCCTGGGCAGTGGGTATCCTTTGCCTGAAGCGATGATCATCGGGGAAGGCGGACGCATTCCGCCGGTCAGTGTGATCGATGATGATGTGCGGGGCTCGGTTGCCACCAGCGGTTCATTCGACCATGAGACCGATGGCATTGATTTTTACGAAAGCATGGAGTCCATGTTGATACAGGTTAATGATGCCATAGCTGTAAGCGCCACGAGCGGGTATAAAGAGATCGCCATTGTTGGTGATAAGGGAAAAAATGCAGTCCTTTTAACCGCACGGGGAGGTATCCTGGCGCAGGAAGGGGATTTCAACCCTGAACGGATCATTTTGGATGATGGACTACGAAATTTACCGAAGGTGGAGGTTGGCGACCACTTTGGCGAACCGATCGTTGGCGTGCTTGATTACACCTTTGGCAATTTCAAGCTTCAGACAACACAAAAGTTGGAAGTCATTCCTGGCAATCTGGAACCAGAAAAGAGTCAATTAGTGGCCGGGGACAACCAGATCAGTGTCGCCACATATAACCTGGAGAACCTGGATGCACTGGATGACCCTTCAAGGCTGACCCTGTTGGCGGACCATATTGTCAATGCTTTGAATTCACCTGACATCATTGGCGTCCAGGAGGTAATGGATAATGATGGAGAGATGGACTCGCTCGATATTTCTGCAGATATCAGCTACCAGACCATTATTGATGCAGTGTTAAAAATTGGGGGACCTGAATACCGCTTCATGAATATTGATCCTTTAAGGAATGCAGATGGTGGCGCACCGGGTGGGAACATCCGGGTGGGCTTTTTGTACCGCACGGATCGCGGGTTAACCCCGGCAGTCGCAGCACCTGGTGATGCACGAACAGCTGTTGAAATTGTCGAACAAGGTGGGCTGGTTTCATTATCATTGAACCCCGGCCGCCTGGACCCACAAAATCGCAGTTTCATCGACAGCCGGAAACCGCTGGTCGCTCAATTTAATTACAACAACAAAACGCTGTTTGTCGTTGTTTGCCATCTGAACTCCAAAGGTGGTGATGATCCACTTTTTGGCGGTTTCCTGCCGCCTTATGAGGTTTCTGCTGAGCAAAGGTCGGGACAGGCTAGAGCGATCAATAAGTTCGTCAGTGAACTGATCACAGCGCAACCTGAGAGCCTTGTCGTCGTTATGGGCGATATGAATGATTTTCCGTGGTCTGATTCGATCAAAGCCTTGCAAAAAGACATCCTGGTCAACCTGGTGACAACACTGCCAAAAAATGAGCAATACACGTACATTTTTGAGGGTAATTCGCAGGTCCTTGACCAGATCTTTGTCAGCGAGGCATTGATGGGTCGCCTGGTTGAAGTGGATGTCGTCCACGTTAATTCCGAATACTACTACCAGGACAGGCTGAGCGATCATGACCCGGTGTTGGCGTTGTTCGATCTTGATTGATCAGTCCAAGTAATGAAAAATTGCTGTTTGGTCCTGCTGATACTCGTGACCTGGTTGACTGGTTGCAGTGCACCGGCTTTGCACGTCACTCCAGCGCCTACTGCTTTGCAGGTGCAAACTGAACCACTTACAGATCAGACCGTCCCTGGTAATCCGGGTGAGGTTCAGATCCTGGATATCCCACTACCCGCTCCGCTGGATGTCCCTGCTGCTGAGATTTCCGGTATGGATTGGTATGAGGAAAAACTGGTGCTTTTACCACAATACCCTGGCCGGTTTGTTGAAGATGATGGGTTTTCGTCTTTGTATTTTATTGAGAAACAGGATTTGATCACCTATATTGCAGCTCCAGATGCCCAGCCGGTCGAAATGCAAAGGATAATTTTCGATGATGGCGGCATAACCCGCGAAATCCAGGGTTTTGAAGGCTTTGAAGCCATTGCTTTTTATGGAAACCATTTTTATGTGACCGTGGAAGCACGGCCCGGTGCCAATATGCTGGGATATGTTTTCAGAGGCGTTGTGGAAGGGGAACTTGAAAAGCTGACCATCGAACCGGAAATCTACCAGAAGGTGAAACCACAGACAAGCTTTCAGAATGCCAGCGAAGAAGCCTTGTTGATCTTCCAGGACAGGGTTTACTCATTTTATGAGGACTATGGTGTTAACAAGAATAACCGGTCCCTGGTGCATGTATACGACCTGGACCTGAAGACAGTTGAAACTATCCCGATGGATCATGTCGAATATCGCATTACGGACATCAGCGCAACAGATGAGGCAGGCGTCTTTTGGGCGATCAATTACTTTTTTCCAGAAGATATCCACCTGTTGCCAGCCAGTGATCCGATCGCGGAGAAGTATGGCGAAGGATTGAGCCACCAAAAATTCGATCCGGTAGAACGATTGCTGCAATTCCAGGTGACGGTTGATGGGGTCAAACTGCTTGACAGTGAACCCATCCAATTTGAATTATTACCCAACAATGTTGCCAGGAATTGGGAAGGGCTGGTTGCGTTGGATGATATGGGGTTCATTGTAGCAACTGATAAATTTCCTTCCACTATTCTGGGATTCTGTGGATTTTTAAGGTAGAATCTGACAAGAATGGATTATGATCAGATCGTCAGCTACGCTGGAATTTTGGATGACACACTGAAAATTATTGACATCCAGGTTCCAGAAATGATTTCCTATAAGGCGTTTTTTGACCAAAGGAGGAATTCTTGACTGAAGAAATCGTTGAAGTAATGGTGAACCCCGAAAAAAAGAAGGGCAGCCTGAAGGCGTTATATCTAAAAGAACAGCTTACCGGTTATCTTTTTGTTCTCCCAGCATTCATCATCGTTTTTGTTTTTGGTCTTTTCCCGATCGGCTATTCAGTGTACATGAGCCTGTTCAACTGGCAGGTGACCAAAGGAAAATTCGTTGGTGCGGACAATTATTTGAAGATCTTTGGTGACTGGCGCAGTCTGATCCTCCTGGCTATCGGTATCGGATTGGTGATCTTTGGCTTCTGGGTCTGGCGAAATGCATTCAAGAACCAAAAGCATGGGGCGATCATATCCAAGATAGTCTCATTGGTTATCATACTTGTTGGTCTGATCTTTTTCAGCACCAGCTGGCGGTTGATGTCTGAGGGTGGCACATTGATAAAGGCAGGTTGGTTAGCCAGGGAAGGGGCAGGTCCTGTCATCGCCAAAGGCAACAAGGACTTTCTCAACTCGTTAATGGTTACCTTATATTATGCCCTGGGTACCGTGCCGGCAGAGATCATAATTGGCATGGTGATCGCGTATATCCTTTACCAGGGTATCAAGGGCAAGGAAATATTCAGGATGATATTCTTCCTGCCTTATGTAACCCCGGCAGTAACCACCGCAGTTGTGTTCCAGATCATTTTCAGCAATCGTCCGACCAGCATTGCCAACACGGTGGTTGGTTTGCTGGGCATGGATCCCCTCAGGTGGCGTTTCGAACCCAAACCTGTCACGACCCTGCTGGGAATGAACCTGACAGGTTTTTGGTCGGGACCCAGCCTCGCATTGGTGACGATCATCCTGTTCGGTATCTGGACCTACATTGGCTACAACACGGTCATTTTCCTGGCAGGATTGGGAAATGTTCCCAAAGAGGTCTATGAAGCTGCAGAAATGGATGGTGCAACCAGGGGAGATATGTTCCGCCACATCACAGTACCGATGCTCTCCCCGGTGACTTTCTACCTGACGTTGGTTGCATTCATCGGCACATTTAAGGCATTTAATCATATCTACGTGATGAGAACTCCCAGTGCGCAAGACTCTGTGATCACCACAAGTTTGATGATCTGGGATCGTTTCTATAAAGCCAACCAATACAGTATCGCGACATCGCAAGCTATTGTCCTTTTCCTGGTGATCCTTGGACTGACATTTGCCCAAAATAAACTGATGGGAGAAAGGGTGTTCTATGGCTAATCTATCGCAAGCGATCAATGTCAGTGCCCCAGTCAAGAAATTGAAAAGCAAGAATAGCTTCGGTTACGTCATAGGCAGGGTTTTGCTTTACCTTCTTCTGATTTTTGCGGCATTTATCTGCCTGTTCCCGTTCTATTGGATGATCTCAACATCTCTTATGACGCTTGGCGAGACGATCAATAAGAAATTTATCCCCGAAATCCCGCAATGGGTGAATTACGCAGAAGCATGGAAACAGGCCAAATTTGGAAAATACTTCATGAACAGCGTCCTGATCACGCTGGGCACTTTGGCTGGGTTGCTTTTCACATCAATCCTTGCCGGGTATGCTTTTGGCAGGATCGATTTCAAAGGAAAGAATTTAGTATTTGCATTGTTCCTGGCAACAATGATGATCCCCGAATCGGTGACGATTATTCCAAATCTTTTGATGATCCGCGGCAATATTTTGCCTCTGCCCGGGGGAAGCTGGTTGAATACCTATTGGGCATTGACCGTGCCTTTTATGGCGAATGCGTTCAGCATATTCTTACTAAAGCAGTTCTTTTCCCAGGTGCCAAAAGAGCTATGGGATGCGGCGCGGATAGATGGCTGTGACCACATGCGCTTCTTAATCCAGGTCGTGTTGCCCATCAGTAAAGCACCGATCATGACGATCCTTTTATTTGGTTTCACAGGAGCGTGGAATGCCTTTACCTGGCCTTTGCTGGTGACCACCAAAGATGTCTGGAGGCCTTTAATGGTTGGTCTGTGGGGCTTCGTAAATGAAGCCGGCCCGGAGACCCATTTATTAATGGCAGGTGCGGTGATCACTTTGTTGCCGATCCTGGTGATCTACTTCCTGACCCAGAAACAGTTCACCCAGGGAATTGCGACTACAGGATTAAAAGGTTAAAAACATTCTAAAAATTGAGACTCTGTGGTATCTTTAATACGATAGGGATATACCGGAAGGCGATTGCGGAAACGCCTTTCGTTTATCGAAAAAAACATGTGTTAGTATTTTTTATTCTAAATGGAGGTTTAGAGCAATGAGAAGGAAATTAGTATGGGTTTTTGCAGTATTAATCATAATGTCCATGGTTCTTGGTGCATGCAAGAAGACTGAAACACCAGTAGTAACCGAAGAACCAACCAAAGAAGTTGTGGCGACTGAAGAAAAAACAGAAGTTGTTGCAACCGAAGCCCCAGTGGTAGATGCCTGGGCTGGCGTTGAACCTGCCAAAGAGATCGTTTTCTGGCACCAACACAGTGGTTCCCGTGAAGAGGAATTGTTGAAGATCGTAGATGAATTCAACAAGACCAATGAATACGGTATCACCCTGACCGCAGAATATGCCGGTGGCTATGGTGACATCTTCACCAAGATGCTGCCTATTCTGAACACAATGGATGTTCCTGATATCGTAGTTGGTTATCAGAACCAGGTTGCCACCTATCAGCTGGCCGATGCTATGTTTGATCTGAATGAGCTGATGAATCATCCCACCTATGGAATGACTGCTGAAGAACAGGCTGACTTCTTCCCTGGCTTCTTTGCACAGGATGTCTTCACCATGTTCGATGGCAAACGCCTGGCACTCCCACCAAACCGCTCAATGGAAGTCCTCTATTACAACCAGTCATGGCTTGAGGAACTTGGTTTCAGCGGTCCACCCACCACCCCCGAAGAATTCAAAGAGATGGCTTGTGCAGCAACTGCAACACCTTACAGTGGCGCAACCGCTGAAGGTAGCCTTGGTTACCAACTTTCCATCGATACTTCCCGCTTTGCTTCCTGGGCTTTCGCATTCGGCGGCGATATCTTCGATTACACCACCAACCAATTCACCACCGACAGCCCGGCAGCAATTGCATCAATGGAATTCCTGCAGGACCTGTTTGAAGCTGGTTGTGGTCGCATCGTCTCTGAGAACTATGGCGATCAGACCGATTTCGGCAACGGCACCCTGCTCTTCACCGTTGGTTCAAGCTCGGGTCTGCCTTACTACGGATCAGCTGTCTCCGCAGGCGCTGGTCATGAGTGGTCTGTTGCAGCATTACCCAGCGCAACCGGTACCCCCAAACAGAACGTTTACGGTGCCAGCGTTGGTATTCCCAAGACAACCCCAGAACGTGAATTGGCCGCCTGGATCTTCCTGAAATTCTATACCCGACCTGACATCCAGGCACAGTGGGCGAAGTTCTCTTTGTACTTCCCAACCCGTGCCAGTGTCGCGGACGAAATGGAAGCCTTCTTCCTCGCCAATAAACCTTACAAGACAGCATTTGACCTGCTGCAGTATGGTGCTTTCGAGCCCCCAGTTCCTGGTTACGACTTTGTGCGTGACGAGATCGAACTGACCATGGCTGCCCTGGTTGACGATACCACATTGGATGTTGCCACTGAACTGGCCACACTGAATGGCATTGCCAACGAGATCCTTGCCGATCAGATGTCACAGGTTCCGTAACCTGTAACGAAATACCACATGAATAAGGCTGCCCCAAAGGCAGCCTTATTTTTTATATACCGCGTTAACAATAATGTTGTATAATAATGGCTCACCGGGGATGAAAGGTCTCGACGGAGGAGGCTGGTCCCGGATGGCGAGCTGAGAGGTACCGACCTCATAAAATCAGTACAAAAAACAAGTGCCAAAAGCACAAACTACGCTGCACTTCCCCTCGCTGCATAAGTGAGTTGAGGTTCAGTTGGTCTCCATAAGAGAGGCCACGTCTCCTGTTCCCGTTTGTCTGGCCGGTAACAGCCAAGGCGTAACAAAAGTCAGAATGCTGTGCATGACACCGTTGAGTGCACCTAAGAGGGCTTTCGGGTCCGAACGGTTGGTGTCGATCGTCGTTTTGCCACTTTAGATGATGGACACGAGATGATAAAGCGGACACGCTCGTAGAGATCCGAGGGCTTAATCTTTCGGACGCGGGTTCAATTCCCGCCATCTCCACCTGGACATCCCTTCGGGGATGTCTTTTTTTAAGCTTTGCGACAGACAAGTCCCTTCAGGTAGGAGCCTTCGGGGAAATTCAGTGAGACAGGATGGTCGGGTGCCTGCTCCAACCTGGCAATGATGCGGGCATCCACCCGCGCATCCAGGGCGGCATCGGCAACGATCTTCTGGAAGAGCAGAGAATCCATGCCACCGGAACACGAAAATGTGAACAGGGTGCCTGACGGATTTAGCAGCTTGAAGGCCAGAAGATTAATGTCTTTATAAGCACGCGCTGCACGTTCCACCTGGGCGGCAGTGGGGGCGAACTTTGGCGGGTCGAGGATGATGCTGTCAAAGTGCCGGTCAGCATCCCGCAATGCCCGCAAGGCTGTGAAGACATCGTCCACCTGCCATTCACAGGCCGTGGAAGACAGGTCGTTGAGCATGACGTTTTGTTTTGCCAATTCCAGTGAGTCTGCTGAGCTGTCGATCGACAACACGGAAGAAACGCCGGCTTTCAATGCATAGACAGCAAAGGCACCTGTGTATGCAAAGCAATTGAGGCAACTTCCTGAATGAACATAGCTGGAAAATGCCTGGCGGTTGTCGCGTTGATCGAGGTAGAAACCGGTTTTCTGGCCATTTTTGATATCCACAAGAAATTTCAGATCGTTTTCAATGATCTCGACCCTGTCCGCGGGAGTATCCCCCAGTAATACACCCTCAGAGGGTTCCAGCCCTTCCAGCTGCCGGATGGCCAGGTCTGAACGCTCATAGATGCCCTGGGGATGAATGAGATCATCTAACACCTGGACAACTAGGGATTTTAAGACCTCAACGCCTGTCGAAAGGAACTGAACCACCAGGAAATTGGCGTACTTGTCCACGATCAGTCCGGGCAGACCATCTGATTCGCCATGAATTAAGCGGTAGGCATTGGTTGTGGAGCCGGAAAACAGCGAAGCTCTGTAATCCAGGGCAGAAGTGATGCGCTGGCGGATGAAATCCTGGTCGATCTTCTCTGCCGGGTCAAAGCTCCAGAGGCGCAGACGGATCTGGGACTGGGGGCTATAAGCACCCCATGCCAGGAATGCGCCATCCATGGCATGCACTTTGACCGTTTCGCCGGGTTTGGGTGCTCCTTCGACGTGGTCGATCGAACCGGAAAATACCCAGGGGTGATGGTGCTGGAGTGACTTCTCCCGGCCGTGTCGGATGTAAATACTCGCCATGTTATGCCTGGTTGACCATTCTGATCAACTGCTCTTCGTCAATGATCGGGACTTGCAGCTCTTTGGCTTTATCATACTTGGAGCCGGGTTCAGCCCCCAGCAGCAGGTAGCTGGTTTTTTTGCTGACACTGCCGCTCACCTTGCCGCCGTGCCTTAAGATCAGTTCTTCAGCCTGGCTGCGGCTTAACGTGGGCAGCGTACCGCTGATCACGAAGGTCAGCCCGATGAATGCCTGGGCTTGTGGAGCCGCAGTAACTGGCTGGTCCGCTGCAGGCCAAACAGCGACCTGGCGTAGCTTTGCCAGCAATTGGCGGTTTTTTTCATCATGGAACCAGTTGACGATCGAGGTTGCGATGTTCGGTCCGAATCCTTCCAGGGTTTGGATCGCATCAGATGATGCCTTTGAAAGGATATCCAGGTCATGGTAACGGGCTGCCAGTTCGCGGGCGGCGATCTCACCCACGCCGTGGATCCCCAGGGCGGTGATCAGGCGGTCGAGGGGCTGTTGTTTGGATAATGCAATGGCTGAGAGCAGGTTGTCAGCTTTTTTATCGGCAAAGCCTTCCAACTTCAACAGCTCTTCGCGATTTATCAGGTACAGATCCGCCACATCTTTGACCAGGCCAGCTTCCACCAACTGTTTGACCAATTGTGAGCCCAGGCCGCTGATGTCCATGGCACCTTTGGAAACGAAATGCTCCAGGTTGCGCACCAGTTGTGCCGGGCAGGCATTGTTCACGCAGAACCAGGCGACCTCGCCGGGCAGGTTTTCCACCTTTTGATGGCAGGCCGGGCAGGTTTCAGGCGGTGTGTACGGTGTTTCTGAACCATCACGTGAAGCGATCACCGGGCCAATGACATACGGGATGACCTCGCCGGCGCGTTTGATCAAAACACGGTCGCCGATCCGGATATCCTTGTCGGCAATGAAGTCGAAGTTGTGCAGTGTGGCCTGCTTGACGACCACCCCGCCGATCTCAACCGGTTCGAGGATCGCCTGGGGGGTGAGCACGCCGGTGCGGCCGACATTGACGGCAATATCCAGCAACCGGGTGGTGACCTCTTTGGCCGGGTATTTGTAGGCGATCGCTCCGCGGGGGTCCTTGCCGACAAAACCAAGGTCGGAGGCGAGCCTGAGGTCGTTGAGCTTGATGACAGTGCCATCGGCTTCGAAAGGCCAGCTTTCCCGCTGGTCTTTGGCATCTTCACAGGCCTTGATCGCCTCATCGATTGTCTGACAGTGCTTTGATTGATCTGACACCGGGAACCCCAACTGCTTGAGGTAAGCCAGGACCTCCCATTGATTGGTGGGGACTGCACCTTCAGCGCTGATGATGTTGTAGACCAGGATCTTGAGTGGCCTTTTGGCAGTGATGCGCGGGTCAAGCTGGCGCAGTGAGCCAGCAGCGGTATTGCGGGGGTTGAGGTAGGTGTTCTGGCCTTCTTCAGCCAGGCGGGCATTGAGCAGGTCAAAGTCATGCCGCGCAATGTAGATCTCGCCGCGCACCACCAGGTAGGATGGCGGCTGGGATGACCCATGAACGGGGATCTTGAGCGGGATGGTTGGGACGGTGCGCAGGTTTTCGCTGACATCCTCCCCGACCTGGCCGTCGCCGCGGGTGGCACCGAGAATGAACTGGCCGTTCTGATAATGCAGGACGACGGTGAGACCGTCGATCTTGGGCTCGACGACATAATCGGCACTGGCAACGCGCTGGTCGAGCTTCAGGATGCGCTCATACCAGTCGCGGGCATCCTGTGAGCCGAAACCGTTGGCCAGGCTGAGGATCGGCTGGGGATGCTTGACCTTTTTGAAGCGCTCAAGGGGTTTGGAGCCGGCGCGTTGGGTGGGCGAGTCGGGGCTGATCAAGTCAGGGTGGGCAGTTTCGAGCGCGTTCAGCTCTTTCACCAGCCGGTCGAACTCGGCGTCGCTGATCAGCGGGTCATCAAGCGCGTGGTAGCGGTAGTTGTGCAGGTTGATCTGCTCGCGCAGGTCATGAATTCTCTGAATGATGGTTGGGTCGGTCATGGTTCATCTTCCGCAGGTGAGTTTTACGATGAGCAGATTATAACATTCCAGGGAAGGTGAGGTGATGACGGAAAAGAAAATGTTCCCGGCGAGGATCGAACTCGCATGATTGGCTTCGGAGGCCAATGCCTTATCCATTAGGCCACGGGAACGTGAGCAGGCTATATTATACCCAATTTGCGCCCAGGACAAGGGGCTGATCAGAAGACCAGGCGGGTGCGTTCGATGGCACAGGCCAGCGGATCGAGCCCCAACTGGTCGAGGACTTCATCCGGCCGGCCGGTGGCACCCTCGCGGGCGTTCACTGTCATGCACAGAATGAACTCACCACCAGCAGGCTCAAGGCTTAAGCAATGGACCAGGGGGCGCAGGTTGTAGGTCTTGCCGCGCCGATTGCGCAGAATATCACTAGAGGCGAGAAAGGTTTCCACGGCTGACTGTAGATCGGCGGGGTTGATGGCGTTGGGCAGGGTGATCTTAAACTCGCAGGCCTGGATGGAGGACTGCAGGGAGGGCAGATCGAGGGCAACGCTCTCCAGGGCGGTGACCTGCAGCTCGGCGGGCAGGGCATTCTTGAGGGCGGCGTGGATGGTTTGCAGCGCCAGGGATTGCGTCAGCCAGAAGTCGATCAGTTCGACGTGGCTGGTGATGCCGAGGGGCAGGGCGGAGGCAAGGTTGAGGCGCACCTTGGGACTGAAGCCCTGGCTGAATTGCATGGGCAGCTTGGCACGGCGAAAGGCACGCTCCCAAAGGCGCTGCAGGTCGAGGTGGCCAATGAAGCGCAGGTTGCCGGTCTTGGAATAGGTGGCGCGGATGCGGAAGGATATGGGCTGGTTCATGTCAGGCTGCCTTTAATGTGCGCATAGGTATATTTTGATAAAAGTGTCATGATTGGGGCAGGGAGCAGGGTGGGTGGAGCAGGGTGGCGGCGGGTCATTGGGGGCAGCTCCATTCGGCGCCGGGGGTGGCGGCGCGCAGCTCGCGGTAATAGGGCAGGATGCCGCAGTAATAGCAGTTCTGGCGGCAGTCGGGGCGGGTTTGGCCCTCCAGGCTCATGGCATAGTCATCCAGCAAAAACTGCTTGCGGACGCCGGGGGAGATGTGGTCCCAGGGGAAGGTCTCATCCAGGGGCCGTGGGCGTTGGCTGTAGAAGAGGGGATCGATACCTTCCTCGGCGAAGGCCTCCTGCCAGGTTTGAAACTGGAGCTGGTCGCCCCAGGCATCAAAGCGCGCACCCTTCTGCCAGGCCTTTAAAATGACCTGCCCGACGCGGCGATCGGCACGCGAAAGCCAGGTCTCGAGCTGCGTGGCATCCGGCCTGTTAAATGTGGTCTTGATGCTGGTCTTGTGGAAGCCGTCGCGGATGAGCTTGATCTTCTGGTCGATCAGGGCGGGGTCTTCGGCGGGCACCCACTGGAAGGGGGTATGCGGCTTGGGAATGAAGGCGTTGATGCCAACGCTGATGCGTGCCCGTCCGCCCACGATGGCCCGCGCTTCGCTGTTGATGCGCCGGCAGATGGTGACGATGGCCTGCACATCTTCCAGGGTCTCGCCGGGGAGGCCGATCATGAAATACAGCTTGAGGCTGAGCCAGCCGTGCCGGAAGACGGCGCGCACCGTTTCGAGCAGTTCTTCATCGGCCAGGGGTTTGTTGATGATGTTGCGCAGGCGTTCGGTGGCTGCTTCGGGGGCGATGGTGAAACCGCCGCCGGGGCGCAGGTCCCTCAGCTGGTCCATCAGTTCGACCGAGAACGAGGCGATGCGCAGGGAGGGGAGGGTCACCGAGAGGCGCTGGTCCTTGAAATTGCGCTGCACCTCTGAGACCAGGTCAACGATGTTCTTGTGATCCGACGAGGAGAGGGAAAGCAGGCTGACCTCTTCATAGCCGGTGGCAGCGAGGCTGGCATTCATCCCCGCGATGATATCCTCGACGGGCCGCTCACGGATGGGGCGGTTGACGATGCCGGCGTGGCAAAAACGGCAGCCGCGGGTACAGCCGCGCATGATCTCGATCGAGACGCGGTCCTGCACGACTTCCAGGTTGGGGACGAGGAAGGAGGTGGGCGGCGGGGGCAGCTTGGCTGCGACGCGCTTATGGACCACCTGCGGGATGCCATCCAGGGTGGGGCTGATCGCGGCCACCGTCCCATCCGCATGATATGCAACGCTGTAAAGCGCGGGGACGTAGACGCCGGGGATGTGGGCCAGGCTTTTCAAAAGTTCAGCGCGGGGAGCACCACATGCCTTCCACTGCTGCTGGGCGTGAACGACATCCAGGATGACCTCCTCGCCTTCACCGATGACAAAGGCGTCGATGAAATCGGCCATGGGCTCGGGGTTGTAAGCGGCCTGGCCGCCGGCGATGACCAGGGGATGGGTCTCATTTCGCTCGTTGCCGTGCAGCGGGATCTTCGCGAGGTCCAGGATGTTAAGGACGTTGGTGTAGATCGATTCGTAGGGCAGGGAAAAGCCGAGCATGTCGAAACTTGCCAGCGGCGTTTTGCTTTCGAGGGCATAGAGCGGAAAGTCGCGTTCCCTGAGGAGCGATTCCATGTCGTGCCACGGGGCGTAGGCCCGTTCGGCGAGGACATCCGGCTGGTTGTTGAGGATGTCGTAGAGGATGGCCAGGCCGAGGTTGGGGACGCCCAGTTCGTAGATATCGGGAAAGACGAGGGCTATATGCGTCTGAACGGAAGCCCAGGGCTTGAGGCGCATGTTATATTCGCCGCCGACGTAGCGGCCGGGTTTTTCGAGGCGCAGCAGTTCATTTTCGAGCAGGGTAAAGTCAACGGGCATGATATCTTTCTTTATGATGGGGATAGGGGGTCAGTCGATGATCTCAAAACTCTCATCGCTGACCTGGATGTCGGGGAAATGGGAGCGGATGAAATCCAGGATGGTCGTGTGGGCGGGCTGGAGCAGCCGGCTGTCATTGCAGATCATGGCGAAGCCCAGTTCGGCCTGCTGCCAGCTATCCAGGCGGTCATATTCGACGATCGAAATGTTGAACTCTTTGTGGAGGCGGGCCAGGAGCGGTTTAAGCCGGCTGCGCTTGTCCTTGAGCGAGTGGGACCCGGGCAGGTGGAGGTTTAAATAAGAGAGACCAAGCGGCATGTTAACCCCTTTCCGGGGCACCACCCTGGCGGGAGGCACGGACGGGGTTGGTCAAAGAGCCGATGCCATCGATGTGGATGGAGACGGTATTGCCCGGGAAGAGGGGCCCCACACCGGCGGGGGTGCCCGTCAGGATGACATCGCCGGGGAGCAGGGTCATGAAGGAAGAAGCGAAGGCCACAAGCTGTTCGACGGTGAAGACCATATCATGGGTGGAGCCCATCTGGCGCAGTTCGTCATCGACATGGCAGGTGATCAGCAGGTCCGTGGGATAAAGGTCGGTCTCGATCCACGGGCCGAGGGGACAGAAAGTGTCGAAGCCTTTGCCGCGGGTCCACTGGTTGTCACGCCTTTGCAGGTCGCGGGCGGTGAC
>CAYSZB010000039.1:0-22567 GCA_964435475.1 uncultured Anaerolineaceae bacterium | reverse complement strand
GTTATTATCACGGTTTTGACAACCCGCTTTTCATCCTGGCTCTATCGATCTCAGGCATTGTCATTTACGATGCAACAGGCGTCCGTCGCCAGGCAGGATACCACGCCCAACGCATCAATATGATCATTAAAGAAGCATTTGAGAGAAAAGTCTGGCCTGAACAGGAACTCAAAGAACTGCGCGAGGTGATCGGTCACTCACCCGGCGAAGCCCTGGGAGGGATTATCTTCGGTCTTGCTGTGTCGATCATTGTTTGGATTATCATGCCTTTAGGAAGATAAAGGAAATTGTTAATGGACCAATTGAAATTTGGTGATATTGCGCCTGATTTTAGCTTGCCGGATCTCACAGGCCAGATACATACGTTGTCTGAGATCTACAAGAGCAAAAATGTTCTGCTGGTTTTCAATCTTGGTTTTGCCTGACCACACTGCACCAATCATATGGCGCAGTTGCGTCATGACCACGAAAAATTCCAGGCGCTGGAGACCAACATCCTAGTTATGGTACCCAACGGTCCCAAAATGATCGAGCGATATATCAGGCAGAACGATCCACCATACTTGATCTTAAGTGACAAAGGATCAAAGGTTGCAGAAAAGTACTTGCAGGTCAAGCAATTCTTTGCCTTTGGCACGCCAAGTGTCTTCCTGGTGGATCAAAATGGAAAGATCATCTATGCGCATTACAGCGCCTCATTACTTGAAGAACCGGATAACCAGGAACCGTTGTTGATCCTCCAAAATTTTCATCAATAAGAGATTAATTCCTTTTTAGCGGGTAAACCAAAGAGAACCAACGCGATCGACTAATGATCTCAGGATAAGACTGCCCAGGTCAAAAATATTCCAGCTTTTCCGTTTAAATGCCAGTTTCAGATAGGTGTGCAGTGTATTCCTTGGTGTTCTGGATTGAAGTGAGACAGTTTTTGGGACAATTCTTACTGCCTTGCTGGGACACACTGTAACGCATAGGCCACAACCGATGCACCGTAATTGATTGAAACAAATACTGCCATCTCTGCTGCGTGTCAAGGCCTCCATGGGACATATCTTTACGCAAGCCCCGCAGGATAGGCACAACGCATTGTTAAAATCAGCATAATAGGGATTGTAAACCAGGCTACCCGGTTCCGGGTGATTCTTGATATGGGTTAGAACCCCACAGCAACATTTGCAACATACACAGAGGAAAATTGGGTTTTGTGAATTTGCAGGCTGCAAGACCAGGCCATCTTTTTTGGCCTTTTCAAGGACCGAAATTGCCTCATCCAGCTCGATATATCGTCCTTTGCCGGTTTCCACTGTACTTTGGGCTGCACCATCAAAAGAAAAGCAGGCTTCAAGGATGTTATTACACCCGTTGCCAGCTATTTGATGTTCTTGCCGGCAAACGCAGTTTCTCACAGCGATAAGCTTCTTGGATCGCAGGATCTCCTCAATCAGGTTGTAGGGCATCACCTCTGAGGTTGTTGGGATCGCCTCATGGCTTGGGATGGTTCGCATCTGGGGCAGGTCTCGCCAGGGACCCTTCTCAAAATAAACCGCGGAATACTCATTAAAAAGAAAAACAATTTCTTCATCCAAACGGTTAACCTGGCCCTCCCAAAAACCGACCACAAACTGGTTGATCGCATAAGCTGGTAACCTGTTTTCTGCCCTTTTTTCGGACACTAATCCTTTATTTGCCATCCCTTGTAGCAGAGATGAAACAGTATCAACGGGTTTCTTTGCCCGGTATGCAACAACCCGTGCACTTTCATTAATAAGGGTTAAGTGCAATGCTAAGTGAGCTTCCTCCTCTGTAAATAAATGGCGTAATATCCGCAGTTCCACACCACTTTCAGAAGGTGGGTATCCTGCAGGCAGACTATCAAGATAATTGGCGAGCTGTTGAAAGACAGGGCTCATGCTTCCCAAGTTCTCTTTCTCTTGCCACATATCATTCATAGTTGTCCAGGTTTTTTACCAGGGAGTTTTGTATTCTTTACTTTACTTTTGATTAATTCCAGCAGACTTCTGAGTTCTGTTATACGCATCAACCATGCGACCAACCCGTAGCTTATCACACCTAACAACAATCCGCCCAACAAATAGCCAAGGGCTGAGCGCTCTCCCGCCCAAACAGACCAGCCCCATATAGCCGCACACATCACGCCACTTGCCAATAATGCCTGGCTTACGCCTTTTAAGATATGCCTGCCCTCCAATCCCGCCAGCCGTTTGCGCATCAGGAAGAGCAACACAATGCTTTCAAGCGCAGTTGCCAGGGAATTTGCCAGGGCAAGTCCGCCATGCGGCATCCACCCCATTTGCTGGAATCCTGCAGAGAACAAGATGCTGAACAGGATGTTCAACCCCATGGCACACACCCCAACGATGACCGGTGTACGGGTGTCATGCAGTGCATAAAAAGCGCGGCTCAATATCTCCACCAGGCTGTGTCCCACCAGGCCGGCAGCATACCACAACAAAGCCCACGCCACCATGGCTGTTGATTGGGCAGAAAATTCGCCCCGCTGATACAAAACCTGGACCAGCGGAACCCGCAGCAGGATCAATCCCAATGAGGCTGGTATCGCCAGAAACAATACTACCCGCAAAGTGGATGCCAATGAGTGGCGTAGCTCATCCATCTTCCCACCTGCCACCTGGGCGGAGAATGTAGGCAGTGATGCGATCGCTGCCGACTGGGCAATCGCCATCTGTGGCATCAACATCAGGGCAAACGCCAGTGTTATTGATGAGACTGACCCCTCAGGTTGGCCCAACGCTATGATCGTATTGGTTATGAAGTTCAGTTGAACAACAGCCGCCCCCAACAGGCGAGGTCCCATCAACTTCAACACTTCAATGACAGCCTTATTCTTAAGACCAAGGGTGACCTGGTAAAATCGATCCTTTAGGTGAAGTACGGATGGCACTTGCACCACGAGGTGCAGCAATGCACCCAGGACAACACCTATAGCTAGGCGTTGGACACCCCATTCCCGGGGCAAGACAAGGGTGCCGAAGATCATACCCAATGAATACATCACGGGTGCCAGGGCAGGGACCAGGAAAACCTGGTGTGCATTCAGCATGCCCATCACCAGGCCGCTGATCCCAAAAATGATCACCGAGGGCAACATGATGCGCAGCAGGCGAATGGTCAGGTCAATCTGCACGGGGTCAGATTCGGGTACCAGGACGAACAAGCCTCTGCTAACGATCTGTGGGGCAAACAGCCAGGCGAGGGCACTGATGACCACCAGGACCAGCGTCAGCAGATTGACCACCCCGGATGCCAGATTCCAGGCACCCCGACGGTCATCTTTCGTTATAAAGGTGGTAAACACAGGGATAAAAGCTGAGCCCAGGGCGCCACCTGCCACCAGGTTGAACAATAGTTCTGCGATCCGGTTGGCAGCATTGAAGGAATCCAGGTCCGCAGTGGTGCCAAAGGCATTTGTGATCACCATGCCCCGGATCACACCTACTATATTGCTGATAATGAAGGCCACCATGACCGTTCCGGCAGCACGGGCTATCTGGCGATTGGCGGGTTGCTCAATAATGACTTTTTCATCCATGAGAGAAACTTTTCATCCCAAGTCTAAAACTGATCGTTCAACTCTTCATCAAGTTTGAATTGTACCTTTGCCTGGTCCCAAAGTGCATCCATTTCCGAAAAACTGAGGTCATCCAGGGTTTTCCCCTGCAATTCAGCAGCCTGTTCTATGAAAGCAAAACGCTTTTTGAATCTTCGGTTGGATTCGCGCAATGCCGACTCAGCGTCGACGTGTAACCAGCGCGCCATGTTCACGACCGCAAACAACACATCCCCCGCCTCACTGATTTGTTCTTCAGGTGTTTGTGCGCTTTTCAGTTCATCCAGTTCTTCGTAAACCTTTTTGATCACGCCGCGTATCTCAGGCCAATCAAAACCTACCCTTTGGGCACGCTCCTGGATATGTTGGGATTGCACCAGGGCTGGCAGGTTGAGTGGAATGCCATCCAGCATGCCCTTCTTTTCAGAATTCCCATTTTCCCTGCGTTCCTCCGCCTTGATCTGCTCCCACTTGTGGATCACGCCAGCCACATCTTTCGCATCGCCATCAGAGAAGACATGCGGATGTCGCCTGACCATCTTATCTGAAATGGTCTGCAGGACATCAGACATGCGGAATTCGCCTGTTTCAGTGCCAATTTGGGCATGCAGAACGATCTGCAACAGGATATCTCCCAGCTCCTCCTGCAACGATGCCATGTCGTTTAGGTCCAAAGCCTCCAAAGCCTCATAAGATTCCTCGATCAGGTAAGGTTTCAAGGTGGCATGTGTCTGGGCACGGTCCCAAGGGCAACCTTCCGGTGACCGCAACCGGGCAATGATCTGCTGGAAATCCTCAAACGCTGTACCAAAAGCCAGCGCAGGTATAAATAAATTATAGACACCATCAGCCATGGCGGATTCTTCCAGTTCACCCAATGGCAGGTAATCAATAAGATTTCCGTATCCGCCAGCATTGTGGATCAACCCAATGGTATGGGTTTCCGGGTAGGCGTTTAGCAAAATCCCTTTCAGTCTCATTAAATATTTCGACGATTCCACTTTTGTTACCAGCGCAGGTTGGGACGGTGGGAAAGGTGGTGTTCCCAGGCTCATGATTTCATAAGCATCAACGATGGTTATTTGATTTAAACTTAACTTGAGAGTAGTGGCAATAATTTCAAGCTCACTCATGCCAGCAATGACCCTTACCGGGATCCCCTGTTGCCTTGCCCGTTTGAAGATCAAAGAGCAGGCATGATCCCCGATCAACGGGTGTCCAGCAACAGCTAATGTCACCCCCTGCTCCCTCTGACCCAGCGAAAGGATCAAATCGCAGGTCTTCTCGGCAAACAGGATTGGATCAAGGTCTTTGCCAATGATATTTTCCAGGCATGAATTCCTGGTGGATGGGGTCAGGTTGTCAATCACACCTTGAAGTGATGCCCGAAAATAAACTTCATCGATCTCTGTAAGCCAATCTTCAGCTTCCCGCGTCAAAAAACGCGCCTCGCCAGGTCCCAATCCCAACAAAACAATGCCAGTTTTATCCATAATTCCTGTATCCAGACAACCAACGAAAATTTCGAGCCTAAAATTAAAGAGACGTTGTTGAGCAACGTCTCTATTCTAATTCATAATCAATTGGTCGGCATAATAGCTGCCAACCGTATAACCTGGACCGCTTCCAGGAACGAGTTAACGTTTGGTGTAGGTAGGTGCCTTGCGGGCGCGTTTCAAACCAGGCTTCTTGCGTTCCTTGATGCGTGCATCGCGGGTCAGAAGACCTTTTTCGCGCAAACCGTGTCGGGCACTTTCGTCCATCTGGACCAAAACCCGGGCAAGCCCAAGTTTAATGGCATCCCTTTGCCCTGAAACACCACCGCCATTTACATGTACGGAAATGTCATAAACACTTGCCGACTGACCGGCTGCTTCCAAAGGAGATAATATCGCCTCAGCATCACCGATTCGCGGAAAGTAATTTTTCAACTCTTTGTCATTGACAGAAAAGACACCAGTGCCTGATGCCACGCGCACCCGGGCTGTTGCCAATTTTCTTCGTCCTACTGCTTCAACAAATTGATTTGCCATATTTGCCAATTACTCCTTATTCCAACGGTTTGGGGTTCTGTGCCTGGTGGGGATGTTCTGCACCCTCATAGATCTTCAGGTTTCCAAGCATTCTGTCCGTTAACCGGTTCTTTGGTAACATTCCTTTGACTGCAGACCGGATCACCCGATCGGGGTGAATTTCAAGTTGGCGTGACAACTTGACCTCTTTTAAACCGCCCGGGAAAAGGGAGTGATGGTAATATTTTTTATCCTCTGCACGAGTAGGATAAAAAGCTACCTGCCTGGCGTTGATCACAATAACATGATCTCCCATCAATACACCCGGGGTATAGGTGGGTTTTCCCTTTCCGATTAATACGGTTGCTATCCTGGTCGCAAGGCGACCCAGCGTCTCACCAGCAGCATCCACAAGATACCACTCGCCTTCAATTTGACCTTTCGGAACAAATGTTTTTTCCACTGTTACTATCTCCGTTTTCCAATATCAAGCTTCTTCCCTGTATATATCTCACAGGATCAGCTTTCAAAATTTTATTCTCCGTACTTTACGCTCACCAGCGAAAGCCCATGAGCGGGAGCCAGCCTGACAATACCTGTCGTGCCAGTCTCCAAACCTTGCTTAATAATATCTATGTTCAGGTCACCCAGACCGATGTGCACCAGGTGATAAACAATGCGCCGAACCATGTGGTACAGGAAGGCGTTGGCTTCAATATCCATTGCAAACCCGTCCCCGGTTTTATACCAGCATGCTGCGTGCATGACCCGTGTTGTGGTGGCGTCTTTCTTCAAAGCTTTACCAAAAGCCCTGAAATCATGTTCACCAGCCAGGTAAGCAGCTGCTGCATTCATCCGATCAAGATCAGGTGCAGGCCAGATGCGCCAAGCATACCTGTCGCGAGCCGGGTGCCTAACTAGGTCACAGTAAAGACTGTATCGATAGAACCTGGCTGTCGCATTGTAGCGCGGGTGGAAGTCTTCCGGTGCGATTGTTAGTGATCTACCGGCAATATCTCCCGGTAAAAATGCATTGATCGCGCGGAGTAAAACATCACTCCCATGCTTCCAGTCGAGGTCAAAACTGATCACCTGACCTTCAGCATGCACGCCGCAGTCTGTGCGACCTGCCATGCTGATCGAGCGACCATCCCAACCGATGCGTCTTAATGCATTCTCTACCTGGTCCTGGATGCTGTTCCCGGTACGCTGCCTTTGCATACCGGCATAATTCGTACCATCATAAGCAAGTATAAGTTTGTAACGTGCTTTGCCGATCCGGTTCATCACCAAATGGCTTCCCTGATCAAGATCAGGAACTACTTTTCAACCAGCTCAAGCAAGACCAATTCAGCACCATCACCCAGCCGGGGTCCGAGCTTCAATAAACGGGTGTACCCGCCATTGCGTTCCTTAAAACGTGGTCCGATCTCATCAAACAACTTCCTGATAACCAGGTCGGTATTGTTACCCAATTCGCGTTTTACAAGGCGACGGGCATTGACTTTCTCAACTGCATCGCCATCCACGCTGTTCCGTGCAATGGTGATCAGTTTTTCTACATCAGCTTGAATGGATTTAGCCTTTGGCAGGGTAGTTTCCATTTTACCGTTTTCCAGCAATTGCCGCATCATTGTCTTGCGCATGGCAGTGCGATGTCCACCATCACGACCGAGGCGGTATCCTTTAACTTGATGTCGCATAATCCTTACTCCACAGGTTCCTGAGGTAAATAGCCTTTATCGATCATTTTCTGTTTGAGTTCAACCAGGCTTTTATCTCCAAAATTTCGAATAGATAATACTGCTTCATCACCCTTTTCGAGCAACTCACGGACATCGCCAACTGTTGTAATACCAGTGCGTTTCAGCGAATTGAAAACGCGCACTGTAAGGTCCAGGTTTTCAATTGGCATCTCTGCATTCTCATTGGGAATGTGGGCGACCACTTCCGGGGGTGGTGGCGGGGCAACGAACATATCTTCGCTGACACCGGCGATGTAGCTGAGATGCTGGATGAGAATGCGTGCAGAGTCGATCAGCGCTTTTTCCGGTGAGATCGTACCATCGGTCCATATCTCCATGATCAAGCGGTCATAATTGGTGCTCTGACCGACGCGGGCATTCTCAACAGTCCAGTTCACCCTCTTGACCGGGGTGAAAATGGCATCCACGGGAAGATCACCGATCGGTAATCGTTCAGATCTCTCTCCAGCCGGCAGGTAACCACGACCGCGTTCTACGGTCAGGGTCATCTCAATGTGTGCATTCTTGTCATCAACTGTAAAGAGGTAGAGTTCAGGGTTAATGATCTCTACTTCAGAAGGACAAATGATGTCTGCCGCAGTCACGGTGCCTTCGCCTTTGATATTTAACTGCAGTTTTGCAGTATCAACATCAAATAATTTCATGCGCAGTTGTTTAATTTGCAGCATGAATTCAATTGCATCTTCCCTGACACCAGGGATATTGCTGAACTCATGCAGCACGTTGTCGATGTGCACGGCAGTGACCGCAATACCATCCAGTGAGGACAGCAATACACGGCGAAGTGCATTCCCAACGGTCACACCGAAGCCACGCTCCAGTGGACTGAAAGAAAACTTGCCAGAGTTGCGACCTAAATTGATTCGCTCTATTTTTGGTGGTGTTACTAATTCCATAATTCCTGTCACGGTTACCCCTTACTGGTGCATTTAACTGCACCAAACTAAGTTTGATTTACCGAGAATAATACTCAACGATCAACTGCTCGTTCAGATTACCATCGATTTCCGCACGTTCAGGCAATCGCAGAACCCTGCCAGATAAGTTGGTCAGGTCACGCTCCAGCCATAATGGGGCAAGGCGACCTTCAGCTTCTTCACGCAAGCCCTTGAAATAAGTTGTTTCCTTGGATTTGTCCGAAACTGTAATGACATCATTGATTTTGATGATCAAAGATGGGATGTCTGTCTTGTTGCCATTGACCAGGAAGTGGCCGTGGGACACAAGAATGTGTGCCTGTGAACGGCTGCTTGCAAAGCCAAGTCGATAAACAATATTGTCCAGCCTGGTCTCCAGGATCTGTAAAAGGTTGATACCTGTCAGACCACGGCGACGCTGAGCTAAACTGAAGTAACGTCTGAATTGACGCTCTAAAATGCCATAAACCCGTCGTGCTTTTTGTTTTGCACGCAACTGGCGGGAATAGTCTGATTCCCGGCCTGGCCGCGAGCTGCCAAATTTACCATGCATACCGGGTGCATAAGCACGCTTCTCAAAAGCGCATTTAGGTGTTGTGCACCTTTCGCCTTTCAAGAAGAGCTTTTCGCCTTCGCGACGGCATAATTTACAAACCGCATCGGTATATCTTGCCATTGATTTCCTTTCTAAATAATTACGTCGAACTAAACGCGGCGTCTCTTGGGTGGCCGGCAACCGTTATGCGGTACCGGGGTGATGTCTGAGATCAATCGAACCTTGATGCCCATCGATTGAACAGCACGGATTGCAGATTCGCGTCCTGGACCAGGGCCTTTAATAAATAGTTCAACTTCCTGGATGCCCATGGACTGTGCAACCTTCATCGTTTGCTCTGCAGCCAATCGGGCAGCAAAGGGTGTGCTCTTGCGAGAGCCTTTGAAGCCGGCTGAGCCAGAACTTCCCCAACACACTGTATTACCCTGCAGATCAGTCACAGTGATAATGGTGTTGTTGAAAGATGCATACACATGCACCTGCCCGCTGGTTATTTGACGCTTGACTTTACGGGAAGTTGTTGCCCGTCGTGTCGTACGTGCTTGTTTAGCCATAGTCTACTACCTCACTAATCTCAATGATCTTCAGGCGATCCACATCAAGAGCAGCCGCTGGGGAGAAAGGACCCCGCTCCAACTGCAGATCTAGCCTGTCAATTTATTTCTTGGTTGCTCCACGGCGTCGTCCACGCCCGGCAACTGTCTTCTTGGGGCCTTTTCGCGTGCGGGCATTGGTGCGCGTACGCTGTCCCCGTGCGGGTAAATTCCGGCGATGCCGCATTCCACGGTAGCAGCCGATCTCGACCAGGCGTTTGATGTTCATCTGGACTTCCCGGCGCAGATCGCCTTCCACTTTGTAACTACCTGCAATGTACTCGCGGAGCTTTGAAGCATCCTGCTCGGTCAGGTCTTTAACACGGATGTCGGGATTGACACCGGTCGCACTTAAAATATCAAGTGCCCGCTTGTGACCAATTCCAAAAATATACTGTAAACCAATTTCGACCCGCTTGTTGCGCGGCAGGTCAACACCTTCAATACGTGCCATATATCAGTCCTTATCCTTGTCGTTGTTTATGTCGCGGATTTTCGCAAATCACGTATAGACGACCATCTCGTTTTACTATTTTACATTTCGCACAGCGTTTCTTGATCGATGCTGTTACTTTCATTTTCTTACTCCTTGTTAATCATTGCAGCAAAGTTGCAATTATATATGACCTTTCCAATTTCGTCCAGTCCTAATTTCAACCAATTTCAGACTGCAGTCAGGATCAGTGGTCCATTTTGAGTTACCGCCACTGAATGCTCAAAGTGAGCTGTCAGCGAACCGTCCTTGGACACCACTGTCCAACCATCTTTTTTGACCCGTGTGTATTCCGTACCAATCAACACCATCGGCTCAAGGGCTATGGTCATTCCTTCCCGCAACAGGTACCCGCTGCCGGGTCTGCCGTAATTGGGCACTTGTGGTCCCTCATGCATCTGGCGCCCCACACCATGACCGGTATACAGCTTTGTTATGTGCAGCCCTTCTGCTTCCACATATTGCTGCACTGCTGCACCGATGTCTCCGGTGTGATTGCCCGCCACCATCTTCGAGATTGCGATCTCCAGCGCCTGGCTGGTCACTGCCAAAAGCCGTCTTGCTTTTGGGCTGATCTCTCCGACACCCATAGTGAACGCTGCATCGCCAACAAAACCGTTATAAACAGTTCCACAGTCGATCGAGATGATATCACCTTCGACGAGCTTGCGTTTACCGGGTATGCCATGCACCAATTCTTCATTGACGCTTGTACAGATGCTGGCCGGGTAGGGATATGGTCCCGGGTAATTTTTAAAGGGCGAATACGCATCATACTTGCGCAGCACGCTTTCTGCAACCTCGTTTAGTTCACCAGTGGTGACTCCCGGCGCAATAGTCAGCCGCACAGCCTCGAGCGCTTCTCGGTTGATCCTGCCTGCTTCCCGCATCAAGACCAACTCTTCTTCTGTTTTTATGTTAATGTTGCGTTCCCAGTTGTAGCTCACACTCAGGAAGCCTTTTCAACAGCATCCAGGATGGCTTTGTTGACAACGTCAATTTCCTGGGTTCCATCGATCTCAACCAGCAGGTTGAGATTCCGATAATATTCAATTAATGGTGAGGTTTGCTGTGTGTAAACCTCGATGCGCCGCCGCACGGTCTCTTCTTTGTCATCTTCCCGTTGATACAGTGCAGATCCATCTACATCATCGAACCACTTCACTTTGGGCGGGTTGTTGATCGCATGGTAAACCCTGCCTGAACGGCTCATCCAGCGTCCACCCAAACGTTCCACCAGCACTTCGGCTGGCGCGCTGACGTAAGGTACCAGGTTTACACTGCCACCCATCGCCCTCAGTATGCCGTTCATTGACTCAGCCTGGGCAGGTGTGCGTGGAAAACCATCCAATACCGCACCCTTTACGCAGTCTTCCCGTGATAGACGCTCTTTTACCATCGCAATGGTCACACCATCGGGAACCAACTCACCCTTGCTCATGTATTTATTAGCCAGTTTGCCTAATTCAGTCTGGTTCGTAAGGTTCTCGCGGAAAAGATCACCGCTTGATACATGGACCAGACCTAATTTTTCAGCAAGCATCTTCGCCTGGGTGCCTTTTCCGGCACCAGGTGGACCAAGTAGAACAATATAGGTCGGTCTTTTTTCCATCTTCTACCCACTAACTGATCAAATGATCATCATAACCATGCAACTTCAGCTCGGTTTCAATGATCTGGAATGTATCACGGATGGTACCCACCATGATCAACAGGCCTGCTGCCGACACGAGGAAAATACCTGCTGTCGAAGATGATTCTTTTGGCAGGAAGGCAGTAAAGATGTAAGGGATCACTGCAATCAAACCCAGGAAAAGTGCGCCGGGCAATGTAATGCGTCGCTGCACCTTGGTCAAGTACTTTTGGGTTGGGTTGCCGCGAGCAATACCGGGGATCTGGGCACCCTGTTTCTTCAGGTTTTCACCGTAATTTTGCTGGGCGAATAATACATCGGTATAGAAGAAAGTAAAACCAACGACCAGCAGGAAGAAGATGATCGGGTACCAGGTTGAGTCACCGCTAAATAGTTCGGTCACCTTGGTGGCGAAATTTGACAACCAGGTCGCCTTGGCATTCAGGAAGAAACTTGCCAGGATGGCCGGGAATGTCAGGAATGACTGGGCAAAGATCATCGGGATCATACCCGCCATATTGACCATCAAAGGAATATTGCTCCTCACAGGCATGGACATGCGGTTACCTACCCGACGTCCAGGGAACATAACCGGCACGTTGCGCCTTCCCTGGGTCACGATGACAATTGCGAAAATCGTCAAAACCAAAGTCGCCAGTACTATGAAGATCAACCACCAGTATTTTTCATCCTGCAGCATCGCATTGATGCTGGAGGGAATACGCGAAACAATACCAGCAAAAATGATCAACGAGAGACCCTGGTTGCGAATGCCATATTCAGAGATCAACTGGCCCAGCCAGACACCAAGCATCGTACCGGCGATCATCGAGAAAATGGTTGCGATTGTGGGCAATAAACTGGATCCGGTAAAACCAAAGTTCTGGATCACACTGCCTTGCAGGTAGTTGTTGAAGATATTGATCTGGCCGATTGCAGACAGGGCTGCCATGGGCACGGTCAGGATCACAGTCCATTTTTCCATGAAAATGCGGCCTTCTCGTGGATCCTCTTTCATCTTACGCTCTAAGGCCGGGATGATAGGCTGTAACAGCTGCAGAATAATTTGGGCAGTAATATATGGGTAAACACCCATCGCCAGGATCGAGAATTGCGATACCGCCCCACCAGAAAGCAGATCCAGCAAGCTGATCAAGCTACCAGTAGCCCCGGTTGCAGTTGTTAATCCAGCAACAACCTCCCGGTCTATCCCTGGAACAGGAATATTTGATGCCAGGCGATAAATTGTCAGGATCAACAAAGTGATCAACAACTTCCTTCTGATATCTTCAGATTTCCATAAATAGCGCCAAGCGGACCGCTTCATTTTCAGGTCTCCTTATCAGTTATAAAGCCAACAGTTCAATGCTTCCACCCGCTTTTTCGATCTTTGCTTTTGCGCTTTCAGTTACCTTATGCACATGCAGCTTGAGCGGAACCTTGATTTCTCCCTCGCCAAGGATCTTTACTGGTTTTTTGGCGTTACGGATAACTTTCGCAGCGACAAGGCTCTCAGGTGTGACCTCATCATCGGCTTTAAAAATGGCAAGTTTATCCAGGTTGATCGTCGTGTACTCGACGCGGTTGATCGGGGTAAAACCTTCGCCGCGCAGGAATGGTAACTTTCGGTAGAAAGGCAGGTTGCCACCCTGGTGGTAAGGTCGAACGCCACCACCACTTCGGGAATTCTGGCCCTTGGTACCACGACCTGCAGTTTTGCCATTACCTGTGGAGTGCCCACGGCCGACACGTTTTCGATTTTTCTTGGAACCCTCATTGGGTTTCAAATCATGTAATTGCATCATAACTCCTAAGCTTCTGGTTTAATTTCTACCAGGTGGATCACCTTGGTAAGCATTCCGCGTACGGCAGGATTATCCACAATTGAGATCGTCTGGTTAATATCACGCAATCCCAAGGCGTCTAAAGTACGTTTCTGACGTACCGGGTACCCAATTGCACTTTTCTTCAGGGTAACATGGATAAGTTTAGCAGTTTCAATTTTCTTAGCCATTTTTCTTGCGCTCCCAGAAGGGTGTAACATCCCTTACGTCTTTACCACGTTCATGGGCAACAGTTTCGGGTGACCGCAACTGCGCCAGGGCATCGAATGTCGCCTGGACAATGTTCAACATATTATCACTGCCAAGCGATTTGGTCAGGATGTCCTTAATTCCAGCTGCTTCACAAACTGCACGCACGCCACCAGCCGCAATAACACCGGTACCCGGTGAAGCTGGTTTCAAGAGAACCCGCGCGCCACTTTGACTTCCGATCACCTCATGGGCAATGGTTGTCCCCAGCAGTTCGATCTTGCGCATGTTCTTCTGAGCACGTTCGGTTGCTTTGCGCATCGCATCGGGCACTGCATTTGCTTTGCCCATGCCGAGCCCAACATTACCATTGTTGTCACCGATCACCAGGGTTACGCGAAACGAAAACCTGCGACCACCCTTGACGACCTTGGCAACACGGGCAATATCAATTACACGCTCATCATATTGTTGTTCTAATGCTTGATAATCATCCATATTTACTCCGTTAACCATCAATTAGAAAATCAAGCCGCCGGCACGAGCGCCTTCAGCCAGGGCTTTGACACGACCGGTGTAGAAAAAACCACCGCGATCCATCACAACCTTGGTGATGCCCTTGGCAAGAGCGCGTTTTGCCAGTTCTTCGCCAACTAAACGTGCCTGCTCAACCTTCTTTAAACCCGACATGTTTGGCTTGATCTGTTTATCGATGCTTGATGCCGATAAAAGTGTTGTACCACTGTGATCATCGATCACCTGGACATAGATTTCGCTGATACTTCGATACACATTCATACGGGGTCGCTCTGGAGTGCCAAAGACACTCTTGCGCACACGTACATGTCGTTTTAAACGAGCTACATTTCGAGATTTATTAGCCATATTATTTCACCTTTAAGCGCCGGTCTTGCCAGCTTTTCCGGCCTTTCTTCGAACGGTTTCCTCAAGATACTTGATTCCTGCGCCTTTGTATGGCTCAGGTGGGCGGATGAAGCGCAAGTTAGCAGCTACCTGGCCAACCTGCTGTTTGTCATGGCCCTGCACCTTGACCTGCTTGGTTTTGGTATCAACCTCAAAGCTGATCCCCTCAGGGGGAGAAACCTTCACAGGATGCGAGAAACCGACATTGAGGACCAGGTCATTTCCAGACATCTCTGCCCGGTAACCGACTCCTACAACTTCCAGTACCCTCACAAAACCTTTGCTCACACCCTGGATCATATTACTGATCAAGGCGCGGGTGGTTCCATGCAAAGCACGGTGCCGTGGTTGATCTGAAGGTCGCTCAATGGTCATGATGCCATTTTCGATCTTCAGTCCCATCTCAGGAGAGAAATCAGCTTGCATCTCACCCTTCGGGCCTTTGACATGAACCAGGGTATTTTCGATCTTAACTTCGACACCCTGGGGTATTTCAATTGGTAAACGTCCTATTCGTGACACGGACTTTCCTCCTACCAAACCTTGCAAAGGATTTCGCCGCCAACGCCAATTTTCCTGGCACGTTGATCCGTCATAACACCCTTGGGGGTGGAGAGGATGGCGATCCCGATACCGGAAAGTACCCAGGGAATATCCTTTTTGGTTGTATAAACTCGGCAACCGGGTCGGCTGACCCGTTGTAACCCGGTGATTATCGGGCGACGATGCCGGCGTTCTCCAATATATTTCAAGCGTAAGCGCAGTGTTTTCTGGCCGTTTACTTTGCCATCCACCAGCTCGTAGCTTTCAAGATAGCCTTCTTCTTGAAGAATGCGGGCGACCTCTACCTTCAACGTAGAGCTTGGCATACTGACAAGGCTTTGTTGAGCCATTGCAACATTGCGGATACGGGTAAGCATATCAGCAATTGGATCTGTTATTGTCATAAATAATACCTCCAGGCCAATCTACCAGGATGACTTGACTACACCGGGAATTTTTCCCTGTAGAGCCATCTCACGGAAACAAATACGGCACAAACCGAACTTACGCATATAACCACGTGGTCTTCCACAAACACGGCAGCGATTAACCACCTGGTTGGGATACTTTCGTCTCGTTTCGCGAATTATCATTGATTTCTTAGCCATATTAACCTCTCATAAACGGCATACCGAACTTGGATAACAAAGCTCGAGCCTGATCATCATTTTTGGCGGTGGTCACAATGCTGACTTCCATACCGCGTAGCTTGTCAATCTTGTCATACGCGATCTCAGGAAAGATCAATTGCTCACGGATGCCAAGGGTGTAATTTCCACGACCATCAAATGAGTCAGCGGAAATACCCCGAAAGTCACGTACACGTGGCAGGGCTATGTTGACCAGGCGGTCAAAGAAGGACCACATCTTATCCCCGCGCAAGGTTACTTTCACACCGATCTGGCGTCCCTCACGAAGTTTGAAGTTGGAGATGGCCTTTTTCGCTGCCAGTATTACGGGTTTTTGCCCGGTGATCTGTAACAGGTCACTGGTCGCCGCTTCCAGGGCTTTTGGATTATCCAGGGCTTCGCCTACACCAATATTGACGACGATCTTTTCAATTTTTGGTACCTGCATTACGTTTTCAAGATCCAGTTCTTTAAACAGCGCAGGTGCGATCTCGTTTTTGTATAATTCTCTTAATCTATTCATCTTTACTCACCTGGCTGAACATCTTCAATTTTTTCAGCAACTTTTTTGGCAGTCTTGCGGGCAGGTTTAACCACTTCTGCTGTCTCTTCAACTACCTTTTTTGCTCTTTTTGTTGACTTCTTTTCAGATTCTTCAGCACTTTTCTTTCCCGGTTTCTTCTCTGACTTATCCGCAGCTTTTTTATCGATCTTGCTGCCTGTTCGTTTGGAAATCCGGACAGAAACACCGTCTTTTCTCTCCAGTCGAACCTTGGTAGGTTGGTTATCCTTTGGATCGATTAACATCACATTGGAGGCAGAGATCGGGGCTTCAAATTCAATGATCCCGGAAGGTATCTGTTTCCCTTTGGACTGGGTTTGTTTCTGGTGCTTCTTCCGCAGGTTGATGCCTTGCACAACAACTCTGTTGGCTGCAGGGATGACACGAATTACTTCGCCAATCTTCCCTTTATCCTCTTCGCTGCCGCGCTTGACCATAACCCGGTCACCTACGCGTAATTTCATTTTTATCATAACGCTCCTAAACCACCGGCTATATCACTTCTGGAGCCAGTGAAACGATTTTCATAAACCCTTTTTCACGTAATTCACGTGCCACGGGTCCAAAAATTCGGGTACCACGAGGGTTGGTGCCATCTGTATCCAGGATCACTGCTGCATTGTCATCAAAGCGGATAGATGATCCATCCGGCCGTCGCCATTCTTTGCTTGCCCTTACAATGACTGCCTTGACAACTTCGCTCTTCTTGACAGTCGCCTGTGGAGAGGACGATTTGACAGTTGCCACAACGATATCGCCAACATAGCCATAACGACGCCTTGATCCACCTACAACATGGATGACCAGCAATTCTTTTGCACCAGTATTGTCTGCAACTTTAAGACGGGTTTCCTGTTGAATCATGCTTATCCCTCTTCCGCAACCTGTGCCAGGTCATCCTCTGCACGGATCTCCGTCTGGACGATGGACTGCACAACCCATCTCACAGTCTTGGAGATCGGTTTCGATTCGATGATCTGGACCTTGTCGCCCACATTGCATCCCAACTCGTCATGCGCTTTAAAAGAGCTGGTCTGTTTGACAACTTTTCCATAGAAAGGGTGTCTGAAGGTTCGAGAAACCTCAACAACGACCGTCTTTTCCATCTTGTTACTGGTTACAATCCCAATAAATCTTTTCCGATTATTCATCTTATTTCTCCTTCGCCTCTCGTGCGCGTTCAGACAGGATGGTCTCGACGCGAGCGATCAAGCGGCGTGTAACCTTGAAGCGACTGTGATCAGTTAGCTGACCGGTCACCATCTGAAACCGGAGATTCATCAACTCTTGCTTTGAATCATTCAGCTTCTTGATCAGTTCTTCATTAGATAGGGCTCTTATTTCCTTTGCGTTCATGCGCCTTCTCCTGTCGTATCACGTGAGATGACCGTGGTCTTCAACCCGATCTTAAACTTTGCACGCAGCAAAGCAAGCTTTGCGGATTGTTCATCAGTGCCGCCAACCTCAAACAGGACACGTCCCGGTTTGATCACAGAAACCCAATACTCAACAGGTCCCTTTCCTTTACCCATGCGGGTTTCAGCTGGACGTTTGGTATATGGTTTGTCCGGGAAAACACGGATCCATACTTTCCCACGGCGTTTTAATTCGTGCACAATAGCCCGGCGGGCCGCCTCAATTTGGCGGGCGGTTAACCAACCTGGCTCAAGGGCTTTCAAGCCCCACTCACCAAAGGAGATCTCTGCTCCCCGGTAAGCTTTTCCGCGCATGCGACCACGCATTTGCTTGCGGTACTTAACTCGTTTTGGCATCAACATAATCTACTACCTCACTCATCACCGAATTTAACGTATCGGTGAAATATTATTCACTGACGTAAACGCCCTCAGTGGTTTCAACTTTTTCCTCAGATTGAGGCTTGGCAAGCCCTCGATAGACCCAGACTTTGATTCCGATCTGACCATAAGTCGTCAGAGCTTCGGTCTTCGCAAAATCGATGTCTGCACGCAAGGTCTGCAGTGGAACCCGACCCTCACGCAATGTCACACGACGTGCCATTTCAGCACCAGCCAGGCGTCCACTCACTGTGATCTTGATCCCTTCAGCGCCTTGCCGGAATGCCTGCTGCATTGCCCGCTTCATTGCCCGGCGGTAACTAATACGTCGGGTGATCTGGCCGGCAATGTTCATGGCAACCAGGTACGCATCAATATCGGGTTGTTTGATCTCTTCGACGCCCAGGTCAATCTTCATGCCAGTTAAAGCCTCAAGAGAATCTTTCATCTTCTTGATGTTTTCGCCTTTGCGACCGATCATGATACCGGGTTTGGCTGTCCTCACTGTCACCTTGACTTTGCCAGGGAAACGCTCAATGCTGACCCCGGAAATGCCGGTGTGTTCCGAATCTTTGAGTAAAAGATCGCGAATCTTTATATCCTGGTGCAGTTGGTCAGTATATTCCTGTCCTTCAGCATACCAGCGACCAAGCCAAGGCTTGTTGATCCCTAATCGAAATCCAATTGGATGTACTTTACGACCCATAAATTTTATTACTCCTGGTTCTCAATCAATCCTGTTACTTGTTTTCACGCAATACGATCTCAACATGAGACGATCGTTTCAACAACGGTTTGAAACGACCACGTGCACCAAAGCTTCGCCATTTTCGGGTCGGAGCCTCATCTGCGGTGATCCGGTAGATAAAAAGGTCATCACGGCTCACACCGAAGTTCTCTTCGGCGTTGGCTATCGCTGATGACAACAGCTTTGATACAGGTGCAGCCGCCTTGTTTGGTGTCAGCTTGAGGATGTCAAGGGCTTTCAAAACAGGCTTTCCCCTGACAAGGTCAACCACCAGTCGGGCTTTCTGGGCAGATGTATCCAGGTTACTTAATTTCGCATAAATATCTGTAGCCATGATTACTTTCCTTTGGTGGCCTTCTCAGAACTTGAGACATGACCGCGAAACCATCTGGTTGGCGCAAATTCACCAAGGCGATGACCGACCATATTTTCAGTGATATAGATTGGCACATGTCGATGGCCATCATGTACTGCGATTGTATGTCCGACCATCTGGGGGAAGATCGTCGATGGACGGCTCCAGGTTCGGAGCACTTTCTTCTCGCCCTTGGTGTTCATCTCTTCAATTCTTCGTAATAATTTCGGGTCAATGAAAGGCCCTTTTTTAAGTGAACGAGACATAATTTAATTCCTCTTTCTCAGTAACCGATTCACTACTTCCGTTTCGCTTTTGAGCGATGGCGAAGTATGAATTGCTCAGTCCGTTTATTCCGACGGGTTTTGTAACCAAGGGTTGGTTTTCCCCATGGGGTCTTTGGTCCGGCCATACCGATTGGCGACCGACCTTCACCACCACCATGTGGATGGTCCCGTGGAGACATTGCCGAGCCACGAACCTCAGGCCGACGGCCCATGTGGCGTTTCCGACCGGCTTTGCCCAGCTTGACATTACTGTGTTCAATGTTGCCAACCTGTCCAACGGATGCCATGCACTCCTGCAGAACCAGTCTGACCTCGCCTGAAGGCAAACGGACCTGGGCATAAGCCCCTTCCTTTGCCAAGAGTTGAGCAGATGTACCGGCAGATCGCGCCATCTGTGCACCTTTGCCAGGTTTTAATTCCACATTGTGGATCATCGTACCGACAGGGATGTTACCCAGGGGTAAAGTGTTGCCAACCTTGATATCTGCCTGTTTACTGGAGATGATCGTGTCACCAACTTTTAATCCAACGGGTGCAATAATGTAACGCTTTTCACCGTCAGCGTAGTTGACCAGTGCCAAACGCGCTGTGCGGTTGGGGTCATACTCGATCGCAGCAATTTTACCGGGGATTTCAACCTTGTCACGTTTGAAATCAATGATACGGATCTGGCGCTTTTCACCACCACCGCGATGCCTGACTGTAATGCGACCATATGCATTGCGTCCAGCCATCTTCTTGAGCGGCATCAGCAATGAGCGCTCAGGAGTGGTCTTGGTGATTTCTTCAAAAGTATAGCTGGTCTTGTGTCGTTGACCAGGGGTTTTGGGTTTGTAAATTTTAACGGCCATTATTGCTCCACGCCTTCAAATATCGGGATACGTTCACCCTCGGCAAGTGTAACGATCGCTTTCTTGTAGCCATTGCTGCGGATTGCCAGCCTTCGACTGCGGCTGTTTCGTTTTGACTTGCCAGGTAGGTTGATGATATTCACGCTGACAACTTTGACATCAAATACACTATGCACGGCTTCTTTCACCATGGTTCGGGTTGCATATTGCGGAACCTCGAAAACATACTGGTTCAGTACCGAAGATTGGTAATTTGATTTTTCAGTAACAACAGGGCGACGCAAAATTTCAAATGCAGTTTTAGTCATAATTTCACCTGTTATCCTAAGTAGCTCTTGATGACATCAATGGATTGCACGGGAATTATGATCTTTCCAAAGCTGAGCAGATCCCTGATGTTCAAGTAGTTGGCTAATATGAGTTTGGTCTCTACCAGGTTCCTCGATGCGGTGATCGCATTGTCAAAATCTGGCCCCTTGTCGGGGATCAGGATCAGTGTTGTGGATTTTGGAGCTAAAACATCCAGGACTTTTGCCATGACAGATGTCTTGGATTGGTCAAGCTTTAGATCCTCAACGAAGATCAGACCTGAATCGGCCACACGTGCTGAAAGCGCCGAGCATAACGCTGCCCTGCGCATCTTGCGGGGCATTAACTGGGTGTAATCCCGCATATGGGGCGTATGCACACGGCCACCGCCGACAAATTGAATGGCGTTGGTTGAACCTTGTCGGGCGCGACCCGTTCCCTTTTGTTTCCATGGTTTCTTGCCACCACCGGCAACTTCACCGCGTGTTTTGGTCTCAACTGTGCCCAGGCGGGCATTTGCCATCTGGCGTCTGTATGCCTGGTGCATCAGGTCGACATTGATAGGGGCATTGAAAATGGCTTCCGGCAGTTCAACCGAGCCTGTTTTCTTGCCAGTAATGTTGAAAACGTCAACTTTCATGATTTGCTACTCCATTCATCGAAGACAATAACTGTGAAGTTACTGTTTCCGCGCCTCTTTGATTAACACTGTGCCACCTTTCGGCCCAGGAACTGAACCGTGGACAGCCAGCAGATTTCGTTCACGATCAACAAGGACGACACGCAGGTTGGATGAAGTAACCCTTTCGTTGCCCATACGCCCTGGACCTCGTTTGCCCTTAAAAACACGCCCGGGGGTTGTACCAGAAGAACTGGCGCCAGGTGCACGTAAACGATCAGACTGACCATGCGTGCGTGGACCACCATTGAAATGGTGGCGTTTTACAACGCCAGCAAAGCCTTTACCCTTGGAGGTACCGATCACGTCGACGCGTTCGCCAGCAGTAAAAACATCAGCGCCTAACACATCGCCTGCTTTTACATCTATATCTTTTGTACGAAATTCGCGAATGAAACGAACTGGGGGAAGTTCACTTTTCTTTAGGTGACCCAACTGGCCTTTGCTCAGCCGCTTGGGTTTCACCTCGCCAAAAGCCAGTTGGATGGCCGAATAGCCATCATTTTCAACGCCTTTGACCATAGAAACGAAACATGGCCCAGCTTCGAGTAATGTTACGGTGGTAGCCGTGCCATCATTTTCGAAGATCTGGGTCATCCCGATCTTTCTTCCTATAAGCCCTTTAAACATTTATCTATTCTCCTGTTTAATTCAAAATTATCGACGAGACTGTCAGCTTGGGCAAAGCTGCATCATCTCCGATCGCAATTTAGTCAATCAATCATGCGCGACATTTTTGTGTCTGGTCTACGCAGTGATCAATTCTTAAATTGCCTGATAGTTCGCTCGATTAGCGAACCTTTCAATCATACCATTAACAACCCTCTTATGCAAGGGTTAATTGGCATTTTCTTTAGTTTTTAGTGATTCTCCCAGGGCTTATTTGGGCAAGTCCGGGGACAACCTTGAAGAACACTCTCTTACTCTACTTCAATATCCACGCCAGCTGGCAGGTTCAAGCGCATCAGCATATCGATGGTCTTGGAATCAGGTTCCAGGATATCGATCAGGCGTTTGTGAGTGCGGATCTCAAAATGCTCATGAGAATCCTTGTCAATGAAGGTGGAACGACGGACGGTAAAGCGTTCCAGCTTTACCGGCAGCGGTACTGGGCCAATTACCTTGGCACCGCTTCGTTCTGCAGTGTCCACGATCCGCTTGGCGGATTGGTCAAGGACACGGTGATCAAAAGCTTTTAAACGAATTCTTATTTTTGATTTTGCCATATTACAACCTGTTACTCAATAATTTTTGTGATGACACCCGCACCAACGGTCAGACCGCCTTCGCGA
>CAYSZB010000038.1:9750-22983 GCA_964435475.1 uncultured Anaerolineaceae bacterium | reverse complement strand
AGGTTGGGTTGAGGGCGGTTAACAGGATGCTAAGGGTTGACCAACACGGGTTTTGCATTAAGAGGTGCCCGAAACCCAACAGCCATCTGCAACCTTGTCCCTCACAGGGTGTTTATCACAACATGGACAAAACAATGATCAAATACCCCCGCCACGTTGTGCGCCGCCTCTTCCTGCGCTGGATAGCCTGCCTGCTGGTCAGGCTGTTGACCCGCCTGCAGGTCACTGGTCAAGAGAACCTGCCCAAGCACGGTCCGCTGATCATTGCCGGCAACCATGTCTCTGCCCTTGAGGCGGTCATCCTGGTGGCAGTGGTCCCACGCCAGGTGGAGTTTTTGGGCACGGGCGACATCCCTTTTGACCCGGCATATGCCTGGATCGCCAATGCCTACGACCTGGTGCGTGTCAACCGCGGCAACATCGACCGCCAGGCACTGCTTGCCTGTGTGGATGTCCTCAAACAGGGCGCTTTCCTGGGCATTTTCCCCGAGGGCGGCATCTGGGACCCTGCCCACATGCAAGCCCAGACCGGCATCGCCCTGGTCAGCGAGCGCTCCGGCGCACCGATAGTGCCGGTCGGCTTTGGTGGGCTGCAAGGCGCATTGGGGGCGATCCTGAAGCTCAAACGGCCAAAAATATGTGTCAATATTGGTCAGTTAATTCCCGTGGTACGGCTTGAAGAGCGCGAAATGAGCCAAAAAGACCAGCTGCAGCAGGCTGCCAACCATATCCTGGCACAGATCAACGACCTCTTACCGGAAAACGAGCGCCACCAGGCTAAGCATGACCTGCAGGTAAGCTATTCTTTGAAGATCGAGGCTGTTTCAGCACAGGGTTCGGTCACAATTCCTGTATCACTGGCGCTGGATGCAGTAAATGGCTTCGCCCACCTGCTTTACACGCCGGTTTTGCTGGATGCACTCTACCGCAACCTGCAGCTGCCCATCCTGCCCCTGGCAAAGCTCGACCTGGTGACGGACCCGGCTGGTTTTAAGGCTGCCCTGGCATCGATCAGTGCTTATCTACAGCACAATCCTGGCTTTTTTACCTACCGCTTTGGCATGGAAGAGGGTTTGCAGGTCGGCAGGGCGGTGGAACAACTGCAGCAGCTGGTGGATTGGGCGGATAAAGCGGACTGTACACTACAATTCGTACCAGAAAAACATGTACTGCACATGACCAGTGGCGAACTCGAAACCCACAGCGGCGGTGATCTGCCAAGAAGCATGCTGGGCTAAATAAGCGCTATAGGCGTCCTCCACTGGATATCTCAAAAAAGTGAGCCCTTCGATTGCAAAATCCAGTTTCCCCCGTATGGTACATGTGCAGGGAAACTAGGAAACTAGGAAACTAAAACCCCCGGGCGTTTGATCAGACTCCCATTGCTTTATTGACATATCCTGGTCTTCCCTGGATGAAGTCTTTCACCCCTCCGGGCTGGGCTTAAGGTCCCTGACCCTCAGCTGCAGCTTGCGGTTGCCCATGTACTCGTTGACCTCAAAAGTGTAGGCAATGTCGACCATCCCGGGCATGTCCTTGAACCAGTGTCCCTGCCGGAAGGCGATCGCTTCATACTCCCGGTTGCCAGCCCGCAGCATCATCTTCAAATGCGCCCCATCCGCGCCCACCGTTCTGGCAGACCTGACCTTCAGGTTGCGTGAACAGAACAGGGCATCCGGGTTGCCGCGCCCGGTAGGCTCGAGCAGCGCCAGGTCTTCCAGTATCCCGGGCACATACTTTGCGTCCAATTTATCCAAAAGGATCTCGCGGTCTATCTGCAGTTCCGGGATCAGTTCGACCCCCTCAAAGGCCTCCCTGGCGATCCGCAGCAGCCTTTCCTGCAGCAGCTCCCACTTATCGTTTGATACACTGAAACCTGCCGCTGCCGAGTGCCCGCCGTAGCGTAATAACAGGTCGGCACACTGGTCCAGGGCATGGGTGATGTTGAACTCGGCAATGCTGCGGCACGAAGCAACCGTGTGATGCGCATCGACATGCCCGATGATCGCCGGGCGGTAAAAGGTCTCGACGATGCGCGAGGCTGCCAGGCCCACCACGCCTTCATTGAATTCCGGGCGGGCGGCAAAGATGATCGGTGCGGCGGGGTCCCTGCCCAGTGCCATCTCAACCGCCTGCGACTGGATCTCCTGGGTCATCGCCTGGCGGTGTTCGTTCTGCACTTCCAGTTTCTGTGCCAGTTGACCGGCTTGCATGAAGTCCTGCGTGGTGAGCAGCTCAAACGCCGCCATGGCGGAGTCGATGCGCCCGGCAGCGTTTAAACGCGGACCGAGGATAAAGCCGATATTGCCGGCATTGGTCTTCTGTAAATTGAGGTCACATACCTGTGCCATCGAGAACAGCCCCTGGCGGGAACTGCTGCGGATCTGCTTGAGACCGCGGCTGACCAGCATGCGGTTCTCGCCTGAGAGCAGCGCCAGGTCCGCCACCGTGCCGATGGCGACCAGGTCCAGCCAACGGTCGGCATCCACCTGTTCACAAGGGTAGCGCTGCAGGTAGGCCTGGGCTAGTTTGTATGCCAGGCCAACCCCGGCCAGGTTTTTTTCAGGATAAAGGTCGCCTGGCTGCTTGGGGTTGATCACCGCATCCGCCGCCAGTGGTTCATCGCCCGGCAGGTGATGGTCGGTGACGATCATGTGCATCCCCAGTTCACGGGCATGGGCGATCTCTTTGACCGAGCGCACGCCGCAGTCCACGGTGATGACCAGGCCGACCCCCTGGGCAAACAGGCTGTCAATGGCCTCCATGTTCAACCCATAACCCTCGTCAAAACGGTTGGGGATGTAAGGAATGGGCCTGGACCCGACAACGTTCAGAAATTCATACAATAATGCGGTGGCAGTCACCCCATCGGCATCGTAATCACCGTAGATGGCGACCTGTACCCCGTCAGCGATCGCCTGCCGAAGCAGTTCGACAGCTTTTTCCATGTCTTTCAGGTAAAAGGGGTCGGTTGGGTAAGGAGAACTTGCCTCCACGAACGCCCTGGCGACCAGGGCGGTCTCGATCCCGCGGTTGTAAAGCAGCTGGCGCATGATCGGCGAAAATTCAGCCAGTTCGCGGTCGATATGGGTGGGAATTGGCATGGCGATCTGCCAGCGTTTGGGGAGCGGGGTGGGTTTGTGTGTTACTTCAGGGTCCATGCAGTTTTCCTTGATGTTCAGGTCTGTTTGCAGACAATTGTACCCGCAATACTGAATGGCGCCCCCTTGTCCTTTCAGGGCTGGTAAAATTACCAGTAGAAAAAATCAGAAAGCAGGAATGATCGCATGAAACGTCTCGAACATCGTTTTATCCTCTCCGGGGAAGTGCTGCAGGCTCAGCAGGCGGGTGCGCCCCTGGTGGCGTTGGAGTCGGTGGTGGTCACCCATGGGCTGCCCCACCCCGATAACCTGCTGCTTGCCCGCGATATGGAAGACACAGTGCGTCGTGAGGGTGCCACCCCGGCTACGATTGCATTTATCGATGGCCTGGTGCATGTTGGCCTGACCGGGGAGGAGTTGAACGCCCTGGCGGATGCCAGGAATTCACGCAAGATCAGCCTGCGCGATTTTGGCATCGCCACCGCCAGGCACCTTAGCGGCGGGACGACCGTCGCCGCCACCAGCCACATTGCCGAAAAGGCCGGCATCCGCGTCTTCGCCACTGGCGGCATTGGCGGCATCCACCGCGGGGCACCGTTCGATGTCTCCGCTGACCTTAATGAACTGGGCAAAGCCAAAATGATCGTGGTATGTGCCGGAGCCAAGGCGATCCTCGATATTGCCGCAACCCTCGAGTACCTCGAAACCCAGGGCGTACCGGTGATCGGCTACCAGACGGAGGATTTCCCGGCTTTCTATTCGCGCCGCAGCGGTTTCAAGGTCGACCTGGCAGCTGACAGCGCAGCAGAGATCGGGCGCATCGCCCGGGCACATTGGGACCACGGCTTCAATTCCAGTATCCTGGTCGTCGTACCGCCGCCGGAGGAAGTTGCCATCCCCAACGACCAGATCGAGGGCTTGATCCAGCAGGCGGTGCATGAAGCTGAGGAAAAGGGCATCCATGGTGCCGCATCCACACCCTTCTTATTAAGCCGGGTGAGCGAGTTGAGCGGTGGTGAAAGCCTGAAGACGAACCTGGCACTGCTGCTGAACAATGCCAAAATAGCAGCCCATATCGCCCGCTCAATGAACTTCAAGAGAAAACTGGACGTGCTGCTGTAAACTTAACACTTAATCAAGCTTAATGCCCAAGGCGATGTCACCAAGTGGTTGGCACTGCCCTGGGCATTCGTGTTTAAATTGCCCGAAGTTGGCGGGCGATCACTGCGTGGGAGCGGGCGTTGGCGTGCGCGTCAGGGTGGGCCAGCGCGTGGCGCTGGGCAGGGGCGTGCGCGTGGCAGTCTGTGTCTGGGTGGCGGTCGGCGTCAGGGTGAGGGTCGGGGTGGGTGAGGAGGTGGGCGGGTTGCCGGTGACCGTGAAATAACCGCTGACCTTCCACTCCAGCCCGATAAAGATCTGCACTTCATACATGCCCGGCAGCCACGATTCAGCGTCAGGTTCCCACTCTGTATAGCCGTAGCCGCCCGAGCCGCCATTCCAAACAGAGGTCTCGTAGTATACCAGTTGTCCCTGGTAGAGCCACAGGGCGCTCCACTGCATGCCATCCTGCATGTTGTTGTAGCTGAAAGCGCCATACAGTTTGCCGACCGGGTTGGCAAAATCGTTGGCCGGGTTGACCGGCAGGTACGCGTCAGACATCCTCTGGGCGAATTGGATCGGGCTGAAGATGGCATCCGGGTTGGGAGTCACCACCCCTTCAAACAGCGCTTCCACACTGCCCGGGACGGATGGTGTGTTGGTGATGGACGGCGTGTTGGTGATGGTGGGCGTCATCGTGATGGTGGGCGTCATGGTGATGGTGGGCGTCATGGTGATGGTGGGCGTCTGGGTCGGGGTGGGGGTGGGCGGGAAGTAGCGGTAGATCACCTTTTCGCCATAGCCGTACATCAGTCCGCCAACTCCTGCCAGGATCAATGCAATAAAGATGAGCCTGATCGCCCGGCTGATCATCTGCTGGCGCTTGAAGAAAAATGGCAGGCGCTTCGCTTTGCGGATGGCAGAGATGCTGCGCAGGATCAGCACCACGGCTAGAATGGCTGATAAGATGACGAAGGTCAAAACGGTGGAATGGATCTCGATCTTCATTTGATTTTCGCTTGCTTGTGCAGATTATAGCCTAATTTTTGACCCGGGATGAGAGCCCATCCCAACTTCACCAGCCTGTGATTAATACTATAATTGACACAATACGAAGAAATCCCTTTCCAGCGAGGAGAAAACGGTGACCCTTCCCAAAGATTACCTGTTACATGATCGTTACCTGATCCGGAACTTGCTGCGCCAGAGCGGGATGGGTGCAGTCTACCTGGCGGATGATGTGGTGCTCAAAGTGACCGTGGCGGTCAAAGAAAACAACTATACCACCCCGGACCACTCCCGCCAGTTCCGCAAGGAGGCGACCATCCTCGCCCGCCTGCGCCACCCTGCACTGCCGCGGGTGATCGATCATTTCATCCTGGAAGACCTGGGCGAATACCTGGTGATGGATTACATCCCCGGGGATGACCTGCGTGAGCACCTGGCCAAAATTGGCCGGCCTTTGACCTTGGCGGAAACGATGGCGATCGCCATCCCGGTGTGCGATGCCCTGGACTACCTGCATGCCTGCAAGCCGCCGATCGTGCACCGGGATGTTAAACCAGCCAACATCAAGTTATCACAGGATGGCAGCGTTCACCTGGTGGATTTTGGGCTGGCAAAAGAATACCAGGCGGGTGAGATGACCTCGACCGGTGCCCAGGGCATCACCCCGGGTTACTCGCCGGTTGAGCAATATGCCCACGGCACCGAGATGCGCAGTGATATTTATGCCCTGGGTGCCACGCTTTATACCGCTCTGAGCGGCAGGCAGCCTCTGGATGCGCTGGAGCGGGCCATGGGCTCTGATCAGATCGTGCCGCTGAAGGCTTTGAACCGGGATGTACCAGCCGATATTGCCGGGGTGATCGAAAAAGCGATGTCATTGAAGCTGGAAGACCGGTTTTCCAGTGTGGTGGAATTTAAGCAGGCGCTGTTGAGTGCTTTCAGCCTGACACAACCGGTATCAGTGCCGGGTGGAGTATCATTAAACAGTCAAAATGCGGTCCAGGATAAAGCTAAGCCGGGCCAACCAACAGGGAAGCATAAGAAAAAAGGCCGCTGGTTGATCTGGGTAATACCGCTGCTGGTTGTGGTTATGGCGCTGGCGGTTGGGGTGCCATTGATGCTGCGGGCAATAAAACCCACGATCGAACCAACAGGTGTTGCGATTGCGACCAGCCAGTTGATCGTAAAGCAACCAACCGATACACTCCAACCAACTGCGACCAACACTGATCTGCCAGTGGTCCTGCCGGAAAGCACGATCGAACCGACCGCCACCCGGGCACCTGCGACACAGGAACCTGCTCCTGCTGAAACACAACCACCAATAGCCCAACTGGCATTTACCAGTGAACGCGGCGGAGGTTTGCCGCAGGTATGGCTGGTGAATGCTGATGGCAGCGGTTTGCTGCAATTGACGGTTGAAAAAGATGGTGCCTGCCAGCCAGCCTGGTCACCGGATGGCAGCAAACTGGTCTATATCACACCGTGTGCCGGCAAAATGGAACGCTATGCGGGTGCCAGCCTGGTGATGCTTGACCTGGCAACACGACGCCCCGATGTGATCTCCCAGTTCAGGACCGGTGATTATGACCCGGACTGGTCACCGGATGGATTGAAAATTGCCTTTACTTCGTTACAAACCGGAAAGCCCCAGGTGCATGTCTATGACATTGCCAGCCGCTCGATCACCCGCCTGATGAACCGCGCGACGGAAAGCCGCCAGCCTGCCTGGTCAACAGACGGCACACAGATTGCCTTTGTTGCCCCGGACCCGCTTACCAACCAACCCCAGGTCTGGCTGATCTCATCGGATGGGTCGGGTGATCCCCGTTTGCTCAAGGAGGGCATCTGGAAGATGATGCTGCACCCGGATTGGAAACCGGGCGGTAACACGATCATCTTTGACCTGGGAACTGGCAGTGGCCTGGCAACCTATGCGCCTGGTGGGCAGCCAATGGACCTGGATTTGGGGGTAAAAATGCCGGAGGACCCGGCTTATTCATCCAACCTGGGTGCCTGGATCGCCTTCAGCGGTCAAGGTCAGGCAGGCAACTCTGAAATTTACCTCCTGCAGTCCGACGTGGGCGTGCAGGTGGTTGCTGCAGACCCGGCAGATGATTTTCACCCGACCTGGAAGCCGTAAGGTGTTTTTTGAAACTTTTGGGATTAACTGGCTAAGACCTGGCTGTATTTTTGGGTAAAAAGGGCTGGTGTGCCGCCGGTATGCCAGAAGAGGACCTTTTCATCCTGCTTAAAGAAACCCGCCCGCACCAGGGAGATCAACCCGGCGGCGGCCCGCCCGGTGTAGACCGGGTCCAGCAGCAGGCCTTCCTGGCGGGCAAAGAGCAGGATGGCTTCCTTTTCGCTCTCACCCATCACCGCATAACCCAACTGGTTGAAATCCGCATTAACCAGCACCTCTTCCCGTGAAAATCTGAGCGGGTCACCCAAAAGGAGGCTGGCACTTTCAGCCAAAGGCAGCACATGGTCCTGCAATGCCGCCTGCGGCTCGTCAACACTGATGCCCAATATCCTGCCTGTGAAACCCGCCCGTTTGGCACCGAGGATCAACCCGGCCTGGGTGCCCCCCGAGGAGGAGGGGAAGACGATCCAATCCGGGAAACACTGTTGGCCGAGCATCTCTTCGAAAGCAAAGGCGTATGCAATTGCGCCCAGGGCGTTCGATCCGCCATAAGGGATGAGATAAGGCTTTTCACCTTGTGATCGCGCCTCCTCAAAGACCTCCTGCAGGCGGGTATCACGCTGCGAACGGTCCACCATGATCACTTCTGCATTGAATAACTTGTAGAGCAGGAAGTTTCCTTCTGCAATTTCTGGCGGGGTTCCAAAGAGCACCAGTTTGCAGCGCATGCCCAATCGGGCAGCCACAGCCGCCACCTGGCGGCAGTGATTGGACTGCACAGCGCCCGCGCTGATCAGCATGTTGGCACCCTCTGCCAGTGCGTCGGCTGCCAGGAATTCCAGTTTACGGGTCTTGTTACCGCCCAAAGCCAGTCCGGTCTGGTCATCGCGTTTGACGAGCAGCTGGGGACCGCCCAAAAGGTGACTTAAGCGCAGCATGGGCTCGATGGGTGTGGGCAGATGGGCTAATTGGATGCGTGGGATCATGCGGATAAATTCCTTTCGGTCTGCGCTTTTCCCCGTCGGCGCATGATGTTGAGAACCTTTGGTAACACGTTCATATATAGCCTGTAAAAGGCAGGTCTGGGTGCAAAATCCCAGGCGCCCAGGGTGCGCAGAACGGTGCCATTGAAACCTTCTTTGAAGCGGTATACCCCCCACAGTGGGTCGCTGGTTGTGAACTCATCCGGGGCACCCCACATGTCGTAGGTTGTAGAGCCCAGTCCCCTGGCATGCTGGATGGCACGCCACTGCAGCAGGTAATTGGGCATCAGGTCGCGCTGCTTTTCAACTGACATGCCGTGGATATAGCGGGCGATCCCGTTGAAATGAAACAGGAAAATGGCAGCGATGGGTTCGCCAGATGCTTCAGCGATCAATGGTGTTGCCATGCCAGCCTGCATGAATGCGCGCCAAAGTGTGAGGTAATAGTCAGCGGAGCGGATCACGAACCCATCCCGCACAGAGGTCTCAGCATACATGGCATAGAGCATCTGCAGGTCATCCAGGCTTCCGGTGTGCACGGTGACGCCCTTTTTCTCTGCCAGGCGGATGTTGTAACGCGTTTTTTGTTTCATGGCTGCCAGCAATGCGTCGTCGTCTTGCTGCAGGTCGATCATCACGGTGTTGCGGAATTGGATCTGGTCCTGCGAGAAGCACCATTTTCTATCTTCCAGCCTGGCTTGCAGGGCTTGCCCGACAGGGTCTTCCCTGGCATCTTCAGACCCGGGCACACCCGTCCCCAGGGCAACATCCGGGTCGATCTTGATGAAGATCGCTTTTCTCTCCCGGGAGTATTCTTCCAGGTCAGACAAAACACTGTGCACCAGGTTTTCATCCTGCCAGTTGAGGGTGGGACCTTTGGGCAGGTACAGCACTTTAAAATTCAAGCCTGGCAATCGCAGAGACCGCTCGAGGACCATGGCGGCAGCGACAACCGTGCCCTGGTCATCTTTCCAGGTATGATGCGAAGCCTGCCAGCCGAATTGCTGTTTGAATTCACCCCAATTGACAGTTTGGAAGATGTGCGCATTCACGCCTTTGATCCGGCTGATCAAGGAATTCCATTGTTCAGGGCCACTGATCGGGTAAGGTTGTATCATGTGGTTCAGACCTGGGCTTGAGAAGCAGAACGGCGGCTGTTATACCAGGCATAAAGCAGGTAGAGCAGCGGGTGATACACTTTGACCGCTGCCGGCACGGACCTGACCAGGCGGCCGCCAAAACCGCGCTTGAAACGGTAAACGCCCCACAGACCGTTACTGCGTTCCTGGAAGTGCTCTTCGAGGTATGCTTCATCGTGGTCGGGTACCCCCCACAGGTCATAGGTCGCACATCCCCTGGCCTTTGCCCAGCGCATTGCTTCCCATTGCAGCAGGTAGGTTGGCATACGCTGTCTTTCCTTCTCAGTGGAGGCTCCGTAGAAATACCATGCCCGATCACCACAGGCAAATGCCATCAGGGCGGCAAGCGGTTGGTCCTGGTAGGTTGCCTCCAGCAGAACGCACTGCCCGAGGGGTGAGAATAAGCTGTAGGCTTCTTTATAATATGAAGGATGATGCACCGAAAAGCCATCCCTTTTGGCGGTGGCTTGCATCAATTCGTAAAACGTATCCAGGTCGTGTGATTCCCTGACCTGGATGTCTTTTTTTTCTGCCAGGCGGATGTTATAGCGCGTTTTTTGTTTCATGCCTGCCAGGATCTGTTCTTCATCATCCAGCAGGTCGATCTTTATCGTCCGGCGTGGTTGGATGGTATGCTCTTCGAAATGGAATCCTTCCAGGTGGTAAAAGATATCAGCCTGCGGGGTTAACTCCCACAGGTCCGGCTCAATGACCAGGTGGATGGCATGCATTTTCCGGCACAGACGATCCAGGTCGGGGACCAGTTTCTCCCATGAGTGACCGAGCGGTCCTTTGGGAATGTAGCCGATCGATAAACCCAATGGCAGCTTGCGAAATAATACCTGGGCACCGCAACTTTCGCACACTACGTAAGCAGGATGCCAGCCAAAAGACTGCTTGAATTTTCCCCAGGCGGGTGTTTGTAAAATGTGGGCTTCGGGATGGGTATGTAGATACTCAGCCCATTCCTGGTCAGATCTCAGTATGGGCATAAGTAATTTCTTGTGTAACTAAATGATTTCATCATGTAATAGCGGTCAGATCCAGTGCTTCATGGGTCAGTTTTGCACCGGGGATGGTCTCTTCAATAAATTGAACGACCTTGTCTTTGTCCCCTGAGGTGGAAAGCTCCAATAATTTGGCGACAGTCGCATCCAGTTCCTGTTGAGTCAGGTCATCATCACTCTCAACCTTGTTGATATCCGGGTGGGCGGTCGGAGCAAAATTCAATCCCTCATCCCACAGGTCTTCACTCAATTTTTCACCCGGGCGGATGCCCATGGTGACGATCTCGATATCTTTGCCGGGTTCCAGACCCGAAAGGCGGATCATATCCTCTGCCAGGTCAAGGATCTTGACCTGCTGGCCCATGTTCAGGACGAATGTTTCGCCGCCTTTGCCCATGTGGGAAGCCTGCAAAACGAGGTAGACCGCTTCAGGGATGGTCATGAAGTAGCGCTTCATCTCAGGATGGGTGATGGTCACCGGTCCGCCTTTGGCGATCTGGCGCTTGAAACGCGGCACCACACTGCCGCGACTGCCCAGAACATTGCCAAAACGCACCACACTGAATGCTTTGTGGGTTCGATTGGCAGCTTCCAAAACGATCATCTCGGCAATGCGTTTGGTGGCACCCATCACGTTGACCGGGCGGATCGCCTTGTCGGTTGAGATCATGACCAGGTGTTCTACATTGTTTTCCTCACATGCCCGCACTACATTTTTTGTGCCCAGGACATTGTTGGAGATGGCTTCTTCCACGTTGATCTCCATGAGGGGCACGTGTTTGTGAGCTGCTGTGTGAAAAACCACATCAGGCTGGTATTTTCTGAACACACCCTGCAGGCGTGCCATGTCGCGGATGTCAGCGATCACCGGTAGCATGCAGAGGTCCGGGTAGGAGTCTTTTAGCTCCAGGATGGCTTCAAAAATGCTGTTCTCACCATGACCCAACAAGAGCAGCTGCCCGGGGGCCTGTTGGGCGATCTGGCGGCAGAGTTCCCTGCCGATTGACCCACCGGCACCCGTGACCAGGATAACCCGGTCTTTGAGAATGCTTTGGGAAGGGTCAGTTTCCATACGCTTGGGTTCCCTGCGCAACAGGTCGTCAATTGCCACTTCACGCAAGCGGCTGACATTGACAATGCCGCCCAGTAATTCATAAATACCGGGCATGGTGCGGTAGGGAATGTGGTAAGCCTGGCAGGTTTCAGCGACCTTGCGGATGGCTGACCCCGGGGCGCTGGGGATGGCAATGATGATCTCATCCACCACGCGCGATTTGATCACCTTGCCCAGGTCATCCAACCCGGCAAGCACCGGGACGCCGTGGATCTGTTTCCTTAATTTTTCCCTGTCATCATCCAGGAAACCGGTGGGTTTCATGTTAAGCTGGGGATTCTTTTGCAACTCGCGCACAACCATCGCGCCTGCATCCCCGGCACCGATCACGATCACCGATTTTTGCTGACTCTTGTTGAAACCGTTGATGCGGCTTTGGCCTTCGGAAAGGATGCGCATGCCAAAACGGAAAGCACCCACCAGCAGGAAGGTAAGCAGGAAATCAATTGCCAGCACAGAACGCGGGAAGGCAGAGAATGCTTTCATGGCAAATAGCGAGATCATGATTCCGGATACAGCCAGGAAGGCGGTGCTGACAGTCGCCAGCAGGAGGATCAGTTCACGGATACTGGCATAGCGCCAGACGCGCCGGTAGATGCCGAACAGGTAATAGACGATCGGTTTGACGATCACCGCCACCCCGATCATCCACAGCATCGATTCAACATAAATGGAAAAAAGGACCGGCAGATCCAGGCGCAAAGCATAACTCGCCAGGACTGAAAAGGCGGCCAGCAGGATATCCCCCATCAGCATGTAGCGGTTACGGATCTTTTTGCCAAACAAAACCATTGAATTCTTCCTTGATCCTTTTCTCAGCGGCCTTTAAAACCGAAAACCGTGCCCAGGGTGCGGATGATGATGATGATATCCATGAATATGTTGCGGTGCTCGATGTAATACAGGTCATATTCCAGTTTTATCGCCGTTTGAGCGACAGTTTCAGCATATTGGTAGTTAATTTGTGCCCAGCCGGTCAGCCCGGGCTTGACCAGCAGGCGCGCGCGGTAAAAGGGGATCTCTTTCTGAAATACAGAAACCAGTTCTGCCCTTTCAGACCGTGGTCCAACCAGGCTCATGCTACCCTGCAGAACATTAACAAACTGGGGGAGTTCGTCCAGGTGGGTCTTGCGCAGAAAACTGCCTACCCGCGTGATGCGTGGGTCTTTTTTACTGGTCACCTGCACTTCGCCATCACGTTCAGCATCCTGGCGCATGGTGCGGAATTTATAGATGATGTATGGATTGCCGCCCCTGCCCAGGCGTTCCTGGCGGTAGATGATCGGCAGCCCGGAGTCGATCAGCATAAATAGGGCAACAAATGGGAACAGGAGGATCAAAATAACTATTCCGATAATGGCACCAAAGATGTCCAGCAGGCGCTTGGCAAAGCGGTAGATCGTACCGGCATCCACTTTTTGCACGAACGAACGGATTACCCAATCTGCTTCCAGTAAATTGATCGGTACCCTGCCAAGGATCTCTTCATAAGTATCAGACATTGATGTCAGGGTGATGCCGCCTTCCTGGGCGGTAAGAATCGCCTGGAAAGTATCATCCCTCATCTCACCCATGATCGCCAGGATCAGGTCTGAGACCTCGTGTTCCTCGATCAGGCGCAGCAGGTCCTGGGTGTTGCC
>CAYSZB010000038.1:0-9650 GCA_964435475.1 uncultured Anaerolineaceae bacterium | reverse complement strand
GCCCGCCGCAGGTCGTACAGTTCGATCATTAAAACCAGCCAGAAAAGCGGCAGGAGAAAATACCAGAAGGGGGGCCTGGTGCGGATGAATTCTATAGAGAAATCCAGCCAGGCATCGCCTGCCGCCCAGATATACAGGGCGATCAGCAGTGCCAGTGCGCAGACGATGATATCTCCCACGATCAAGAGTGAACGGCGTTCACTCGCTTTGAGATAGTACCGCTTGGATTTTGAAGTTGTATTTGTCAAACGCTGCTGGTCCTTTTTCTTGAACTGAGAGCTAGTATACCAAAAATAAAGCCCATTCCCCATGAAAAATGCATGCAGGCGATCGCCAGGGGGATGCCGGCGAACAACCCCGGGTCCTTGTGCCGTAAGGCTTTCTGTAAACCCACGGCAAGTATTGCGCATAGATAAACAGCAGCTTCTGCCAGCAATAGCCAGCGTGCAACAGGCACGAAGATCGCCAGGACCGCCATGATCACCAGGCTGAGGATAAAAACAGGCGGCAGGGCCTGTCGCAGGCGCAGCGAATGCGGGTAGCGCTTGAGCATCTGTGATTTCCAGTAACCATAGCGCCAGTACTGCCTGGCCAGTTCCTTGAGGTTTTTCCTCGCAAAATAGGTGCATCGAATGGCGGGGTCCAGCCAGATCTTGCCGCCGCTCAACCGTATGCGGGTGTTGAATTCATAATCTTCGTTGCTCAACAGGCTTTCATCAAAGTACCCAACCTGCTCAACCAGCGCTTTACGAAATGAGCCGTAAGGTACGGTGTCGGTGTATTGGGCCTTGTCGGTAAATCGATACTGTGCACCGCCCACCGCCAGCGGGTGACTGGCAGCGATGGCGATTGACCTTGCCAGCCAGGTATCCACCTGGGGCTTGATGTCCCACACCCCGCCGATATTGTCGGCTTTATATTCCTGGTGCAGGGCGACACAGCGGGCAACATAATCGTCCTGTGGGATGGAATGGGCATCCATGCGGATGATGATCTCACCGCTTGCCGCCCTGATGCCTGCATTGACCGCCGCCGGGATGATGCGCTTTGTATTGTCCACAATGTGGATGGGGATGGCAGCGTGTTCGTCCGCAAATGACAGGATCTCCTGGCGGGTGTCGTCTTCGGACAGCCCGTCAATGATGATGATCTCCATCAAGTCGTGTGGGTAGGTCTGCATAAAAAGGGCATTTAGCACCATACGAATGGTCTTGCCCTCATTGCGGCAGGGGATGATCACTGAAACTTTGTCTGGCATGCTTCTTTGAGGAGAATATAAAAAGTCATAACTAGTTATGATAAGGCGTTTGCCATCTTAGACCGTTTGGCAGCAGTAACCAGATGTGTTTAATAAAAACTGCCCATACAGGTATTGCAGCCATCGCCTTTGTTTGGGATCAGCGCGATCGCTTCAATTTCCACCAGCCCTCCCTTTGGCAGGGCTGCCACCTGGATGGCTGAACGCGATGGGCAGTGATGAGGAAAGAATTCTGCATATGTCTCGTTCATGGCGGCAAAATCTGCGATGTTTTGCAGAAAAACTGTCGTCTTGAGCACATGCTCAAGTCCTGAACCACCTGCTTCCAACACGATCTTCAGGTTGATCAGCGCATGGCGTGTCTGGGCTTGGATGCCGCCTTCCACCAGGCTGCCGCTGATTGGTTCCAGCCCCAGTTGCCCGGAAGTGAAGATCAGTTGCCCGGCTGTGGTTGCCACAGAATATGGACCGATCGCCTGGGGGGCTTTGTTGCTTGTGATCACTTTCTTGACCATGCTCTCGCTGCTGCTCATTTTTTTCTCCAGTTTTAGTTTTCTCAGGTATTATAACACCCGTAAAATCGCTCCCCAGCCACATGGCATGATCGCGAAAGGGGTAATAAAAAAGTGGTGTGACACTGTCACACCACTTTTAACGCCAATATTGGGTTCTACTTTTTGATGCGCATCAAGGCACCCGCCATGGCCGACAAGCCCAACCCGATCAGCACGATCGGCCAGACCAGTGACCAGCCGAAGATGTTGCCCAGGCAAATGCCCAGGAATATGACAGCAATAAAAAATGTACTGCCAGCCGAGCTGCGCCATGCCGGGAATGCCAGGCGCAGGATGCCTTCCAGCAGCCCGATCAGCCCAGCCCCCAGGAAGATCAATGTCCAGGTGCCCAATTTGATGATCTCGAACCCTTCGGGCAAAACCGCTTGCGGGATCTTGATGTTTGCCAGCCAGCCCAGGTTGTCCGCCAGAAAGACCAACCCGGCCCATATCAGGATGGCCGCCCAGGCCAGGCTTCCCAGCGGGTCGTCATTCCGGCGATGCGGTGCCCTTGCCTGGCGCTGTTTTTCTTTTTCTGGGTTCACTTCAGCAACCACTTCCTCCTGGCCTTCGATGACTTCAGGTTCAGGAACATCATTTGAAACATTATTTTCTGCCATTTTTTCTCCATGTCTTGTGCTTTTGATCAATTCCTATTAATCATATAGCTATTTTGGAGCTCTTACTATAGTTTTTATAGATAAGAACGGGTTAATCGATCAAACCGGGAAAAAGCCCTGCCAGTGAGTGGGGGCTTTCATAATATAAGATCGTTTGGGCGATGCCGGTCAGGGTTGTCGAAATATTGGTTCCCATTGAGGCGATCACCACCACCGGGATGCCTTTGGCATATGCATATCCTGCTTCGATGCCCACACCCACTCCTTTGACCGAGCCTTCAACAAGGCACAAGTCACAGGTTGATAACAAAGCGAGTGAATTTTCCATCAGGTTCCCTGGCGCAAAGGATTTTTCTCCCCACGCTTCCAGGTCACGCACCACCACATGGCTGGACCAGCCGACCTGTTCGATCACTGCCGCCAGCTGTTCGATCAATTGTCGATTGCGGTTTTGTGGATCATACTTGATCGCCAGGTAGACCCTGGCATCTCTTTTGATCATCGCTTAATGCTTCCAATCGCCGATACCCTTCCAGCAGTGGTCCAGGTGTTCCGCCAGGACGGCTTTCAGTTTGCGTCTGATGCGCTCACGCACAGCGTTCATCAGGTTCACACCACCCATGTCATGCAACCGTTTGCCAATATCCCTTGCCTGGCGGTGGTGGCATTGCACGTCAAAACTGCCGCCCGGTGTCAGTGATAAAAAGTCATCCATCTTCCCGATCTGGATGAGTTCAGCGGTCATTTTTGCCACTTCCTGCCGTTGATGCGGAGGCAGCTGGTTGATGATCGCGCTGCCAAAGAGACTTTCCAGGAAACCCATATTCATAACCTTTCTTCTGATCTGTGTTTATTATAAACGATTAGTAATTGGTTATAGCTTGATGTTAATGAGAGATTAATCAGGGGTTGCAATTCGTTAAGTATTATGATAATATTGCGCTGGCGTAATGAAGGTCACGATCTTCAAAGCGCTATTTATATTACCTGCAGACACTTATCAGTATACAGGTATACCTAAAATATGGTTTGAAGAGGTAGGATAATGGCAAGTTCTTATTTAACCCGCGAGGGATACGAAAAACTACAGCAGGAATTGGATTACCTGCGCAATACAAAGCGGGCGGAGATCGCCACCCGCCTGCAGGAAGCCATGGAAGACGGCGAACTGATCGAAAATGCTGAATACGAAGATGCCAAAAATGAGCAGGCTTTTGTTGAAGGGCACATCAAGGAACTGGAGCTCTTGCTGGCCAATGCCCATGTCATCGAAGACACAAATGGGAAGATGGAAACGGTTATCCCGGGTTGCCGTGTGACCATCAAGGAAGAGGGCATGGAACCTGAAAAGTACTTCCTGGTTGGCCCGGCGGAAGCCGACCCGCGCAATGGGCGCATCTCCAACGAATCACCCCTCGGCAAGGCGTTGCTTAATCACAAGGTGGGTGATAAAGTTAAGGTTGAAGCGCCGGGTGGTGCTTTCATGGTCGAGATCCTCAAGATCTCCTGACCGTTCACTGAACTGTTACTACCCCGCCCAAAGCAAGATGGACGGGGTTTTTTATTCAAGCAGGTAAGAGGAAAATAAAATGCCCGAAGAAAGATCAGATCTCGAAGCAACCCGATTGGAAAAACTGAATGCCATCCAGGCCGCCGGGGTGGATGCCTACCCGCCGCGCAGCAATGTAACCCATACCACCAGGCAGGCCATCACAGCATTTGAACAGGTGGAAAGCCTGGGCGATGCCAGCCCGCTCCATGTCAGCCTGGCAGGCAGGCTGCGTGCCATGCGCCCGATGGGCAAGTTGACCTTCGCCCACATCGAAGACCGTGACGGGCGCTGCCAGCTGCTCTTCCGCGTGGATGAGCTTGGCGAGGAGCAGATGCTCTTCCTGAGCCAGAACTTCGACCTGGGCGATTTCATTGAAGCAAGCGGCACGATGTTCCGCACCCGGCGGGGCGAAGTGACCCTGCAGGTCAGCGGCTATAAAATGCTCGCCAAGTCCCTGTTACCCCTGCCCGCTGCCAAGGATGAGGTGGTCGACGGGGTGGTGGTCAGGCATGCCCTCCTCTCCGACCCCGAAACCCGCTATCGCCAGCGTTATGTGGATCTGGCTGTCAACCCCGAGGTGCGCGAGATATTCCGCATCCGCGCCGCAACACTTAAAGCCTTGCGCGAGTTCCTGGATGGCCATGATTTCCTCGAAGTCGAAACTCCCATCCTGCAGCCCATCTACGGCGGGGCGGCCGCCAAACCGTTCGTCACCTATCACAACCAGCTGCACCAGGACCTTTACCTGCGCATCAGTTTTGAACTTTACCTCAAACGACTGCTGGTGGGTGGCCTGGAGCGGGTGTATGAGATCGGTCGTGATTTTCGCAATGAGGGTGTCTCATTCAAGCACAACCCGGAATTTACCCAGCTTGAATTTTATATGGCGTATGCCGATTTCAATACCATCATGGACCTGACTGAGCAAATGATCCACTTCACCGCCCAGCAGGTTTTGGGCTCCAGCAAGATCAACTTTGATGGGCATGAGATCGACCTGACCCCGCCCTGGCGCAGGGTGGAAATGCGCCAGGCGATCCTGGATGCCACCGGTATTGACATCAACCTTTACCCAACCGCTGAAGCCCTGAGTGCTGTGATGAGCGAAAAGGGCATCAAGCACAACCCCAATGCCCAGCGTGGCAAGCTGGTGGGTGCATTGATGGACGAGTTCATCGAGCCGAATTGCATCCAGCCGACCTTCATCTATGACTACCCGCGCGACATCTCACCCCTCGCCAAGAACAAACCCGGTGATCCTTCGATCGCGGAGCGTTTTGAGGGTTTTGTCGGCGGCATGGAACTTTGCAATGCCTTCAGCGAACTGAACGACCCGCTGGAACAGGAAAAACGCTTCCTTGAGATGGGGCGGGCTTTTGCTGATGATGACGAAGAGCGCCACCCGGTGGATGAAGATTACCTGCGGGCGTTGAGCTATGGCATGCCGCCCGCCGGCGGGTTTGGCATTGGCGTTGACCGCCTGATGATGCTGCTTTCCGGCAAGCGCAACATCCGTGAGGTGATACTCTTCCCGCATCTGCGCAACCGCGAAGACGAATAACGAAGCCAGGTTGTCTTCGCCAGGCAACATATTAAGTGATTTTTAGCTGCTTTTAAGATAAAATCACATGAAGCAGGTATTATCAGCTGATCCTGGTAAACTACAAAGGTGCAATCATGGATGAACAGTACTTGATCCAATCAGCGTTAAAAGGCGATATGGATGCCTTTAACCGCCTGGTCCTGGCATACCAGGACATGGCATTCAACACCGCCTATCGCATCATGGGTGAGAGTCACGCCGCCGAAGATGCCACCCAGGACGCCTTTATTTCCATGTATCAAAAACTGCAGACCTACCGCGGTGGGTCGTTCAAGGCCTGGATCCTGCGCATTGTCACCAATGCCTGCTACGATGAATTACGCCGCCGCCAGCGCCGACCGGTGACACCCCTTGAGCCGGAGGATGATGATGGCGAGGTGATCGAGTCACCCAAATGGATGGAAGACTCCGCGGCGGGTCCTGATGAGCAGGTGGATAACGCCGAACTTGAAAATGCCATCCAGCATTGCCTTGAGAACCTGGATGTCGACTTTCGCACGGTGGTTGTCCTGGTGGATGTCTCGGGAGAAGATTACCAGACCGTATCAAATATCATCCACAAGCCGCTGGGGACGGTCAAGAGCCGCCTGGCACGGGCCAGGCAGAAATTGCAGGACTGCCTGCGTGGCTTTTGGGAACTTTTACCCGCCAGGTATCGTCTGAATGGTGAGGAACTATGAAGACAGGGCGCGATCATTTCACGAAAGACTTACTGCAGGTGTCTGCCTATATCGATAATGCCCTTTCCCCCAAGGAAAATGCGGAATTCGAGGCACACCTGGCAGCTTCCCCAAACCTGCAGCAGCAGGTGCTGGAATATAAGCGTTTAAAGGCCGCCCTGCGTGCCCTCCCCCAGAAGAAATCCCCGCGCAATTTCACCCTGGCACCTGGAAAGGTCAAAGCAGCCCGCAAAACACCCCGCCTTGCCCCTGCTTTCTCACTGGCAACTGCCGGTGTGGCGATCATGCTCATGTTGACCTTTGCCGGTGAGTTCATCCTGGGCGGCAGGGTATCTCTTGCCACTGAAAGCATGCCTGCACCAGAGATGAAAATGCTGGAAGCGGTAGACAATGCTGAGCCTGCCGAACCGCTGATCATCTTTTGGGGCAATGAAGGAGCAGTGGGCAAGGGCGGGGGATCTGAGGTTGTAATGGGACTGGGCGGTGGCCCGATGATGGGCTCTGAAGGTCCTTTCACGATGCCGGAAACAGAAATTGAGCGCCAGGTCTTGCCCGAGGAACCTCCTGTGGCTATCCAGGCGCAAGAGGGCGAGCCGCGTGAGACCGTCATTTATGGCCTGCAGCTTGAAGCTGAGGCAAACGACGCGGCCAAGAATGGGGTATTGAGCCGGGTTTTCCAGGCAATGCGCGGCTGGCCGACGATCCGTTGGGTGCAGGTCGGACTGGGGACGTTATTGCTGGCAACAGGGGTAACTGCGCTTGTCCTTTGGCTTGGAAAAAGACGCTAGATTGACAAAATAAAATATCCCGGGAACCTGCCCGGGATATTTCTATTTAAATGTAATAAACTAATTAACTTTGGCTGACCTTGCTGCGCACTGGTTTTATTTTTTTACCCATTCGCGTTTCACTTTGCATTGCCAGCGATCTGACCTGGGTGAATATCTCCTCGGTGACAGTTCGGACAAGTTCCCGGTTTTCCACATCGCCTGTAAAGACCATTGGTTTGCCAAGTGTCATGATGTATGGCCCCCACAGGTAGAACAAGGCGATGTCTTTCTTGCCGGTCATGTAGGATATCGACCTGAAAAAACGGTCCCTGCGCAGGTGAATGCCAACCGGGATGACCGGTACACCCGACATCAGTGCCAACCTTGCCGCACCGCTGCGAAAATCTTTCATGCCGCCGCCCTCATGGCTGTTGGCGCCTTCAGGAAAAATGCCGATCGAGCGGCCGTTCTGCAGGTGTTCCAGGGCTTTATCAAGGGTACCGCTGCCGCTTTCGGCTGAGATCTGGTGGATGTGCTTCAGAAATCTGCCAACCAGGGGGATCGCAAATGCCTTGCCGGTGATCACCACGCTCATATGGGTCTCTAATTGCAGTATAAAAGGATCTGTTAGGCTGGGGTGATTGGCGACAAAGATCTTTGGTCCATCGGGCAGGTTCTCCGCCTTCTCAATATCCATATTGAACACCAGCATCGAGTAAACCCGCACCAGGGCACGCATGGCGCGGTAAATGATGTTGCCTTTGATCGCCCTTGTTTGGGTATTCTCTTTCAGCAACGTAAAAATTCGCTTTTGTTTGTTATTTATCTTCAAAAATATTTCCAGTTCACTTCAGCGCTGTTTTGTCAGCCAATGGCAGGTCAGTGTGTTCATTGAATTTACAGGTTATTGATGACTGAAATAATTAACCCTGATTGTAATACCGAGTTACTCTGCTGTATATGGCTGTGATTTATCCAACTTGTCATGAAAAAGGGCTGCTTTTCTCATGTTAATCACATCTTGGATAAAAAAAAGAGGCTGCAAAGCCATGCAGCCTCTTACATTGTTGAAATGATCTTAGATCCCAACGGCCTTTTTGAGCTCTTCCACCCGGTTGGTCTTCTCCCAGGTCAGGTCCAGGTCATCCCTGCCGAAGTGCCCGTAGGCTGCCAGTGACTGGTAGATCGGGCGCAGCAGGTCCAGGTCATGGATGATCGCCCGTGGCCTAAGGTCAAAGACCTTGCCGATCGCTTCGGCGATCTTCTCGTCATCCACGCTGCCGGTGCCGAAGGTTTCGACATTGATGCTCAGGGGATGCGACGTACCGATGGCATAGGCGATCTGCACTTCGCAGCGCTTCGCCAGCCCGGCAGCGACCACGTTCTTGGCAACCCAGCGGGCTGCATAGGCACCGGAGCGGTCAACCTTTGTCGGGTCCTTCCCGCTGAAGGCGCCGCCGCCGTGCCGGCCCATGCCGCCGTAGGTATCGACGATGATCTTGCGCCCGGTCAGCCCGGAATCACCCATGGGTCCGCCGATCACGAAACGCCCGGTCGGGTTGGTGTAGATGAGCAGGTCATCATCCACCAGTTCTTTGGGCAAAACAGGGTTGATGACATGCTCGATCAGGTCTTTGCGGATCTGTTCCCAACTCAGGGTCTCACCGTTGAACTTGTCGGCGTGCTGTGTGCTGATCAGCACGGTATGGATGCGCTTCGGTTTGCCAAAGGCATATTCCACAGTCACCTGGCTCTTGCCATCCGGGTACATCCACTTCAGCGTGCCGTTTTTGCGCACTTCAGCCATGCGGCGGGTCAGCTTGTGGGCTAAATAGATCGGCAGCGGCATCAACTGCTCGGTTTCGTCACAGGCAAAGCCGAACATCATGCCCTGGTCGCCGGCACCACCCGCTTCGATGTATTTTTCATCGTAGACGATCTCTTTGGGTTGGACTTTGCCGTTATGGTCGACGCCCTGGGCAATATCGGGCGATTGGGCTGCCAGCGCCACCTGCACACCGCAGGTCGAACCATCAAAACCCTTCTTGCCGCGGTCATAGCCGATCCCCGTGACCACTTTGCGCACCAGCGCGTCAATGTCCACGAAGGTTTCGGTGGTCACCTCGCCCATCACGATCACGAAACCGGTCTTGGTGGCGGTTTCGCATGCCACGCGGGAATAGGGGTCCTTCTCAAGCATGGCATCCAGGATGGCATCGCTCACCTGGTCGCAAAGCTTGTCCGGATGGCCTTCGGTGACCGATTCGGAGGTGAATAAATATTTGGGTGACTTCATAAAAGTCGTTGTCATAATCTTTTAATGCTCCTTTCTAGAATAGAAAATGCCCCTTCTACGAACTTTGAGGGGCATCCATCAGGGAAATGGGTCGCCTCTCATCTTCCAGATATACTTCTCTGCCGGAGTTGGCACCATACACTGCTGTTGGTTGCCGAGGTATCTAAGGGCCGGTCCCTCCACCTCTCTGGATAAGAGCGCCACAAGGGGGCTATTTAATTGTGCCCATGTTATATCATAAATAGGGGAAGTGTGCAATAGTTTTTTATGACGATGCCACACCCGAAAACAAATATTTTCCGGATATTTCCTCTCCC
>CAYSZB010000037.1:19213-23958 GCA_964435475.1 uncultured Anaerolineaceae bacterium | reverse complement strand
ATATGGTTTAAATTCCTCTTGCTTTAATTTACTTATGAAATTAAAATATGCACAGTTTACCCTTAGTCACCTACCTTAAAATAAAGGTTTTTCTGCTGACTCACATTGTTTATGTCAAGCGTATAAAAAAGGAGACACCGTGCAACCAATCCGCTTCAAACTTCCTGTCATAATCTTCATCATTTTTACCTTGTGCCTGGTTCTCATTCAGCCCGCTACCGCAGCTGACCGCGGAATGATTTACTACGTCCGCCAGGGTTTCTCCGGTAACTGCCTGGATTGGGCTACCGCATGCGACCTTCAGACCGCCCTCGGATTGGCAGGCGATGGCGACCAGGTGCGCGTGGCTGCCGGCACCTATTACCCAACCAGCACCACCAATCGCGGCATCTCCTTTCAAATGGAGACCGGCGTTGCCATCTATGGCGGATTCCCGGCTGCAGGTGGCGCCTGGGAAACCCGCAACTGGCTCACCCATGTCACCACCCTGAGCGCTAACATCGGAGATCCAACTCTTGTCACGGATAATTCCTACCACGTAGTCAAGAACATCAGCGTAGGTAAAACAGCCATACTGAATGGTTTTGTTCTCACCGGTGGTTATGCTGACTACGACAATGACTTTGACTGGCATGGTGCCGGTATGCTTAACCTACAAGCAAGCAGCCCTACCCTGATCAATCTGCTTATTACTGGCAACGGGGTTACGACTGGTTCGGGCGGCGGGATATACAACTATGAAAGCAGCCCCTCGCTCGAAAAGGTCACGATCAACGCCAATCACGCCAATAGTGGTGGGGGGATGTACAGCGATACCTGCACCGGTACTCTCTCTGTCTCCAACTCCACCTTTTCTGGTAACCAGGCGCACTACCAGGGCGGTGGTATGCAAAATGAAGGTTGCACTGTAACCCTGTCGAATGTCACCTTCTCGGGTAATGATGCTTTTGAATCCTCTGGAGATGGCGGTGGTATGGCGAATTATTACAGCACCAACGCCACTTTGAGTCATGTAACCTTTACAGATAATTCTGCTGGCTATTATGGCGGAGGAATGTACAACAAAAATAGCACCATCAATGTATCCCTAAGTACCTTCACCGATAATGGTGCTGAGCAAGGTGGCGGTGTTTATAACGACAGTGGTACCATGTCCATGAGCAGAAGCACGCTTACCGGTAACGATGTCACCTATGATGGTGGGGGAATGTATGTCACTGGCAACACACTCACCCTTTCGGATGTGGATTTTGTAAGCAACACCAGCCTGGATAATGGTGGCGGGTTCATGGGCATTAATAGCGCTTCCACCCTAAACCGCATCAACTTTGAAAACAATTCTGCCTCTTATTCCGGCGCCGGGGCATACCTTGAGGGTGGAACGCCGATCTTTACGGATATAAATTTCACCGCGAATAGCTCATCATACACAGGTGGCGGACTGACAAATTATGGAAGTTCACCCACCCTGACCAATGTCACCTTTTCCGAAAACGATGCTGTAAATGGCGGGGGGTTGGCAAATTGGGTGGGCAGCCATCCTAAACTGCGTAATGTGACCTTCTTTGCCAACACAGCTGACAATGGCGCAGCTATCTACAATTTCCAATCGATCCTCGAGATCTACAGCGCCACCCTGACCCTCAACAGCGCTTCCGGGCTGGGCGGTGGAATTTACAGCACCAAAACCAGCGATGTCCCCTGCGAGACCACCATGATCAATGGCATCGTGTGGGGTAACCTTCCCCAAGCCAACCAGGTCATGAACGAAACTGGCTGCTATTCGGTCATCACCTACAGTGATATAGAGGGTGGCTATCCTGAGTTTGCTTCCAATATCGATCGCAATCCCTTGCTCATGCCCCTGGCGGATAATGGGGGCTTTACTCTCACCCATGCTGTGCCTTATGGCAGCCCCGTCGTTGATACCGGCAGTCTCTCCTCTGGTTTCCTGCCGACAGACCAGCGTGGCTTTACCCGGCCGTTTGACGGCAATAGTGATGGCACTGCAACCACTGATATAGGCGCGTATGAGTGTGAATTCATTGTAGGGGTCTTCCTCCCGTTGATTTTGCGCTAAACTGATCTAAATTTGTGTAAAGGTGCAGTCTTTTGTGGGCTGCACCTTGTTACTTTTCACCATACATCTTTATCCCGCTCATCCTACGCTGAGCAATGGGTCTAAAACCCTTGCCCTCGCCGGCTTTCGCCATTACAATTTAATTATGACAAACAATCCTGGCAAGCTGCGCATCACCGACCTCAACGCGAATGACCGGCCGCGCGAACGAATGGAAGCCGAAGGCCCCCAGGCCCTGACCGACGCTGAACTGCTGGCCATCCTGCTCAGGGTCGGTACGCAGGGGATCAATGCCGTGGAACTGGGGCAACTGCTGCTTAAAAAGTTCGGCTCGCTGGCTGGCATCCAGCGCGCACCAATCAGCGAGTTGATCACGTTGCCGGGGATCGGGCGCACCAAGGCGGTGCAGGTCAAGGCGGCGGTGGAGTTGGGCAACCGTCTCTCCAGGGAAGCCCGCAAGGAAAAGAAGGTCATCACCAAGCCGGAAGATGCGATCGATCTGGTTGGTTATGAACTGAGGGGACTGGAACAGGAAGAGTTGTGGGTCGTGCTGCTCGATACGCGCAACAACTGGGTTGGCACAGACCGGCTCTACAAGGGTTCGCTGACCAGTTCGTCCGTCAGGGTGGGGGAGTTGTTCAAGACAGCCATCCGATTGCCGGCAAGGTCGATCATCCTTTTCCACAATCACCCCAGCATGGATCCCAGCGAAAGCCCGGAGGACGTGGCGCTGACACGGGCGGCGGTGCAGGCGGGCAAGCTGGTGGATGTGGAGGTATTGGACCATATCATCATCGCCGGGGGTGAACATACATCCATTCGCAGGAAGCACCCAGACCTCTGGCTGTCCTGAGAAGGTCGATCACTACAATTCACTGTTATGCAGTGAAAAAACTTTCCTGTTTTGGCTTGCTTATTTCATTTTAGCAAAGATTGCAAAATTGCAATGCAAAGCAAGGTGTATAGAGAGTAGCGATCCTGCGATCTTTCGAGACCCTAACCTGCGTTTGTACTATAACCACTTACCCTGTGCAGCAACAACTCCTTCATTTACCTTGAAAATAGAAAACATGTTCTATATATTAGTAATAATACCACAAAACGTACCAATAGCGCAAGTGGACTCAATAGCTTAAAGCTGAAAATGTAAAGCTTAATGCGTAAGAAGGAATGCTATAAGAAAAAAAAATGGACAGGGTGCAAAAAGCTGAACTTCCCGCGGCAACCTCGAGGAGGGCAACAACAGCTTCTCATCTGCCAACTGCGGGGTGGTAATGGCTCCTGGTTGCTTCCTCTGCAGATTCATGCACAATTCTTATTTGATATAATTCCACTAACTCTAGTCGTTAAAATTTCATATTGACCAAACCAAAGTTCAGGAGGTATTAATGCAAACCAAGGATCATTTACGAAGAATGTTTTCTGTATTGATCGTCCTCGTCCTTACGCTGATCGTAAACAATGCTATGGTCATCGCGCAGGGCGGTGGCGACGATAAACAAGAAAGCACAACTCAAAGTTTTGTCGAAGAAGACACCCTGCGCGCGGTCACTTATGGCAGAGTGTCAATCAGCCCTTTTGAGTTCATGCCGTATTTTGATACCACCAGTTACTCGTTTACCAGCAGTGAGTTGAACGCCAATTGGTCCAAGTCCTATTATGCTCCATTATCCATCCCGGATGGGGTGACAGTGACCCGTTTGACATTGGGTTATTATGATGTTAACCCGGACAACTATATCTGGATCAAGCTGATGCGCCAGGAAATTTGGGGCGGGGATGATGAAGAAATGGCGGGAACTGATTCGCAGTGGCCGATCACGGGATATCACTATAAATTCGACGACACGATCGACTTGGCACTGATCGACCAGACCTATTACACTTATTACATCAAGGCTTATTTCTTTGGTCTCAGCGGCGCGGAGGATTCAGTGCGTCTGGTGGCTGTTCGGGTGGATTACCAGAACCCCACCACCACCTACCTGCCATTGATCGATAATTAGTTGCAGGAGCGTAATTGCGAGCGCCAATGATGGCAGGTCAGCAACTTGCCATAAGCCAGTTTGGGAAAAAAGTTGACAGGAGTTCTGGGATAGGTATTTGAGATTTATTCGTGCACTGAATCAATATCGATGCGAGTCATTATGGAGACCTGACGGTTTTTACCCCTGGCACGGTGAAGTCCTCTCTGCTACACTACTGTCCTAGCCAGGTTGCTTCGCCACCCTTACAGGTCACTGCGTGGGGAAGATTAACACCAGCGCGATCTCGCTTTTTGTTGGGTTTCGGGCACTTAAGGCCAGGCAAGGAGACCGAGCAAACCATAACAACCCAGTAATTCGCCCTCATCCCAACCTACGAATAAATGATAAATGAAGAGAGATTGCCACGCTTATCACTAACTTCTCGAGAAGTCAGTGTACCTCTTGCCATTAAAGAACTGGCACCTTCGGGGAGCGGGTGGTCCCGGAATAGAACTGGGATAACAAAACCCGCTCAGAGTATCGCGATAACAATACTACTTTTCATGCAATAGTTTTAGCATGTCAGGCGGGTAGGGGGCGGTGAATTGCATTGATTTGCTGATCACACAGTGGGTGAAGGCGATGGTGCGGGCGTGCAGGGCGATGCGCTGCATGCCAAAGGCGTTCTGCCCGTTTGC
>CAYSZB010000037.1:3752-19113 GCA_964435475.1 uncultured Anaerolineaceae bacterium | reverse complement strand
CACCCTACTTCTTTTTTCGCAAAAGAAATGGTGTAGTTACTATTGCAGAGGGCTTCGTCACTGAAGATCGCAGCCTACTTATGCTTGATATTAATTATTAGAGGAATTGGTGCGTTCAAAACCGGAACGCACCCTACCGCTCTTTTCGCAAAAGAGATGGTGCGACTACGCTTACAGAGGGCTTTGCCAATGAAGATCGCGCACTTTTTTATCAACCCATCCCACGAACTTTGACCGTTTTGGCTGTAAAATTAGGCAAAGATCAACGGAGGAGCATATGCATATCGTGATCGTATCTATTCATGTAAAAGAGGATTGTATCGCGGATTTCATTGCCGAGACCAGCAAAAATGTGCAGGGAAGCCTGAGGGAGCCCGAGGTCCAGCGATTCGACTTCCTGCAGAGCAAGGATGACCCGGCGCGGTTCACACTGATCGAGGTCTACGACAACGAGCAAAGCATCAGCAAACACACGCAAACGGCTCATTACACGACGTGGCGCGATGCAGTGACCGATATGATGGCTGAGACCCGTACCAAGGCAGCTTATCGCATGGTGAGCCCCCAGGAAAGCAACCCATGACCACGAGGTTTGAATTCCACCTGCCCACAAGGATCATCTTTGGCGACCACAGCATAAAGCGGGCTGGTGAGATCGCGAGCAGCATGGGCAGGCAGGCACTGCTGGTGCGGGGCAGCGGGCATGTGCCTTTACAACCCCTGACGGATCAGCTAAGGGCGGCTGGGATCAGCTGGGTGGAATACGCTGTGGGGCATGAGCCGGATGTGGAAGTCATCTCTGCCGGCTTATCCCTGGCAAAAGCGGCTGCAGTGGATCACCTCATCGCGTTTGGCGGAGGCAGCGTGATGGATACTGCCAAAGCGATCGCCGCCCTTTTAACCAACCCCGGCGAACTGAACGATTACCTGGAAGTGGTCGGCAAGGGGATGCCGGTAGACCTGCCCGGGCTGCCGCTGCTGGCGATCCCCACCACCTCAGGCACGGGCAGCGAAGTGACGCGCAACGCGGTGGTCAGCCTGCATGCGCCAGCGGTCAAAGTGAGCATGCGCGGCAAAGGGATGGGCGCCAAAGTGGCCATTGTGGACCCGACACTAACCTATTCTTTACCTCCCAATATCACCGCGCAAAGCGGGATGGACGCACTGACCCAGGTGTTCGAGGCTTACTGCAGTAAAAATGCCAGCCCGCTCACGGATGCGATCGCACTGGATGGCATTGTGCATGGCTCAAGATCGATCCTCACTGTATTCCATGATGGAGAGGATCCTGCAGCACGGGAAGATATGGCATTGACCAGCCTTTACAGCGGGATAGCGCTTTCGCAGGCTGGACTGGGAGCGGTGCACGGGTTTGCCGGGGTGTTGGGGGCGATGGTTGGGGCACCACACGGGGCGATTTGTGCGTGCTTATTGCCGGCGGTGCTGAAAGCTAACCTCACGACAGCCCTAGATCAGTCCCATGAGCCACTGCTCAATAAATTCCGCCGCATGGCAGAGATCCAGAGCGGTGGTGAGTCCTTTGAGCCTGATGAAGTGCCTATATGGGCCAGGACGCTGTGCCGTGAACTGCACATTCCCGGGCTGGCTGAACTGGGTGTGCGGCGGAGTGAGTTCCCGGAGATCATTAGCAGGGCAGCGGTCAGTTCGAGCATGCAGAAGAACCCGTTTGTGCTGTCTTCTAAGGTATTGGAAACCATCTTAGACGAGAGCTGGTCAATCTGACCTTCATCCAGGAGCTATTTTTACGGAACCTACTTAACTAATTACCGGGTAAAACAACTGACCGAGACAATGCCAGGTCCGCCGTGCACGATGATGGCCGGGGGGAGCTTGAGGATCGGGATCTCAGAGATGCCCAGCGCTTTACGAAGTGAGTCGCGAACCTGGAGCACAGTGCCATCCGCAGAAATGTGGCTGATGGTGATATGCGGGTCGTGGTTATTTTGAGAATATTCGATTACCAGGTCCAGCATGCGTTTGATGGCATGTTTGGAGGTGCGCTGCTTTTCAAACTGGTTGACAAGCCCATTTTCAACGGTCAGTATGGGTTTGACCTGGAGCAGGCTGCCTAATAAGGCAGTTGCCTTGCCGATGCGTCCGCCTTTTTCAAGGTATTCGAGGGTGTCGACGACGAAGTAAACCTTTTCGCGTTTGGCCATATCGATGACCCTGTCTTTGACATCAGCGATCGCCATGCCATGGTCGATCCAGGCTTTGGCCTGCAGTACCAGCGCACCGAAACCGCCGGCGATGGTGCGCGTGTCAACAATGTGGATGTCAGCTTGCGGGAACTCCTCAGCGGCGACGCTGGCGCTGCGGTAAGTGCCGCTGACCTCACTGGAAGGGGTTAAAACCAGGATCGTGTCACCCTGTTGGGCATACTGCCTGAAGAACGGGTGGTAGAGGACTGGTGGGGGAGCAGCTGTTTTGGGTAGGATCGAAGCGGCCTTCAATTTCGCGAGGAAAGTATCCGAATCGATCTCGTTATCATCGCGGAAAGACTGATCTCCGAAAATGATGATCTGGGGGATCACGGCGATCCCTTTTTCTGCCAAGAGGGATAAAGGCAGGCCACACGTGGTGTCTGTGATCAGGCATATCATATTTAACTCCAGAATGATTACATAATAATGGCTGGATTATACCAAGTGTTTGAATATATCCCGGATCTTGAGCCAGGTAAAGAAACGCGTCTGCTGGCCGACAAGGAGCCTAATTTCAGCGATCTCATGGTCAGCAGGTCGGTCTTTACTGTAAAGGGCATCAATGAACAGCCCAAAGAGCCGCTCCGTGCGGGCAATACCCTGACGGGCTGTAACCTTTTGCCTGGAGTTTACCACCATAGTACTTTCGACCTGGCGCTCAAGGGCTACTTTCAGCTCCAGGGGGGTCATGGCAGGGTGGTATGTGACCCCCAGGATACTGGCGGCCTCCGTGATCCTTTTATACTGTGCATTGACCTTATCTAAAAGCGGGATCTTCTTGCCTGCTTTTTGCCTTGGCCGTTTTGAAAATGCGTATAGCAAAACTATGACAATAATTACGACAAGCCCAGCACCCAGGCCGACCAGACTGAGAATGAAAGTGCGGTTTTCTGCGGGCAGACGTGGAATTTCCTCCACCCGGGCAGGCTCAAAACCTTCTCCTTCACTAAAGGAGAAAACTGAAAGGCTGGCGGTTGGTTCGAATGCAATCCAGCCATAATTGGGGAAGTAGATCTCAGGCCAGGCATGGGCATTCTGCTCACGAACCAGATAATTACCAGTTTCTGCATCGTAGGAGCCCATGGTATAGCCAACGACAAGCCGGGCAGGGATGTTGACAATGCGGGCAAGAACCACCATGGCAGAGGCATAATAATCACAGTAACCGGTTTTCAGTTCAAAGAGAAAGTGGTCGACCACATCCCCTGTTTTGGGCGGTGGCGGGATGGTCAAGGAGTAGGGAAAAGCCCTCAGAAAGGTCTGGAGGGCAATGATCTTTTCGAAGTTCGTCGGGTATTCATCTGTAAGCTGGTGGGCCAAAGAGGTCAACCTGCCTGGCAAATCAGCTGGCAGCTGCAGGTAGCGATCCTCGACCCAGCCTGGAATAGTGCCCTGGTCACCCTTCAGATCTTCTTCACTGGCGGGAATGATGTAAGAATAGGCAGAATATGATGATGCGTTTACTTTTGAAGTAAAAAGATCATCCTGAGACCTTAAAAAGTAAGCAACGGGTTGGTTGGAGGTGAGTGGGGTTCCTGTCAGGTATTGGGTGCCGGATGTGTCTTCATGCATATTGACGGACTGCAGGATCAAACGTGCATTTGAGGGAGGCATTGGAAGCGCCAGATCATTGGGTTCAACCTCGCGCATTGAGATCTCAGTAGTCATCCAGCCTTTGCCTGTGTAATGATCGTAAATGGTACCTGACAGGTAGTAGTTGTTGAGCATTTCAAGAGATGAGGGGGTGTCTCTTAATGATGTCTGAACTGTCAAGACAATATCCTGTGAAAGCTGAGGGTCGTTACCCAAAAGATGTTCCCTTGGCATGATGCCTTGAGGAGACACTTCTTGCTGCGGCATGACCGGTTGATAAGAATCATAATCAGGCCTGGCTGGAGGTGTGATCACCTGGTACTCGACCTTTTTCTCATTGATCCTGTCGATGATCTCCCTGATGGAAATTTCAGGAATGAACCCGGAAAGCAAAAGGACTACTGCTACCAAGGGAAAAGACAGGATGAGGGTGTCCATACGGACCTCAGGCGAAAAATCGATACCTGAAGCCTTCCACTTCTTTTCTTTGTTGAGGATTTCCAAAACAATACTGGAGACCAGGACAACTGAGAGGGCAAGCAGGATAGGGGCGGTTTTAATTCTGGTCAAAAATGAAAGCAAGATGATATTGGAAAAAATTGGCAGGGAAACCAGAAATCCATGCCTACCCCGGCGCAACAAAATGGCGGCGATCAATAACGAGAACCAGGCGATCAATTGAACAATAAAGGCAAATTGTATTCCCCTGGCAACTTCGTCCAGGTTGGCCCCCTCAAGTACTTCCTGGAGAGTAGTGACGTAGTTCCATACCTGTTCCAAAGTAAAAGTGATGTTGAAGGCAAACAGGTCCCGGTTAAAAGGTCCCTGTATGGTCATGTAATTCAACATAGCCCTCGAAAACGAGAGCAGGGCACCTGACTGGATGAGGATGATCAAGACCATTCCCAAGATGATCCCAAAGATGAACCTTAATAAAAAATATTTCTTCAGTGATATGTTCCAGCCAGTGAGGAGAGCAGTAAAACAAAGGATAAGTGAATTAATGAATGGGTAACCTGAAATTGAGCGGTTCATAACCCCGGCAACGATAAATAAATACAAAAGCAAAAAGAGCCAGGCAACCCATGTTGTGGTTAATTTTGAGAGGTCAACGGAGAACACCTTGGGGCGGTCTACTGGATCAGTTTCCAACTTGTGTCTCCCGGTTGTTTCTTCAGGATAGCCCGACCCGTGCCTGTTATGCGCCATTCCCAGGTGTTGGTAGCATCCTTCTCCAGTTGGGATGTGTCCAACATGGCACTGGTAACCTGATGACAATTAATGCCAAGGTCGATGAGCACTTTGCGATACTGTGCAGTCTCCAACCCATCATCAAGCGGAGACAAGAGCAGCACCGTGGGGACAATACTGCGCATGTGGAGCATCTGCAATTGGGACAACCAACCCGGACTGAGGCTGGGGGTGATAATTATGGCTGAGGAAGGGCTTTTGACATCATCATTGAACGCCTGGAGCAGGTCCTGCAGCGGTTTGTCGCCCCCAGTGACGAGGGCCAACCTGGTGAAAGCTTTTCGTAAATGCAATTCTCCCTTTTGAGGATAGATCCAGAGGAGATCTTCAGAAGAACTGGCAATCAGACCGGTGGCAATGTTGGCATCGTTGGCTTGTTTTAACAATGATGCTGCCAACATGATCGACATTTCGCGGCTGGAGTGAAGCCCTTCGCCAAAATCAACAGAGCGATCGAGGTCCAGGATCACCCATTGTTGATTAACCTGGGTGCTGTCGTAAGTTTTTGAAACCAGTTTATTTTTCCTGGCAGTTGAGGGCCAATGGATGTCATGCAGCGGGTCGTTGGCATTGTAATCGCGCACAGAGGCGACCTGGATACCCTTAATGTATGACTTTTGCCTTTTTCTGCCTTCTCCACTGAAGCCATAGCCTGTGATCTCAATGTTGGGAAGCGGCAAAACCGGGGGCATGACCAGCATCTGGGTGGAAGCAGGGTTGTCGATCCTCAGTTCGAATATTCCAAAAAGATCACCAGTTACAATATGGGTGGGGCCAATGGTGAACAATCCCCTTTGAAGGCATTTCTGCTTGATCTTCCAGACGGTAGTAGAGCCGGCATTGACACTGGTGCCGATGGCTTTTTCACGCCCAGGAACGGTTGATGAATCATGAATCTCCATCCAGGTCAGGGGGAATAAGCTGTTATTTTCGACAATGATCTGTTCTTCGATCGTATCCCCGACATGTGCCCATCCATAGCGCATCCTTCTTTTGATGGAGACGTTATGGCGATAGGAAATGACCATCCAGAAGCAGAGCAGGATTACCAGGGTAAATGCAATGATCAGAATCTCCCAGCCTTTAAATGGGAAGGTCAGCTGCAAGATGATCAAACCCAACCAGACAATTGGTAAGTAGAATTGTTTAAGTCTTATCCTGTTGGTCATACAGGTTATCCGGGTTATTTTGCTTGATCACCTTCGATCAATTTTAACTTCAATTGCTCGATGAAATTATTGATCTGCTGATAGTGTGTCCTGGAGATCTTGTGTTTGGTGTAGCGGGCTTCACAGAAAAGCTCACAGATCGGATCCACCATCACAGCTGGAATCTCGTATGTTGATATGATCTGTCTGGCAACTTCAGCAGGAGTTTGCGCTTCCTTGACCGGGATCTTATTGATGCCCAGCCATTCGCGGAACTTCCTGTAAGACATGATCACACCAGCCCGTGGCGAGAGCGATCTGACCACATCCGTGAGCGTAAGGCCCGGCTTTTTGCGAGAAAACCTCTCATTGAGAGCGCTGATGCCATTTTTGACAGTCCGGGTCGTAAAATCAGTGACCTTTCTGAAACCCCGTTTTACCCACTGCCAGAATTGGGTTAACCATTTCGCAATGGTGACCTTCTTCAGAAAGCCCAAGAGCTCGCCTCTCTGCCTGAAATAATACCTCAGGGCAAAAAATATGAGCAGGATGAAAACTGACCAGAACAGAAGCGATTTGATGACATCCAGAATTGGCATGCTGGTTGGCATAAGATCCGGCGCAAGGGGTTGGGGCGGGGTGGGAGATTCCTGGGTTGACTCTGGCAGTTGGGGCGTTTCAGACGGAGAATTGCCAAACAACTTAATGAGCGCCAAAAAAGGCAGGAAAATCAGGGAGACCAGGAAGTTGTAGACATATACCAACAAATTAAACAGGTATTTTATGGCGGGGAATATACCCAGTATGTAATTGGTTGGTAAAAAAATGGCCAACAGAGAGATGAGCACAACCAATAAGATGCAAAAGATGAGCCACCTTTGACCTATGGCAGGTGAAACCAGGTAATCTGATAAATACCAGCGGGCTTTCTGCAAATTGTACTGGTTCAAGGCGATCAACAAGAAACCTAAGACAAAATACAAGACCAAGGCAGTGATCAGGCGGGTTTCAGAGAAATCTTTGATCGGCAGGCTGGGTATATCGCTGATCAGAAGCGTGGTGATAAAGAGCTGAAGAGAGCCCAATCCAAAAATCAAGGCGATCAATTGTTTTCTTGCCTTTGTGCGATCATTGACCGTGAAGCCCAGCTTTTCCTGGTCCATCAATTCCTTATCTTCCTCCAACTGATCAATGGGTTCACCAAGCCAGCTGGCGATCAGCGAGAAGAGAAGAGCGCCCACAACAGCCACGATGTAATCCGGAGGGAAGAAATATTTGAAGAAATTATCATCCCACAACCAGACATCGGTGAGAAAACGGGAGGGATCATTGAGCAGATAGACCAGTATCTTCAAGGATAACAAGATCAAGACCCACTCAAAAATGATACGAATAATACGTTCGCCAGAAAAGGGAGGCAGGTGGCGATTTGCCCGACGTGAAAGCAGTGAGAGCAGGGCAATCACAAAAGCCATAAAAGGATAATACGCACCGTGCCAATCATCCGAAAAGACGGCGATGACCTGCTGGAAAGCCAAACCAACGGTGGAAGTGAGCAGGCAAATGAGAATAACGTTGGCAGCAATAAACCTGTTTTTGGTGATAACGGCTTTAGCAGCATCCTTGAAGTCGTTCATTTTTTCGTACCCTGGGCCATCTCAATATCGATCAGTTGCTGAATATTGTAAAAGGTAAAGCCATAATGATGGCACTCACTGCGAACCTGCGAGCTTATCGGTGAGAATCCAATCAACATCAAGACAACATTCAAACCCTGGCTTTTGGCCTGAAGCATTTGTTCCAGGAGAGAGGGTGAGTATTGTGGGGTGATGATGAGAAGGGTCGTCCCCCAGGAGGATCTTGCCATGGCGCCAGATAAGATCGCGGACAGGGAGGTGGTTTTGCCAGCTGTCACGCGGGCTAGGACTTCCAGGATCAGCATGACATGACCCTCACCCCGCTGCGCGACCAGTTGATTGGGCAAAGCGTTGTTATTTAATGGATCCAGCCCGTTGGTTATCAAACCGACAGGCATTTTCCGGGCATTAAACCAATACGCAACGGATGCAGCACAGGTGATCGCCAATTCTGAATGGTCATACAGTTTCTGGATGTCAAAACTGGCAATATCCAGATCAAGGATGAGGAGTGTTTCCATGGTGATGGAAGGCTCAAATTTCTTAACCTGCAATTTACCAACGGCAGCTGAGGATTTCCAGTCGATCCTTTTGAGTGAGTCCCCAACCTGGTAATCCCTCTTGCCATATATGCGACTGGGATCCTCAAAAATTGGATCTTTGTGCCTGATGCTGCCAAATGGAGAGCGTGAAGGCAGTCCCAAGTTTTCAAGGGGAACAATATGGGGATAAACGGTCAGATCATCCGGTTCGAAATATATCTCTGCTGAATGGGCAATGCCCATCAGATCACCCGAGGCAATGGACGTGGGACCAATTTTATAGAAACCGCGTTTTTGGGGAAAGAGAGGATAAGTTAATTTTTGTTTACCTTTGGGGGGCAGGCTGATCACATAATTCTGAATTGCAGTGTTCCTGACATTTAACGGTAAACTTTCATGAATTTCAAGCCAGATGACAGGTAAGAGGCTGGTGTTCTTGATTTCGAGAGTCAGCTCGGAGGGCTGCCGGAGAAATGCATGATCATCCAGTTTGCGGGTGACCTTGATGCGTTTCACTGCATGCCGGTTCCACCATAAACCGAGAATAATGATCCCTATGATCATATAGAAGATGGTCATCACGGAATCGGAATTTACGAAAGCCGCAACAAGCATCAATATGATGATAAAAGGGATGTAATCCAACATGATTAGGACTTAGATTCCAAGGGGATGGGGGTGTTCTCCAGGATATCCTTTAATAGAGATGATGCATTCTTGCCCCTGAGGGACGACTCGGGTTTGACCATCAAGCGGTGGGCGATGGTTGGTACAAACAGATACTTTACATCATCCGGGATCACATGATCGCGGCCTTGAAGCGCTGCATAAGCCTGACACCCTTTAAAGAGGCTCAAGGTGGCACGGGGGCTGGCGCCAAGCGTGATATCCGGATTGTTCCTTGTGGCATTGATCAGAGCCACCATGTAATCCTGGATGGTGACGTCGACGTTTATCTGCCATATCTCATCGCGCATCGATGCGATGTCTGGCAATTCGACAACCTTCTGAATAGTGTTAATGGGATGCTCCTTGTTCAAACGGAGCAAAATCTGTTTTTCCTCACTGGTGGTGGGATAGCCCAGGGCGATCTTCATCATAAAACGATCCAGCTGGGCTTCAGGAAGAGGAAAAGTGCCCTCATATTCGACCGGATTCTGGGTGGCTATGACGGTGAAAGGGCGGGGTAACTGGTGAGTCATTCCATCCACAGTGACCTGCTGTTCCTGCATGGCTTCCAGAAGGGCAGCCTGCGTGCGCGGAGTTGCGCGATTGATCTCATCGGCAAGCAGGATATTGACAAAAATTGGACCTTGCCTGAACTCGAAATCCTTGGAGGATTGATTAAAGATCGAGACACCTGTTATGTCGTTAGGCAACAGGTCCGGGGTACATTGGATACGTTTAAAGGTGCCGCCAATACTTGAGGCCAATGCACGGGCTAACATGGTTTTTCCCACACCCGGGACGTCTTCAAAAAGAACATGACCCTCACAAATAACAGCGACCATTAACAGGTCTACGGCCTTGTCTTTGCCAATGATGACGGTGGCAATGTTCTCTTTAATCTTTAGAATAATTTCTTTTACAGGTGACATATCGGATTGTCCTTAGGCTATAATCAGTTTTATCTTATTATAAGGGTATTAATCAGCTCTCTCATCATCAGACATGGATTACTGGAAAGTAAGATAATGGAAAAATCACAACAAGACCAAAAAACCGTATTTGTCATATTTGGCGTCTCGGGAGACCTCACTTTCAAGAAGCTGATGCCGGCGCTATATGAGAATGCAATAAAAGGGAAACTGCCAGCCCATTTCTCGATCATTGGTTTTTCACGCAGGGATTGGACGACAAGCACACTGCGGGAGACATTAAGCGAAAGTATCACACGAAATAATGCAGTAGAGCCAGTCAACCAGGCCATACTGACAAGGCTGCTGGAGAACACGTATTATATTAAAGCCGATTTCTCTGAAAAACGAGGATATGAGGAACTGGAGAAGTATTTTTGTGACCTGGAAGCAGAAAATGCCATTTATTACCTGGCCACACCACCATCGGCGTATGAAACAATCATCAAGCTGATCGGTGAGACAAAACTACAGAATTGCCCGAAGGGTGCGGCAAAAATCGTGGTGGAAAAGCCTTTTGGTTCAGACCAGGCAAGCGCCAGGATCCTGGACCGATCCCTGCATGATGTTTTTACTGAAGACCAGATCTTCCGCATGGACCATTATCTCGGCAAAGAGACTGTACAGAACATCATGGCCTTTCGTTTTGCAAATGGCATATTTGAGCCACTGTGGAACAGGAATTACATCGACCATGTCCAGATCACGATGGCTGAGTATGAAGGCATTGGAACCCGGGCTGGTTACTACGAGCAAGCCGGCGTCAGTAAAGACGTTTTTCAGAACCACCTGCTGCAGCTGCTGACATTGACAGCAATGGAAGCACCTTCTGCATTCACATCTGTGGCAGTGCGAGATGAAAAGGTCAAGGTACTCAATTCCCTGGCGATCATGTCGGATGAGATGGTGCTAAAACAAACTGTGCGGGGACAATATGTGCAGGGCAATATCGATGGGACGAGGATCAAAGGCTATCATTTTGAAAATGGCGTCGCCCCAGAATCAAAAACCGAGACGTACATGGCGGCCAAGGTGATGATCAATAACTGGCGCTGGGCGGGAGTGCCATTCTACCTGCGATCCGGAAAATGCCTGCCAAAACGAGCAACGCAGATCATCATCCAGTTCAAACAACTGCCTCTATCTTTGTTCGGTTCGCGAAACCTGGCTGGCGATGCGCCAAACCTGCTGATATTCTCATTACAGCCTGACGAAGGGATCACCCTGTACTTAGGGGCCAAGGCACCCGGTCCCATTCACCAGATCGAACCGGTTGAGATGCGGTTCAGCTATAAGGAAACGTTCGGGATCGAACTGCCAGAAGCTTATGAGCGGTTACTGTTGGATGTGATCATGGGGGATACGACCCTTTTTAACCGAAATGACGAGGTTGATGTTGCCTGGAAGTATACTGATCAGATCATTTCAAGCTGGAAAAAATCCGATGTTGCCAAATTACCAGCCTATCGGGCAGGTTCGTGGGGACCAAAGGAAGCTGATCAATTGATCGGGAATGATGGAAGGGTCTGGTTCAACCCAAAGTAAGGTCACTTACCTGGGATTGGCAGGCAAAGGCGTTTTACAATTGGGACAATAGGCTTCATTCATCCTGACAACAAAACCGCAATTGAGACATGTCTGCGGCTGGATGTCGCCCAGTGGGGCACCACAGGCGGTGCAGCGACCCGCGGCAATTTCATTGGCAGTGTGGCAGTAGGGGCAAACGGACCTGCGCAACCTTTCAGACAAGGCATAGCCCACACTGTGTTGACGCGAAGATTGTTCAATCACTTTCCAGACCTGTTCCGCCAGTTGCAGCGATTCAACATCCTGGGCTACGTCGTCAATCCTGCTCAGCAACGAAAATGGGTTGCGCAATGCACTGAGAGCGGTCATGCCCAGACTGGCAGCGACGCCAAACCATGCCAGGGAGCCAATTTGTACGCTAATGCCATCCGTAACACGGTGAATGCTGACGGTCAGGGCTGCGTTGCCACCTGACCTGGCATATGGTGATGTCGCGATCTGAACTGCCACCTGGTTTCCAGAGCCAAGTTGTTGGACCTGGTAATTGCCACGGTGAAAGTAAGCCGTGATGTCGCGTGCTATATCTATGGGTTGAATATTTCCGTGAAAGATCTTCGTTTCCATTCAAATTCCTGGTAAAGAATAAATAAAAGTATATTTAGATTATAATCTTTTATGAAAAAGTCAGGATAGATTATCTTTAGAAATGTGTAAGAATAAGTTACTGAAAATTGCCATTCTGCTGGTCATTGTGAGTGGATTGTTCTTGATATCATTCCAATCAAGACCGGTCGTTCTAGGCCAATTCCCCACGGTTGACATACCCACTGTGACAAGCTCTCCGCGGGGACCGTATGTCATCGTGGATGGATCGATGAGTGGTGGCGAACCAATAAACGTGAGAGCCGGTCCCAGTGGGTTAACTGAAAAAATCGGCATCCTGCTGGTAGGGCAGGAAGCAGCTGCCATAGGGAAATATGAAAATTACATCCAGATCGAGTATCCAGGAGTCGCAGGTGGAAAGGGTTGGGTGTATGCCCCGCTAGTCATACTGTTAGGAGGAGACCTGCCTTTGGTCGAACCACCCCCAACATCAACACCTCAGACTACCAAGACGATCGACCCGACACTGGCCGCCCAGTTCATCATCACCGCTCAACCGACCCGGCTGCCTACATTCACTGAGCCGGCGCCTTTGATGATCGCAACCTTCGAGAGCAATGGGGGAGGGACTGTCACAGGTGGCATTCCCATCGGTTTTGTCATCATCGCGCTGGCTTTACTTGGAATTTTCCTGGGCTTTATATCCATTATGCGGCGTGGATAGGCCTCCCTGGCATATTTCGGCAGTTTATTCGACAACTCAGTCAAGAACCTGGATATCATCCAACAGCAAGTTCTTATCTTTTATCATCAACCTGTACTTCATTGTGCGTTTCAGGGATTGCGTGCGGGAACATGCTTTTTCAAGTTCAGGAAGAGCCTGCAGGGCTGCTTCCTCGCCAGCCTTGATCAAATCTGCGGCATTGACTTTATCGAGAAGGTTGTAGTGACCCACGAGGGGCGAAATGGTGATATCTGGCTGATCGATGACCAAGTTGAGTTCGCTTAACCTATTGGTAGATACCTCAACCGACCTGGAAAAAATGTTCAATGCCTCGACCAGCCTCAGCTTGGTTATTTGTTCAACGATCGAGGATGGCCCGGGAATTGGAAAGGGCAACCTGGAACCTGATTGATCATCATTGGACGGTTTTTTATGGAGCACGACTGCAACCACTGGCAAGGAAGGGTCAAGCCACCTGGCAGCTTTGACAGGGACCGGGTCAAGCACACCACCATCCATGAGCACTTTCCCGCCCAACTCATGGCTGGGAAGGATACCAGGAATGGCAATCGTTGCCAGAACCGCGTCAACCGCTTTGCCATTATGAATCAGGATCTCCCGGCCTGATTCAATGCTGACAGCCGTGGTAACAAAAGGTATTTGAAGGTCTTCAATTCTCTTATCCCCCAGCAATTCCAGTAAAATCTTATGCACGCCATCCACACCCAGCAATGAGGGGCGGTCTGAGGATTGGCGGCGGAAACTCGGGTTTTCAGAAAATTTTGCGGCAATTTCCTCCACTTCTTTTGGTGAGAAGCCGGCAGCAAATGCCGCACCAAAAATTCCTCCTGCACTGGTTCCGGCTATGGCTTTTATGTTAAAGCCATGATCCTGTAGGACGCGAATTACACCGATATGGGCAATGCCACGAATCCCGCCTCCACCCAGAGCCACAGAGATGTCTTTTGTCATAAAAACATAGTCCTTTCATCAAAACTTCAGCAGATTATTATAACGGATAGTACAAGGTTTCAAAGTTCAGCCTTTTGTTATGTTAAAATAACATACTATGGACTTTAAAGTTGTTTCGACCAATAAAAAAGCGAAATTTGAATATCACATAATAGAAACCATTGAAGCTGGACTCGCCTTAAGGGGATCAGAGATCAAATCAATAAGGCTGGGGCAGGTCAGCTTGCAGGAAGCCTACGTGCGAACCGATGGCAAACAGGCCTGGCTGGTGGGAGCCACCATTGCTGTCTACAAGCAGGCAAGCATCTTAAATCATGACCCGAACCGGGAACGGAAATTGCTTTTACACAGCAAGGAAATTCTAGACCTGTGGGACAACGTGCGCATTAAAGGGATGACACTGGTGCCCATCCGTATGTACCTGAAGAACGGGCGGGCAAAACTTGAAATCGGGCTGGCAAAGGGCAAGAAGCAATTCGATAAACGGGAAGCCATCAAAAGCAGGGATATGGAGCGGGAAGAGAAACGCAGCGGAAAACATGAATACTAATTTTGTGGGTGATCTATGGTGTGGAAAAATATCCTGGCGTTAATTGGCACAATTGCAATTGCGCTGGCATGGCTTAGGGCATGTGATCTGCTGGCCAAAAAAGAGATCATTTCCAGCCAACTCAGCCGCAAGATCATCCATATCGGTACAGGACCAATATTTGTCTTGTGCTGGCTTTTATTTAATTCTCACGACTCCGCCCGATGGTTGGCAGCAATCGTCCCGTTGTTGATCACCATCCAGTTCGCGATGATCGGATTGGGTTTAATTAAAGATGATGCATCGGTCAAAGCCATGTCGCGCTCAGGAGACAGGCGTGAGATACTGCTGGGACCACTCTTCTATGGGATCATTTTTGTTTTGCTGACGATTATCTACTGGAAGGATTCGCCTGTTGGCCTTATTGCCCTGATGATCATGTGCGGCGGAGACGGTTTTGCGGACATCATCGGTAAAAGATTTGGCAAAAAGATCCGCATCCCATGGGCAAAAGAAAAATCATTGATCGGTTCTCTGGCGATGCTCGTTGGTGGAATGATCTTCTCCACTGCGCTGGTATCGATCTTCCTTGCATTGAACATATTCAGTGGGGAATGGCTGGCGTATTTCTATAAGATCGTTATCATATGCCTGGCTGCGACTGTAATAGAAAGCCTGCCATTTAAGAACATCGACAACCTGTCCGTACCAGTGGTAGCGGTTATCGTTGGAGAGCTTCTTTTCTAATAAATTAGAGGAAAATCATAAAAATTGACATCATCCATCAATTCGATTATAGTTAGAAAACAATGAAAAAACACTTTGATCGACGGGAATTTCTAAAATACTCCGGCCTAGTCATGGGTGGATTGTTGCTGCCTGAAACCGCATCCAGGCTACTTGTTCCTCAAAGCACGTTTTTTGACAGTGGAAACAAATTGGGGAGGATCTGTGTTGGGGATGAGGGAGCGCA
>CAYSZB010000037.1:0-3652 GCA_964435475.1 uncultured Anaerolineaceae bacterium | reverse complement strand
GGAATAGCCTGGACAACATTGTTCGATCCGAATGGAGCTGCCATCCATTCAGCTTACTGGCATAATGATTTTGGAACAGCCCGTTCCCATGGTTGCATTAATTGCAGGCCGGAAGATGCCAAATGGATATGGCGATGGACACAGCCTGAGGTGACATATTTCCCTGGAGAATTAACCATAACTGGACTGGGTAATTCCACAAAAGTGGAAATATTCGATTAATAATCCAGTAAATTCATTAAATACTGCTTCTGATTAGCACAGAGGAAATTCAAAAGAATAGCAAAGATATTTCATGGAAAATCAAGAAATTCAAATCTACATGTACACCAGACAAGATAAAAATGTTGATCCTGACCTGGTCTCAGCATTGGAAAATCTAAAAGCCGAGTTCCCGAATAAGTTAAATTCCATCACTATCGATGATGATAAGTTCTTAAGCACCCAATTCAAGGACAAAGTACCGGTAATGGATATTGGACCCTACCGGCTGACCCATCCAATCAACAGAGAAGAGATCAGGTTCGCTTTGTCAGAAACGTACAAAAAGATCCAGGTTGCCAATGAACGGGATAGCAAGCTGATCATAGAACGGTTCACAAAGATCCCAACAATAAGCAGGTCAGACCGGTTTTCGCACTGGTTTTCAAAACACTACATGCTGCTTTTTAACCTGGCAGTATTTATTTACATGGCATTTGCTTTCATGGCCCCTGTTTTTATGAAGGCTGGTTTCACAAAAGCTGCCAATGTCATTTACATGGTGTATAAACCACTGTGTCATCAGCTTGCATTCAGGTCGTTTTTTCTTTTTGGCGAACAGATCGCCTACCCGCGGGAAGCTGCCCATGTGGAAGGATTGCTTACGTATGGAGATGTTTCAGGTTTGGATGAGAATGACATTATTGCTGCCAGGGACTTCAATGGAAATGAAGAAACAGGTTACAAGGTCGCATTATGTGAACGTGATATCGCAATTTACATAGCCATCCTCCTTTTTGGGATCGTGTTCTCCCTTTCACGAAGGAATATCCCTCCAGTTCCATGGTATGTGTGGTTAATATTCGGCATTGTCCCCATTGGCCTGGATGGGTTTTCACAACTATTGAGTCAAACCGGGTATGCCTTTTTCAATTGGCTGCCATATCGCGAAAGCACTCCCTTGCTGCGAACCATCACAGGTGGCCTATTTGGTTTGTTCACAGCCTGGTTTGGTTACCCGTATGTCGAGGAGACAGTGGCAGAAAACAGAAATCAATTGGAAAACAAGTATGCCATCATAAGGCACCTGGCAGGAAAGAAAAGGACATAAGATTGACCGTTTCTGAGATTGGTGGAGGGGTGGGGATTCATCAATTTTCTAGTTTCCTGGAACGCGGAGTTCAGCATGCATTTTTCACCCGGCAGGGGGGATGCAGCCAGGGACCGTTTGCGAGTCTCAATTTTGGGGGGAACCTGGGAGATGACCCAAAGGATGTGCTTGAAAACCATAGAAAGGCTCTTGGCACTGTAGGGAGGTCGTTAGAATCGGCTTTCGACGTGTGGCAGGTGCATGGGGATTTGACAGTTGTCACAGATAAGCCGCGGGCTAAAGGCGAACCCCATCAAAGAGCTGATGGGATCATCACCGCGACCCCCAACCTGGTGTTGTTGATGCGATTTGCAGACTGCGTGCCGGTGATGGTTGCAGACATCAAGCGAAATGTGGTGGGAATATACCACGCCGGATGGCAGGGGACAGCTTTGAAGATCGGCAGGAAATTTATTGCCAAAATGTGTGGGGAGATGGGCTCCAAGCCCCAAGATCTCATCGCAGGCATAGGCCCTTCGATTTGCACAAAGTGCTATCAAGTCGGGGAGGAACTGGTTGAGAAATTTGCAGGAGAATTTGGTCCGAGGACGAGTGAGATCTTTTCTACGCACCCTGACGGCATTCACCTGGATCTTTGGAAGGCAAACCAGTTGACACTGGAGGAAGCGGGAGTCAGAAACATCGAGGTCATGGGGGCATGCACGGCACACAACTTAACTGAGTGGTATTCACACCGGGCAGAGCATGGACGAACAGGCAGATTTGGAGCGGTCATATGGACGCAGTAAAGAATGCTGAACTTTACAGGCATGTTAATATCCGCCTCGCTAAAGTCAGAGAAAATATTGCGAAAGCAGCTCAAAAGGCGGGAAGGTCCGAAGATGCGATCACATTGGTTACTGTTACAAAAAAGAAACCAATCGAGTACCTGATCGCAGCATATGAAAATGGACTGAGAGACTTTGGGGAAAATTATGCCGAGGAAGGTCTTGAAAAGATTGAAGCTTTAAAGGACCTACCAGACATTCGATGGCATATGATCGGACATGTGCAAACCAAGAAAGCTAAAATTGTGGCTGGCAACTATGATATGGTGCACTCAATCGACAGCGTGCGGATTGCTGAGCACCTGGACAATCATTGCTCAGCAAGTAACCCGCAGCTACCAGTTCTTATCGAAGTGAATCTTGGTGGGGAAGCAAGCAAGTACGGTTTTCAAGCTGCAAATATAGACTATTGGCCGATGCTTGTGGAGGAACTCAGCGGGTTTGAGCAGTTTGCAAACCTGAGAGTCTGTGGACTGATGACATTGCCCCCGTTCACCACAATTGCTGAGGATTCGCGCAAATACTTTGTCAAGATAAGAGCTTTGCAAGAGTACCTGGCAGCCAAATTGCCTGCTTATGGTTGGAATGAACTGTCGATGGGTACTTCGATGGACTATGGCATTGCGGTTGAAGAAGGTGCAACAATGCTGCGAGTCGGTGAAGCGATCCTTGGCCCCCGGCTTTAACCCCTGTTAATCAAGTGATTTCAGGATTTGAAGAGGATCCTGCCGCAAGTCTTGCAGCGCATCAAGGAAGCAGGTGACCTTGCCGCTTGCTGTTCAGCAGGGGTAAGCTCAGAGCCACAAGCAGAGCAGGCGTCATCAAGCACTTCAACCACTGCCGTACCATTTTTTGAAATGAGCAAACCACTGTAGGAAGATAATATGGGAGCAGGAATGTTGCCAATTATTGCCTGCCTTTGTTCAAGGAGACCTGGAAGATCTGATTCCAGTTTCATCTTTTCACCAAGAAGGTGAGCATTTGATTCTGACTTCCTGGCGACCTCGTCCCGTAGATGGGTCTCGGCAGATGCCAGTAAATTCTGGGCTTCTTCAACGGCAATCATTTGATCAAGCTGGTCATTTTCCTGAATGCTGATAAGCTTTTGCAGGGAAGCAGCTTCCATCTCCAGATCCCTTAATTCTTTGGAATTGGATATCTTGCCGCCAAATAGAGCGTTCTGGTTGAACTTAAATTTCATGCGTGAGGCTTCAACCTGGTTGGTTTTCTGCCTCAAAAGCGCGTTACACTCTTCGAGCTTTACCCTGGCGAATTCAATATCGTCCTCTGCTTTTTTGAGTTTATCGGTATTCCGAATCGTTTGATCGATAGCATCGATCCGATTTCGAATTTGATTAATGGCTGAGTCAAGTGTTTGCAGACGAAACAAGCTTAATCCGAGATTCATGAATTCCTCATCTACCTTATAATTGTTCTGGTCGTTTCGCAATTGGTTTTGCCAATAAGATTATATCCTAATGAATGTAGAACCTGAAACTAGGTCCGGTTGAGA
>CAYSZB010000036.1:16338-23977 GCA_964435475.1 uncultured Anaerolineaceae bacterium | reverse complement strand
GAGAGCTCAAAGGCATAACGGTTGATGAAATCGACCGGCACGCCAACGCGCTGGAACATGGTTTTAGCCTGTTCCAGGGCAGCTTCCTTGCTGACAGCATTGTGGACCATCATGGGTTCAGCCACCTGGTCACCAACCTTCAGAACCGGGTTGAGCGAGTTCATGGCTGCCTGGGGCACCATGGACATCTTCACCCAGCGCACTTTCGTGCGGTATTCTTCATCGTCCATAGCCATGGTATCCACGCCGTTCAGTTCGACCTTGCCGGAATATTCGCCCACATTACGGGGCAACAGCCGGAGGAGCGCTTTTGCCATGGAAGTCTTGCCGCAGCCTGACTCGCCGATGACCACCACCGCTTTGTTATTGGTCAGGTCAAAATCCACGCCATCCACGGCCTGGACAAGACCTTTGTTGGCCTTAAAGTAAAGTTTCAGGTTCTCTACATGTAGTAAGATGTTTTCAGCCATGGGCTACATACCTCGCAGACGTGGGTTGAATACACGGTCGAGGGCAAAACCAAGCATGGCAAAGCCAAGACCGGTGACAAGTAATAAGAAAGCCGGTTCCAGGATCCAGTAATACCAGCCGCGGTACAGGGCAGCGTTGGCGTAAGCTTCGTTGATCGTCTTGCCCCAGGTCGGAATGACCGGGTCACCAATGCCCAAAACCGCCAGGGAGGCTTCCAGGAAAACAAACCCGGGCACAGCCGAGATCAAACCGGGCAACAGCAGGGGAATGATGCGGGGGATCAGGTACTTGAAAATGATCCGACTATCTTTCGTGCCATATGCCCTGGCAGCCTCAATATAAGTGGCTTCCTTGATCTGCATGAACGTCGCCCGGTAGGACTTGATCCCACCGGTGAAAATGCTTAGGGCGATCGTCGCTCCTAAAATGACCCACAGGCTGCGTGAATAGAAAGTGGCCACCATGATCAGGATCGACAGGAACGGCAGCACCATATTAATCTCTGTGATACGTTGGATCAAACCATCGATAAACCCACCATACCAGGTGCCAACTGCGGCAATGATCATGGTCAGGATCGAAGTGCCCAGGGCTGCCAGCAGGCCGAATGTCAAGGCGATCGGGATGCCCCACAACAAGGGCAATGACAGGTCCCGTCTCAGGTGATCTGTTCCCGCCCAGCCAAAAACCTGGCCGAAGAGCACGAATTCAGACTCGACTGTGGAGTCTTCCTCGAACAAAACGGCTTCGATGACGATTTGATAGGTACCTTTGATCGGAGTTTGGCTTTCATCACCCTTTTCTATAAATATACCAATATTTGGAGCCACCCCGCCCAATCGTTTTTTCAGTTTCTCACTTTGGGTGATCGGGAAAGTCTGTGTCCTGCCAATGGCAAAATTATCCACTTTGACCTCATCACCTGAAGGGGTAATGATCTTGACCGAAACAAATGGTTCCTTTGTGTCAAACGTCGATGTGAAGTACAAGAACAGGTCCTGGGGGAACTTATCATACTGAAAATCAAAGCTGAAAGTTGTCTTTTTGAGCTTCGTACCGCCCTCGGTAACGTCCTCCTCGATCAACACTCCTTCTTCATCGCTTTCACTCATATCAAGCGATTCAACAAGTTTATCTTTTGTGAACCAGTTGGTCCATTTAGGCGGTGCATTGCGCGGATTCTTGCCCCACACCTCTTCACCACCACGCCACCTATCGATCGCCTCGCTATATGGGATCTTGATGACCACGACGATTGATGCAATGACCAGCGCCAGCACAACTGTAATGCCAAATATGGCGGATGGATATTTCAGGATACCCCGCAGGGATTTCATAAAGTTTTTCATTATGATTTGCCTCCTCCGATCTTCACCCGCGGATCGATCAGTGCATAAATAAAGTCCAACATAAATACGGTGATCGCCAATAAATAGGCATACAGTATGGTCGTCCCCACGATCACCGGGGTGTCATACAAGTTGATCGCTTTAAAGGTCACTGTACCCAAACCAGGCCATTTAAAGACCGACTCGGTGATGATGGCACCCGTCCAGATACCGATCAGCAACAGCGCAAATGACGTGACGATCGTCGGCAACGTTGGACGCAGGATATATTTTCTTTCAATTTCGCGTGAAGACAGACCTTTGGCTTTGGCTGTATCCACGTAATCTTCACTGGAATAGATCAGGAAAAAAGTTCGCCAGTTGTAAATACTCAGGAAGAACGAACTTATGATCAATGATGTGGCAGGCAGGATCAGGTGCTTCAAAACACTTAATGCCCTGCCTAAAAAGTCCTTTGGCACCGGTGCATCGATCACACCACCAAAAGGCAGAATTTTTAATATCGATGCAAAGATGAGGATCAGGAAGATGCCATAGAACCAGGCAGGGATGGATGATGAAGGCGACAATGCCACGATCAACTTATCACCAAAACTGCCATACTTGCGCGAAAGCGCCAGGGCTATGAATAACGTACTGAAGAACAATGTCAATTGGGAAGTGCCCATCAGTAATAATGTGTAGGGCAGCTTCTCAAGGATAATGACGCGAACATTACGCGATCCGCCATCGCTTGACATTAATTGTGCCCGTCCGAGATTCATGGTCAGGGCATTCTTTAAGAAACGCACGCTACGTACCATTAAAGGCTGGTCCAGGTCGAGGCGTTCGATCTCCAGGCGGATCCTTTCCTGGGCCAACTCTGCCCGTTGTTCAGGGCTCCAGCTGCGCATCTTGGGATCCATCTGGATCTGCATAGTGACGCGTTCCTGGATCTCGGCTTTCATCATCTGGTCCACATAACCGCCCATGTTGGCGATCATGATCGTCAGGTAAATGCCGATCACCACGGTGATGAACAACGAAACCAGGCGTACCCCTGAATACTTGATGACCCGCAAGAAAGTACTGTTGCTCGGGCTTTTCTTCTTCTTTACCACTTCGATTGATGCACTTTCGGCAATTGCGCCCATGGTAAATACCTCCTCATATTGGATGAGTAGGGGCAAGGAGATTATTCACCTTGCCCCTACCATTTACTTATACTTCAACTCGTAATAGAGTTTGTTGATGTTACTTTACGGTCACAAACTCGAATGTGTAGAATGTCGGGATGGCAACAACTTTGGATACCACAACGATATCTACCTTGCTGGCGCCTGCTTCCATCTTGGCGGAAACATCGGCGGGAACAGTCAACACATACTGACCGTCTTCCACCAGTTCAGCTGCCAATACAGCAACAATGGCACCAGTGGCATCATAGATCAAGCCCTTGACTTCCTTGATTTCCTCAGCCGGATATACATCACCAGCAAAGGTTGCAAAGACATCAAATACGATCTCTGAACCAACTGTTACACTGCCTTCACCATCAACCTCAACCTCAACCATCTTGGGTGTGCTGAAGCGCGCCCAGCGGTCAGAAAGGTCAATGTAATCTGGGTTGTTCACCAGGGTGGCGACCTTTTCGGTCAGGTATACTTCACCAAGGATGTATGGGCCATTACCGATCATGAAATGATCATACTTGGCATAGAAGTCCTTGGCAGCCTGGTAACGGGCAGCTGCATCCTCAGGTGTAATGTAAGCACCCAGGACACTGGCGTATGGTACATATTGTTCGGCAATTGCCTGGTCCAGGTATTTCTCCAGGATGCCCAGGCTTGGGCCGCCAACGAGGCTCAACCACTCAACAGTGGCTGTTTCGGTGGATTTTGCATCGGCTTTATCAGCAGAGAAGGCCAACTCGCCAGCGGCGTCCGCGAGGGAGGCTGCAGTGAGGACATGCCACGGTGCGTAACCATAGGTGTAAACAGGCCACATGGTGGTGATGTTCAGCTCGGCATCGATCTGCCAGTTGTCAGACCAGGCTTCGATGACCAATGGGTCCTCGGAAACGATGCGGAAACCCTTGTATGCTTCCAGGGCAGCTTCAATATTGGGAGCCTGGGCTTCGTCATAAATGGCGGAACCTTCCTTGCCAATATCAAGGCCGATGATGAATGAATACAGGAAATCAGCAATGCTGATTGTAGTACCATCCTGGTTCTTTACGGTTTCGAAGAGATCTTCAGGATAATAGACCACACTCTTGACTTTGGCGGTGATGCCCTCGGGGAATTTCTCAGCAGCGGTGATGAATTTCTGGTTGACAGCGTCCCAGTCGACGATCGCGTCGGTGGGTACTGCAATTTCAGGTGCAAAGCTCAGGTCAACCCAATCATGGGTCTTGCCGACTGGCAATCCTTCGAGAACAGTAATTTCAGCTCGTTCGAAGCGCAGTGGCCAAAGCAGGCCGGTATGAGGATCGAACATGTAACCTTCATCATAGGTCGCGCGGACGATTGGCTGGTCAAATGCCCAGTTGGAGCCGGCGATCGGGTTGATGGGGTCAACAAACAGGTCGGGGGCACCCCAATGCAGTGTGCCGCCTTCGACGTCTGTCTCACGCAGGGTATATGGCCAGATCTGGGATCCGTCCACACCAGCTGCCAGGTCATAGGTCACTGACAAATGACTTGCATAGGGTGTAAAGTTCTTGCCATCGATCAGCCAGAGGGTCATGGATTCTTCCATACCCATTGGGAGGATCGTATTCAATGCTTCGAGACGCTCTTCAGGAGAATCAAACTGGGTATAAGCCAGTTTATCTGCTAATGCGCAGTACTCTTCGGAGGGGTTGTTTGCCTGCCACAGGGCGGTGTAGCCATAGGCAGAGGTCGGGCAGTCAAAGAACTGGAAGTTGTCTGCTTCGTTACGGGAGATCGCGGTGGCTGACCATGCGCCGGTGTAGATGTGGAACACACCATCAGCGGCATCGGCAGGGTTACCTTGCACCCAGATCGGGGAGGCTTCGGAGGAGCGTTTGTACTGGCGGTCGGTCGCGAAACCAATGCTTTCCAACTGGTTGGCTACGTAATCGCCGATCGGAACGCGGGTGCCGTCAGAGTCGTTGCGGATGAGCAGCGTCAGGGTGACAGGATTTCCATTGAAGAGGTATTTGCCTTCTTCAATAGTGACACCTTCAATACCAAGCATAACCTCGTCCATTTGGGCTTTCGCTTTTTCAGGATTGTAGGCATACTTTGCTTCGAGCATCTTTGCTGTTGGCGCAATACTGGTGTAATCAGGCATGTTGGTCACAAGCGGGAAGAATTTTGCCAATGCGCCGCCCATGTAGACCTCGCGGTTGATATAATCGCGGTCAACTAACCACTGCATTGCTTCGCGGGCGCGCTTGTCAAAGAAGGGGTTAATCTGGTCTTCCTGACCTTCAAACACTGGGCCTACCGGGTTGAAAGTCAACTCGTAGTACAGGCCGTTTGATTGGGCGTAACCTAAACCAGCGGCTTGAATCTCTGGCAGGGTGTTTGACGAAACACCTGCGGCGTAGATATCAAGAGCACCAGCCTGGATCTGGGTTACAGCGGACGAAGAATCGACAACCTGAACAACAACCTCATCGAACCAACCGCCATGACGGGTGGTGCGGACGACGGGTTCCTCAGTTGGCTCTTCAACTACTGGAGCCTCGGTGGGCTCTTCTGTCTTTGGAGCTTCAGTCGGTTCCTCTACAGCGGGCGGTTCTGTCTCAGTTACGACAGGCTTACAAGCAGCCAGAATCATGCTCAAACCTAAGAGCAGACTCAGAACCAAAAGTAAATTTCTCTTCATTTTTAGTCCTCCTTAATAGGATTAATGTGGATATGATTGTCGTGGTTCAGCTTTGGAAGTAACTGACTCCCAATGCAGCTTGCATATTTTACGGTTTCGTCATGGTTGTCGTAATCTAGAACCTGCATGCCTCTCCACACGAAATATTCCCATCTGGGATTTTCGTTATTGCAATATAGCATAAGGCTAAAATATTGTCAAGGAATCTCAATTTTGCCGACTTAACCCCCTGTTAAATTTTTTTTAAGGGATTCATCATGACTTTCAGCCAATTCTTCTTTACCGAATTTCTTCAATTTCAGCCAACCAGCTGCGGCTTGAAGGTCTCAATTCACTGTTCTCAGGGTCGACCCCGGAAAGGACGATCCTGAAACGGTAATGAATGGGTATCACCGGCAGGCTGGTTAAGAATACTTCATTAATTATATCCTGATCGCCATCCAGGCTGAACAGCGCATCGCTGCAGGCCTGGTCATAGGCTTTATCCTGGTAGCCTGCCAGGTTGGTGCCGATCCAGGCATTGTCCCTGGCGGGTGTCTGCCAGCTTTGATAGAGAGCGCACTGGTTCCTGCTACCGGCAGCCCACGAGAAAAGTGCCAGGTCAAATTGCCTGCCGAACAGCACGCCTTCCGGTCCAGGGGCGAACAATTCCTCCGAGGGCAGAACCTGCAAGTTTGTCTCGATCCCGCAGGCTCCCAGCGAATCAATGATCAACTGGGCGCTCTGCTGGTGGGTGTGTGAGTCTGTGGTCACGAGGCTCACCTTGAAGGGGGTGCCATTGGTGATGCCCGCCACGCCCCAGGCCTGCCTGGCAGTTTGTGGGTCAGCGTCCACATCCTTCCAGCCCGCCAGGTCCAAGAGCCTGGCTCCTTCATTTGAATTATAAAGGTCATCCCAAGCTCCAGCTATCCCGGGCAGGTCGTCGATCACCTGCAAATACACCTCATCCAGGATTTGCTGGCGGTCAATGCAGTGCATCACGGCCTGCCGCGTGCGCAGGTCGCCAAAGTAATCCACCCGGTCGCCATACTGCGGCGTGTAAGCGTCATCATACGCCGCCGGCTTGATGCCAAACACCAGCCCATCCCACTCCGGTCCGGGCAACACCTTTAAATCCCACGGTGCGCCTTGGCGGGTTTCGAGCAGCACCGCAAAACGGTTCTCCAACTGGTAACTTTCATCCAGGATATCGCACTGCCCGTTTTCCAGCGCCGCAATGGCGTCGTCTGCCGATGGCATGAAGCGCACGGTAAAAAGGTCAAAGAGTGGCAGCCCTTCGCCCGCCCGCCAGTAGTGGGGGTTGGCACTCAGGCGGATCTTATCGCCCCTGGTCCATTCCTCGACCCTGTAGGCACCCCACCCCATTGGGCTGGTCGCCGCCTGCTCATTCTGCAGCACCTGCAAAGCGCTCATCCCGCCAAGAATATGGGCTGGCAGTGGGACATAAAAAAATGGTGAAATGTCAGGCGTGACGAACCCCGGCAGCCCCTGCCATTCCACAGTGTTCTCATCCAAGGCACGATAATCCAGTGTGTGGTCCGTTGCCCAATGATTGCCGGGTGTGTCTGGATCGCGGGCGATTTCATAACTCAAAACCGAGTCTTGCGCGCTTAATGGCATCCCATCCGACCATTTCAAGCCCTCGATCAGCGTAAAACGCAGCGTCAGGACATCCATGCTGAATTCCCCCACCCCATCCCATTCGATTGCACAGGCGCTTTCCAGGCAGCCTGCGGGACGCACAAAGGCACCCGTCTTGAAAGCGATCAGCCTGCCATGGGCATCGATCACGTACTGCCCGGGCTGCACCGCGGTAGGGATAAGCGCCAGACCCCCATTTTCAAGCGTCGGTAGATCTTCCAGGATCACCGTCTCAGGCACCCCGTCGATCACATCAATCGGCCCGTCATAAATCGCCTCCAGGATGTTCCACTTGCTCCTAGACGTGATCCCGTCATATACATAAAGGCTCTGCGGTTCCT
>CAYSZB010000036.1:13982-16238 GCA_964435475.1 uncultured Anaerolineaceae bacterium | reverse complement strand
TTCCACTTGCTCCTAGACGTGATCCCGTCATATACATAAAGGCTCTGCGGTTCCTGCGCCATGCACAGTGTCAGTTCACGCAGGGATTCGGGGGTGGCGGTTGGTTCCGGGGTATTAACACTGTTGGGGATTATTGCAGTCGGCTCTGGTGAAACCTCTACCTTTGGTTGACATGCAACCGTGAAGACAAGCATCCCCAGGGCGATCAGGCTGGAATATTTGACATTGAAGCGCTTCATCACGATAGCCTAGTCTTCATCTTCAGGCATGTCTTCAAAATTGCGGGCTTCTTCCGCGCCCCAACCCTGTGCATCGCCAAAGCGCATCCGCAGGTAGGATAAATGCCGTTCGCGGTCGATCTGCCCGTTCTCCACCGCCGCCAGGATGGCACATCCCGGCTCATGCTGGTGGGAGCAGTCACTGAACTGGCACTGGCTGACCAGCGGCGCCATCTCCCTGAAATACCCGTCCAGTTCTTCTGCTTCAATATCCCACAAGGCCAGCGTGCGCAGCCCGGGCATATCCGCCACAAATCCCTGGCCTTCCAACGGGAACAGCTCCCTGACCTGGGTGGTGTGCATGCCCTTGTTGGTCACTTCGCTCACTGCCCGCACTTTCAACCCCAGTTGAGGTTGTATGGCGTTGAGCAGGGATGACTTGCCCACACCCGAGGGACCGGTGATGGCAGTTATCTTGCCTGCCAGCTGCTTTCTTAATTGGTCGATGCCGACCTGCTGGTGAGCGGAGGTGTAAATGAGCTGGTAGCCCAGTTTTTCATAGGTGGCGAACATTTGCCTGGCTTTATCTTCCCCCACCAGGTCCACCTTGTTGGCGACGATCACCACCGGGATGGCTTGCTTCTCCAGGACGACCAGGAAGCGGTCCAGCAGCCTGAGGTGTGGTTCGGGGCGGGCACAGGCAAAGACAAGCATCACCTGGTCGGGGTTGGCGAGCAGAATCTGACGGTAAGCGTAATGCACCCCGCTTGACAGGCGCGAAAGCGCCTTTAGCCTGGGTTCAACGGCTTCGATTGCCCCTGTTCCGTCCCCGGAATCAGAAAAATGCACCCGATCCCCCACCGCGGCGACATCCTCCGTTGCCCGACCTTTCTTCAATTTGCCCCGCAGGCGGCATACAATGTCGCCTGCCGCGTGGTGGACTGTGAAGAACCCTGATTGGGCGCGGATGATCAGTCCTTTTTGAGTTTCCTTCATATTACTGTGGGGTCTTTAGTCGGATGGTGCATCTGTTTGCTCTGGAACAGGTGATGCGATCACGTAAGGTGATGCTTCCCAGGGCAATACCCAGCCGTAATTGGTATTGTTGGAGAAATACAGAGAAACCGCCCGCCTGAAGACTGGCGATGCCATCTCAGATCCCTCACCGGCATTTTCAAGGATCACCACCACGGCGATATCCGGCCTATCCGGATCGTTGCGCAGGGTATAGCCGGCAAACCAGGCATGCGAATCGCCCAGCGGGTTTTGCGCGGTGCCTGTCTTGCCCGCCACGGGGAACTGCAGGGTTGCCAGGTAGCGGTGTGCTGTCCCCTTGGCATCATCGATCACGCTGATCATGGCATCTTCGATGATCTGCAGGTTTTCAGCGGTCACCGGCAAGCTGCCTTCTTCTTCGGCGGCAAAGGTATAGACCGCATCCCCACCGTCGATCGGTACGATCCTGTCCACCAGGGTGGGACGATACAGCGTGCCGCCATTGGCGATCGCCGCGATGAATCGCGCCACCTGCAGCGGGGAGACCTGCAGGGTACCCTGCCCGATCGCCAGCTGTACGTTTTCGTTGATCGCCTGCGGTGTTTCCAGGTTGCCATCCTCGTCGTCGATCTCAATGCCGGTATACTGCCCCAACCCAAAGCCTCTTGCCACATCCGCGATCGATGTGGTATAGCCCTGGTTCCATAGTTCATAGCCAATATGCCAGAACCACGGGTTGCAGGAGCGCATCAGCCCCTCCGGCAGGGTCAGGGTGCCGGATGGCGGCAGTTCTTTCTCATAGGTCCAGTCGTACAGCGTTACACCATCAAGTTCAGTCCAGAAAGAATCACAGTAAAATTTTGATCCACTGTTGAACACGCCGGTTTCCAGCGCAGTTGCCATGGTGATGATCTTGAACACTGACCCCAGCGGGTAGACACCCTGGGCTGCCCGGTTATACATTGGCAGTTCAGTATCGTTCAACAATTCCCCCAGCATTGCATAGTTGGAATTGGACGGTTCAAAGAGGTTCGGGTCATAC
>CAYSZB010000036.1:0-13882 GCA_964435475.1 uncultured Anaerolineaceae bacterium | reverse complement strand
TTCCCCCAGCATTGCATAGTTGGAATTGGACGGTTCAAAGAGGTTCGGGTCATACCCGGGGTTGGAGACCATGGCCAGCACCCTGCCCGTTTCCACTTCCATCACCACGATCGCCCCACGGTAGTTGCCCAGGGACTGCTGCAGTTTCAACTGGTAATCCCTTTCAATGGTCGTGTAGATCGAATAGGCGGGGGTTGCCTCAGCCGTGGAGATCATCGTCACGATCTGGCCCTCGGGTGTCTTTACATATAAAGATGCCCCATGCCCCCCGGAAAGGTAATCCTCACCCCAGATTTCCAGACCATCCGCGCCGACCTTTTCATCGCCGCGGTACCCATCCCGCTGGAATTCCTCGAGCCTTTCCAGGGGGATTGAAAGCACATACCCGGTGACATGCGGAGCAATACCGCCCTCGTAGTAATAGCGTGAACGGAATGGTGACATCACCACCCCGCCAAAACTGTTTAACAACACTTCATTTTTGGCGGCTTCTTCTGCTGTGATCTCGCCCACCGGCAGGTACCAGTCAGGCTGGGAATACTCGAACATCCTGAATATATCATCCGCCTGGCGGTTGGTCAGGTTCGCCAGGGCCTTGGACATGGCATAGCCCATGCCATCATAGGTCCAGGCGGGGACAATGCCCAGTGAGACGGCATCTTCCTGCGCCACCAGGGCATGGGCGTCCTGGTCGTAGATGTTGCCACGGGCCGGGATCTTGTATTTCAGTTCCAGCACATTCCCGCCGCTCAATTCGGGCAGGATCATGCCCGCTTCCCACTGCACCTTCCATATGCCATCATTGAGTGCCATGCCCATGGTGGTTTCGCGTGAGATCTCGCCCAACAGGGTGGTATCGTAGGAAATGCGGTAACTCACCTGTGCACTGTTCGGATTGACCAGACTTGAAAGAATCTGGTAATTCATCTCTTTAAGCGTCATGGCGATCGCTGCCTGGCGGTGGCTTTTCTCAAACTCCTCCAGGGGGATCGCATCGCGGGTCAAAGCCGTGAGCTGTTCGTACATTACGTCATACTGCTCAAGTTTCCAGGCTGCCAGGTAGGCTTCCGCCGCTGCCTGTGCGTCCGGGGTGGCGGTCAGGTGCACCGATGGGCTGGGCAGGGTTGCCTCAACCGTTGGCGTTGGCCCGGTTGTGTTGTTCGTACAGCCAACCAGCAGCATGATGACCAGGAGTGAAACAAATATCTTTTTCATAAGCATATTAATTGATTATGGTTCTTCTTTCTAATTTGACAGGATGCCGGCATGCACCGGGCAATCATACGCCAGTTTTGTCTGGCATGCCCGGGCAATATCGACCGGCACCTGGATGCCAAGCGCCTGCAGACCTTTGGTGATGTGGCACAGCGGCAGTCCCATCACGCTTGCATAACACCCGCGAAGGTTTTCCACCGGCTTGAAACCTGCATGCTGGATGGCATACGCCCCGGCTTTATCCAGCGGGTCACCGCTGGCAACGTAAGCTTCGATCTCGGTATCGCTATAATTTCTCATCGGCACATCCGTGACGCACAGGTCGCTCAGCACCTGTCCGCAGCTGCCCTCCACCAGGGTAATGGCAGTCATCACGCTATGGGTGTGCCCGCGCAGTTGCCTGAGCATGCGGGTCGCATCCGCTGCGTCCACGGGCTTGCCCAGGATATCACCCTGGTCCACCACCACGGTATCCGCAGCGATGGTCACCTGCCCTTGTGCTGCCTTGATGGCATGCGCCTTTGCCAGCGCCAGGCGGCACACATACGCCTGCGCATTTTCTCCCATTTCAACAGTCTCATCCACGTTTCCCGGGTTGACCGTGAAGGGCAATTGTAAAAGTGCGATCAATTCTTTCCTGCGTGGTGAATTCGACGCCAGGATCAACTTTTCCTTGTTCATTGAAAGAGAATTCTAACATAAAAGCACCCCCGCAATTTGCAGCATTGCAGGCTTTTTAGCAGCCCGGTAAACAAAAAACGCACTGCGGAAAAAGTATTCTTACCTGTATTTCAGGGTTGCTTCATGGATTTTACTTAAGTGCTCCGGGCTCGTCCCACAACAACCGCCAATGATATCTGCCCCTGCCTTGATCCATTCACTGGCAGCCTGGCCCATCATGGATGGTGTCACATCATAGACTGACTGTCCTTCTTCATTGACTTGCGGTAAGCCGGCATTCGGTTTGAACCAGACCGCCTTGTTGGTCAGGCTTCTGACCTCCTTCAGCACTGCCAGGTTGTCCTCCAGGCTGCGCCCGCAATTGATCCCCAGGATACTTAAGTCCATTTCTTCACCCAGGTCCACCAGGTCTTTCGCGCTGACCCCCATCATGGTGCGCTTGCCGCGGTCAAAACTGAACGACACCACCAGCGGCAGGTTACTCACATCCCTGACCCCCAGGATCGCCGCCCTGGCTTCATTTAAATCAAACTGGGTCTCGATCACCAACATGTCAACCCCCGCCTCTGCCAGCAGCCCGGCCTGTTCTTTGAATGTTGCCCGGGCATCTTCCGCGCTCAGTGGACCCAATGGCTGCATCATACTGCCCGTCGGCCCGATCGAGCCGGCCAGCCAAATATTTCGCTCACCGATCGCCTGCCTGGCCAGTTTGACCGCCTGGCGGTTGATCTCAACCACCCTGTCACCCATGCCCGAAGCTTCCAGGCGCAGGCGTGTGGCACCGAAGGTACAGGTTAAAATAAAATCCGATCCCGCCTCAACGAATTGATTTTCCAGGTCCAGGATGGCCTGCGGACGCTCCAGAACCCACTCTTCCGCTGTCTTGCCCTGCTGCAGTCCCATGCGTTGCAGGTTGGTGCCTGTAGCCCCATCCGATACCAACTTCTCACAGTCCCCAAGTTCCAGCCACAAATTTCGCTTTGTCATCCTGACCTCTCAGTCATTATTGCGCCGCTTTATTCTTCTCTTTTAACAAAATAGGTGTCAAAATCCCTGGCTACAATCGTATTTTCAAAGACCGCCTGGGCTTCTTCCTGCACTTCTTTCTCGCCATAGCGCCGTGATATGTGTGTCAGGAAAAGTTGTCTCACGCCGGCATCTTTGGCAAGCTGCGCCGATTCGGCAGCCGTGGTATGCCCGAAATCTTTGGCCAGCTCGATCTCATCCTTCAGGTAAGTCGCCTCGATAACCAGCCCATCCGCATTGCGCACATCTTCCAGCAGGTCCTGAGGTCGGCCGGTATCCCCCACCACGACCAGGCTGGTGCCCTGCCGCTCTTCCCCCAACACTTCATCAGGTTGGATCACCCGCCCATCCGGCAGCGTGATCGGCATGCCAGCCACCAGGTCCTTACGCCAGGGTCCGGGTGGGATGGCCAGTGCTTCCGCCTTTTCCGGCAGGAACGGCCGCCGCCCGTACTCCTCGAACTTAAAGCCCAGTGAATCTGACCCGCGGTGGTTGACATGGAAGGCGCTCACCTGGAACTTCTCACTTTCAAAGATCAACCCGGGTTTGATATCCAGCAGTTTGATCGGCATGGGTGGGGTCGTGCCGCGCAGCACAACATTGAAAACCAGGTCTTCCACCCTGTCGAGCGTGTGGCGTGTGCCGTAGATCTCAATTTCATCGATCACTTCCCAGCGCATGTAGGTTGAGATCAGCCCGGCCAGGCCTAATATGTGGTCCAGGTGGCCATGTGTCAACAGGATCTTGTTCAGCCGCTTGAACCCGACCCCCGATTTCAGGATCTGACGCTGGGTGCCCTCGCCACAGTCGACCAGGAAGCGGTATTCATCATGTTTGACCACCAATGCAGACAGACCGCGCCGTATGGACGGCGCGGAAGCAGAAGTGCCCAAAAAAATGATCTCAAACAAGATAAAACTTCTTTATGGCAACAGGTAGGTCTAGCTGCCCAAACCAACGATCTGTTTGATGAGCCCCAAAAGGGTCATGCCCACCTGGATACCCTGGTTGGCATTCAGCCGGGGGGTGGTGTTTTCTTTTTCATTGCGTTTGATCAAAAGGTATGCCGTACCAGCGCCCATCAGCGCGCCACCGACCACCCCGATGATCATGGTTGTGATCTTCCAATTCTTTTGCATCGTTTTACCTCATTTTCCTTTTCCAGCCAGGATCTTAAAGAACCGCGTGATCCCGGCGATACCTTGTTGACCGCGCAGGATCGGCTCCACCGCTCCTGTTGATAGTCCTTTTGCCAGCTGGTTGATATTCGAACTGATTATTTGCGTTTTCTGCGCCACAGAAGGCAGTTTTTGGCTGACCATGACCATCAAGTAGATCAACGCCGCCAGGGCTGCCAGGCTTACCAGGAGGATCGCCAGCAGTGGCAGCACCAAAAGAATGGTCGACACATCAGCAAACTGTCGAACGGAAGCCCCACCCCGCAGCGACGGCAAGGTGATAAGCACCCCGCCAGCCACGATCAATAACAGGCAAAGCCCCAACGGCACCCAGATCTGCCATGCTGCCTGGTGTCTGTGCCTGCGTTGTATCGGTGAAATTGGTTCCCGGGTGGATAGTGGTTTGTCAGTTCTCATGCCCCAATTTTAGCATGATATTGCGCCATATCAGGCCAGGTATAACCACCCCGGGCGACTTTTGCTATGGCATTCTTGCCAGGATTTTAGTATAATTATGTTTAGAATATTAATGGTGTCCTGGTAGTTCAAGGAACCATGGCTTTTTGATAATAAGATATTTGACACTTTGATCGACGCCGGCAAATTTGCGCCGGCATGATGGGTTTTGAAGATTATTGGATTTTATAAGGCAAGTATGCACTGTAGATCATTTTGCAGATTGAGTTGTGGAAGTAACCACTCTTTTATTGAAGGTATACTGACTTAATATCCAAAGCGGGTTAATTACACCTGGATCTTCGAGATCCGACAAATGAATATCTTGCTGGATGGTCTGGTTTAGCCATTTAAAGTGCACCAAGGTGGCTTTTTCCATCCTTTTATCGATGTATTTCAGCCATGCTTCCGGAATGGACCATGGCTGGATTTGTTTAATGATGGAAAAGGAAGTCACAGCGATCAAGGCTCAAAAAAGAAACCCCAACCGGGTCAATATTTACCTGGACGGTGAGTTTGCCTTTGGTCTCTCCCGCATCACAGCTGCCTGGTTACAACCCGGCCGCAAGTTAACGCAGGTGGAGATCGATAAACTGGTCAATGCCGACGATCACGAGGTCGCCTATCAACAAGCCCTGCACTTTCTCAGTTACAGGGCACGCTCTGAGAGCGAGATCAGGAAGAACCTGGCTGCCAAGGGCTTTTCCGAAGCCATCATTGATGAAACCATCGAAAAATGTAAAGCAGGCAACTATGTGAACGACCTGGATTTTGCGGGGCAATGGATCGACAACCGCAACACCTTCCGACCCCGTTCACCGAAGCTGCTCAAGATGGAACTCCGCCAAAAGGGTTTGCCAGATGCCACCATTGATCAGGCTCTTGAAAAGGTCACCGTTCCTGAAGAGGAACTGGCATACAAGGCAGCACAAAGCAAAGCAGAACGCTACCAGTCACTGGACTGGCAATCATTTCGCACCAAGCTTGGTAATTTTCTACTGCGGCGGGGTTTTTCCTACCAGGTTGCCATGCAGGCGGTAAAGCAGGTTTGGCAGGAACTGGCAGACCATCCCACGAGCCCAAAAACACATCTAAATGGAGAAATTAATGATTAGACTACAACCACAATATTTTTTATGGATCACGCTCGGGGTTGCACTTTTAACCCTGGCCATTGGCTTTGTCATCGGCTATTTCATTCAAAAAAGGATCATCGATCAACGCAACAAGCAGTTGAAGATCAAAGCTGATGCCATATTAAGTGATGCCAATGAAAAAGCCCGCCTTGTGCAATTGGAAGCCAAGGATGAGGCCATCCGCATAATCCGCAAAGCAGAAGAGGACAACGCCCATAAGCGTTCTGACCTGAGCAAGGAAGATGACCGCCTGGTCAGACGCCGTGAGGAACTGGATCGCCGTTTTGACCTCTTCCAACAACGCGAGGCAGCCCTCAACAAGCGCCAGAGCGCTGTCGATAAGCGTGCCAATGATGTCGAGGTCCTTTATTCCCAGCGGGCTGAGGAATTGCAGAAGGTTGCCCAAATGTCCACGGATGAGGCCAAACAGGTTCTGCTGCAGGAAACCGAAAAGGATGCCCGGGCTGACATGGCCCGCATCATCCGCCAGATCGAAACTGAAGCCCGTGAAACCGGCAACCAGAAGGCCCGCGAGTTGATCGCCGATGCCATCCAACGCGTTGCCTCTGAAAAGGTGGCCGAAGTGACAACCTCCCTGGTGGAACTGCCGAATGAAGAAATGAAAGGCCGCATCGTTGGCCGCAATGGGCGCAACATCCGCTCCTTCGAACAGGTCGCCGGTGTCGACGTCATCGTTGACGACACCCCCGAAGCCGTCACCATCTCCTGTTTTGACTCGGTGCGCCGCGAAATCGCCCGCCGCACACTCAGCCGCCTGGTCGTCGATGGACGCATTCACCCCGCCCACATTGAAAAAGTGCTGGAAGAGGAACGCAAGGCCATGGACGAGGACATCCTCGAAGCTGGCACGGAAGCGGCCTACGATGCGGGTGTTGCCGGGCTGCACCCCGAGATCATCAAAAAGATGGGGCGCCTCAAATACCGCACCTCTTATGGTCAGAACCAGTTGGCGCATGCCGTTGAGACCGCCAAGATCGCGTCGGTCATCGCCGCTGAATTGGGCGCCAATGTCGAGGTTGCCAAAGCCGGTGCATTCCTGCACGACCTCGGTAAAGCCATGGACCACAACACCGAGGGCACCCATGCCCAGATCGGTGCGGACTTTGCCAAACGCCACAACGTCTCCAACGCCGTGGTGAACGTCATCGCCTCGCATCACCACGAGGTCGACCAGGAATCGGTGGAAGCGGTCATTGCTGAAGCGGCTGATGCCATCTCCGGTGCCCGTCCGGGTGCCCGCCGCGAGGATCTCGAGCAATACATCAAGCGTCTCAAGGCCCTCGAAGCAATTGCCAATGGGTTCAAAGGTGTCGAGCAGAGCTATGCCATCCAGGCGGGTCGCGAAGTTCGTATTATCGTTAAACCGGAAGATATTGATGATGTTGAAGCCCACCGCATCGCCAAGGATATCGCCCAGCAGATCGAGGAGACCATGCAATACCCCGGTCAGATCCGTGTGACCGTTATCCGCGAAACACGGGCAGTTAATTACGCCAAGTAAGGATTAAATATTTTTTCATACCCAACGCTGCTTTCAGGTCCATGACCCGGGAGCAGCGTTGTGTTTTCCGGCAGGCTGAATACCTTCTGCCGGATGCTCTCGATCAGTTGCTGGTAATCTCCCCCGGGCAGGTCCACCCGCCCGATGCTTTCTCTGAATATCACATCCCCACAGAAAGCCACACCCAGGTCGCGGCAGTAGAAAATGACCGAACCGGGGCTGTGCCCGGGTGCCAGCCTGACCTCCACCACCGGTTCCCCGCCTTCCGGGTTGAGTGTGAGCATCTGTCCGTCCTGCAGGTGAAGATCCACATCAAAGACCGGTTGTTTTGAAAGGATGTAGTGAACCTGATCTTTTCCTGCACTTGCCCAGGCTTCAGCATCCGGGTGCATGCAGATCGGCAGGTGGGGGATAAATGCCTGGCTGACCGCCTTTGCACCGGTCGTGTGGTCAAAATGGGCATGCGTCAACCAGACCTGTCTTAGAACCCAACCCTGTCGCTTCACCTCAGCCAGGGCAAGCTCCGCTTCAAATGAGGGGTCAATGATAACAGCATCTTTGCTGTCTTCATCTGCCAGCAGGTAGACATTATTTCCCAACGGTCCCAAAACCAGCCGCACGAATGATAGTTTCATAGCAGGTCCTTTACGAACCTCTTTGGGGTTGCTCAAGGTAGCGTTTGGTAAACGCACCCTTGAAGCGCATGATAAGCAAGGTCAACACAACTGAAACCCCCAGTACGATCAATCCGACGCTATACATGCTTTCAGGGTTTTTATCGTACAGGTAACCCGAGAATATTGGTGCTAAAACAAATGCCAGGTGTCCGATCGCCTCGGTGATACCAAATGCCAGCCCAACTTCATGGTTTCCAACAAACGGCCTGACCAGGGCTGACTTCAGCGAAGCGCTCAGCCTGAACCCGCCCACCAAAAAGTACGCCAACACATACCAGGGTAAACTGGTGCCCTTCCAGATCAGCAGGCAAAAACTGATCATCGCCACCTGCCCGATCACAAAAACTTTCAGTGGATGCAGGTGACCCAACAATAATATTAAGAGCACGCTGGCAACGCTGAGTGCTGAACCCAAAATGCCGATATTGCTTAATGACAGGTTGCGTTCATTTTGCAGAAAGTTCGAAGTTAACGGGTATGGCAGGTAAAGGGCAAACATCACCACCAGGATGATCACCAGTGCCAGCACAAAGCGCGGGTTGCGATGCAATCCCTGGTTGGTTGCCAGTTCATCCCGCCTTTCCACCGGCTGGTTGCGAATGAACAACACAATGATCGATGAGATAACAAAGATCACTGCTGCGATTTTATAGAGCATGGATAACCCGAACCGTTCAGCCAGCATCCCACCCAGCAGTGGTCCGACCAGTGCACCTACATTGTATGCGGCCGAGATGAAACTGACCGCCTTGCCAACCGACCAGTTTCCCCGCGCTGCTGCCGCATAGCTGTTCATTGGCGCAATCACCGCCGCTGTCAGTCCGTATATAAAATAACCCACCACGAATATTGTCAGGTTGCTGGCAAATGCCATGACCAGTGCGGCAATCACCCCCAGAAACCAGCTAAACCACAACATCAGGCGTCTGCCATACCGGTCAGAGATATATCCCAGGGGAATTTGCAGGAATCCCATCCCGATGCTGTTGATCCCCAATATCGTGCCGATCATGATCGCACTGGCACCAAGTTCCTGCATGTACAGCGGTTGAAAAATGAAGAATAATCCCTCACCCAATCCCCAGAACAGGATGGATATGGAGATGAGGTATAGATCCCGTCGCTCTTTCATAAGCTGGAGAATTCCTCCAGCGGCAGCACCTGCCTTGGCAGGTCGGTCAGGCTTTCCAGGCCGTCTTTGGTCACCACCACATCATCCTCTATACGCACCCCACCGCGACCCGGCAGGTAAATCCCCGGCTCAACAGTGAAAGTCATCCCTTTTTCCAAAACCAGGTCGTTCTCAGCGTAAATATAAGGCGTCTCATGGGCTTCGATGCCCAGCCCATGCCCTGTGCGGTGGGTAAAAAAAGCCCCGTAGCCAGCCGCTTCAATCACCTGCCGCGCTGCCAGGTCCACCTCACATGCGCACATGCCCGCCTTGCCGCCCATCCGCCCTGCTTCGTTGGCTTTCAGCACCACTTCGCCGATCTTAACCAGTTCCGGGTCCACCTCTCCAACAGTGAATGTGCGCGTAATGTCCGAGAAATAGCCATCCTTCGCAGCCCCCCAATCAAACAGCAGCAGGTCCCCTTCCTGCAATTTCCGCTCCGATGGCACTGCATGCGGGTTGGCACTGTTGGGACCGCTGCTGACGATCGGCTGGAAAGGCAATTCCACATCCGAGCCCGCCTTGAAGAGCTGGATCACCAGCTCACTGGCGATCTCCTTCTCGCTTATCCCGATTTTTATTCCTTTAAGGGTTTCCAACAAGGCGTTCTGGGCGATTTGGGCTGCTTCACGCATTTTCCCGATCTCTTCAACATCCTTTACCATGCGCAGCCTTGAAAGCAGAGTGCTGCCGTCGGTAAACAGTGCCTTTTTTCCCGCCGCCTCCAAAAAACGCAGCTCCAACACCCTCATCCGTACCGGTTCGATTGCGATCTTTTTTCCGTGCAATTTGAGCCTATCAAACAATGCCGAGTAAGCGCTTCCCCAGGTTGCCGGGTCATCGCCGTATGGGAATACCTCGAATTTTACCGGTATCTCTGCCAGTTTTGCATGCTCAAGCAGTGGTAATACAATGCCCGGTCGTCCTTTGGCAGTGAAAAATGCCACCACCGGTCGCTCCATCAGGTGAAAATGCAGCCCGCTCAGGTAGGTCAGGCTGGGTCCGGGATTCAACGCCAGGCAGTCGACCTGTTGTTCCTGCATTGCTTGTTGTAAACGCTTCAAACGATCATTCATGGCTTTTCTCCTGGTAAATCTGGCTAATTATAATGCAGGGTCTGCCAGCCATCCCTTTTTGGAGTAATAATTATAATTAAGGCGATCTTCTTTGATCGCACCACCTTAATAATTGCACTGGTAACAATTATCCCTAAAACCTTGTATTTCCTCTCTTAACAAACCTGATTCTTCTCAATATCTCTTCTGATCCCCATTCCAACTTCTCTGCCTCCAACCTGCAGGTTGGAGTAAAATTATCGCCAACACATACTGCCTGGAGTGACCATGTCCAATACCACCCAACCCAAAGACGAACAATCCATCCGCCTCTTCAAATCCGATTTTATGGAATTTTTCTCACACATCAGCCCGATCGCCGTCCTGGTGATCTTCATCCCCCTGGTCGCCTTTTTCCTCTTTCTTGCCGCCCGTGCCAACCAGGCTGGTGGCTGGTGGAACGTCCCGATCTCCTTCGCCATCGGTCTGCTCATCTGGCCGCTCATCGAATACCTGCTGCACCGCTTTATCTTCCACTGGGCGCCAGCTAACCCGGGCGAAAAAACCAAACGCTTCCTGTTCCTGATGCACGGCGTGCACCATGCCACCCCGCGGGATAAGACCCGCCTGGTCATGCCCCCGGTGCTCAGCCTGCCCCTCTCAGCGCTCTTTTACCTGCTCTTCTGGCTGGTGTTTGGCAAACTGATTGGTGCACCCCACTACGTCGCTGGCACCTTTGCGGGATTCTTGCTGGGATATGTTATCTATGACATAACCCACTATGCCCTGCACCACTTCAGCCTCAAGGGCAATTACTTCGCCAGACTGCGCCGCCACCACATGGGCCACCACTTCAAGTACCACACCATGAGCTTTGGTGTCTCCACCTGGTTCTGGGATAAAGTATTCAAGACATATCCCCGGCAATGATCAAAGAAGTGCATGGTAAGCCACGCTCTTCACCTGATCGCACCAATTCCGTTTTTCAATATTAGTGCTTGCTGAAAACAAAAATGGTGCGCTCCAAACCGGAGCGCACCATTCCTGAATGGCTACCTCGCTGACCTGCGACGCAGCCATTTCTCAAATTCCACAAGGAGGTATGCGACCATGCTCACCACCAGAACATTTAGCCATAGCTCCAGTGATATCGGCGCACTTCCAAATACCCTATTCATGAACGGGGCGTAGGTAAAGAGCAGTTGGATCAGCACCATGAGGATTGCTCCACCCACCGCCCACGGGTTGGTGAACAATCCGAGCTGAAATGGAGATCTTGTTAAAGAGCGGGCGTTGAACAGGTAAAAAAGTTCAACAATGATGACAACGTTGACTGCAACTGTGCGTGCTTCAGCCAGTGAAGCGCCCTGCGAAAGTACATACTCAAACAATCCGAAAGCCCCTGCCAGTATTATCACACTGACCAGCACGATCCGCCAGATTAACACGCCGTTGAGAATTGGTGCTTTTGGATCTCGCGGCTTGCGGCGCATCAGGTCTGGTTCTTTCGGCTCAAGTGAGAGAGGCATGCCCAAGACTGCAGCGGTCACCATGTTGATCCATAACAGCTGGATGGGCAGGATCGGCAGTGTGGCACCGGTAACGATTGCCGCCAATAACACCAATCCCTCACCCAGGTTGGTGGGCAGCGTCCAGGCAATGTATTTGATCAGGTTGTCAAAAACACCTCGTCCCTCCTCTACAGCAGCTTCAATGGATGCAAAGTTGTCATCAGTCAGTATCATATCCGCTGATTCTTTAGATACATCAGTACCCGTAATACCCATCGCCACACCGATGTTGGCTTGTTTGAGTGCCGGGGCATCGTTCACCCCATCCCCCGTCATTGCCACAATATGCCCACGCGATTGCAGGGCTTCCACCAGGCGCAGTTTCTGTTCAGGGGCTACCCGCGCAAATATATTAACATCCTCAACCTTTTCGATCAGTTCACTGTCTGACAATTTAGCCAGTTCTGAACCAACCAATACGTTGCTGCAATCCTCCTGGCAGATCCCGATTTGCCTGCCGATCGCTGCAGCAGTGAGCGCATGATCACCGGTGATCATTTTGACTGCAATGCCTGCTTCATGGCTGGCTCGAATGGCATCTATAGCCTCTGTGCGCGGTGGGTCCATCATTCCTTGCAATCCCAGGAGGGTCAGACCCCGGATGTCCTCGAAACTGATCTTCTTTGCACCAGGTTTCTGCAGCCGGGCGAAAGCCAACACCCTCAGCCCCTTCTCAGCCATGGCATCAACGGCCTTTTTAAAGGGTTCGCCACCACATGTCTGTACTATTCCGGATGTGTCAAGGGCACCACTGCAGCGATCGAGCAGCACCTCAGCTGCACCTTTGATGTAAACCATTCCATCATCATGCAGTGTTGCCGTATATTGATGCTGGGAATCGAATGGGATGGTATCCATCCGCCTGGAAAATGCTTTCTCCTCAGGGACAAGCTCGCCCTTGCCGGCTGATACCAACAAAGCTCCTTCGGTAGGATCACCCTGTATAGCCCAATGTCCCTCGACCTGCACGATCTGGCTGTCATTGCATAATAATCCGGCTTTGAGTGTCTCGCTCACGGCCATATCGCGTTTCCACTCTCCCGAGATCTCACCCTCCGGCTGGTACCCGATACCACTGACAGAGTACACACCACCCAGGGTATGGATTTCCTGCACTGTCATCTGATTTTGGGTCAGGGTACCGGTCTTATCCGAGCATACGACTGTCGTGGAACCCAATGCTTCAACTGCTGGCAGGTTGCGGATAATCGCATTGCGCCTGGCCATGCGGGATACACCGATTGCTAATGTGACCGTCAAAGCTGCAGGTAATCCTTCAGGGATGGCACCCACAGCCAGGGCAATGGCTGCCATTAGCGTATCCACCACCTCTTCTCCCCGAAGCACACCAATGCCAAAGGTAACCGCCGACAGGATCAGGATGGCAACCAGCAATAAACGGCTGAATTGACCGATCTTCTTTGTTAACGGTGTTTCCAGGTTAGCCGCACTGGAGATCAATTGCGATATTCGCCCTACCTCACTCCCATCCCCGGTGGCAACCACCACGCCCGTTGCTGATCCAAATGTGACCAGGGTGGATGCATATGCCATGTTGCGGCGTTCTGCCAATACCGCATCATGGTCTACAAGCAGGTTGGCATCCTTTTCTACTGGTAATGACTCACCGGTAAGTGCTGCCTCGGTCACCTGGAAATCCCTCGAGACGACCAGGCGCAGGTCTGCCGGCACACGCGCGCCGGAAAGCAATTGGACAATGTCGCCCGGCACCAGTTCTGCCGCAGGCAAACGGATCACTTTCCCGCTGCGCACTACAGTTGCTTCGGTGGTCATCGTTTTCGATAAGGCCGCTATTGCCTGCTCAGCTCGCGATTCCTGGATGAAACTGATGATCGCATTGATCAGCACCACCCCAAAGATAACCGCTGCATCGGTAGGGTCCTTCAAAACTGCGGTGATCACACTGGCGATCAGCAGGATGATCACCAGGGGGTTGTTAAACTGTAAAAGAAAGCGCACAAACGGACTCTTCCCTTTCTTTGGGGTTAAGACATTGAGACCAAAGCGCTCCTGGCGGTGCTTGATCTCAAAAATATCCAATCCTTGTTGAATATCTGTGTCAAGAAGGTCAACAACTTCGTTTGTTGCCAGATGATGCCAGTGTTTTCCAAGCAGTGTGTTCATAAATAGTCCTTAGCAAAGAAATAGGTATAAAATCCCGTAATTGTTTTTT
>CAYSZB010000035.1:10206-23983 GCA_964435475.1 uncultured Anaerolineaceae bacterium | reverse complement strand
CAGAAAGAATGTTACACCAACTAATTAATTCCGTTCCTTACTACAAAAACTGATGTTCAAAATGGACAATTAATCTATATAATTAAGTATAGCTTGTGTCTTCGAACAACACGAGGGTTCCATTTCTGAAAGGAAAAAATCATGTTAAACGACCTCTCTCAAATTCTAGATCGCCAGACCAGGAGGGTTTCTTCCTGGGATCAAACTGGGCGCAACGCAGACGCCATCACCATCCCCCCGCATGCCACCGCCATCCTCGCAGACCTGGACGGACCCGCCCAGATCACCCATATCTGGATGACCCAGGTGGGTCATTACCGTGAGTGTCTCATTAAGATCACCTATGATGACGCCCCCTATCCCAGTGTCCTGGTCCCCCTGGGAGATTTCTTTTGCCTGGGCCATTCCATGGTCAATTCCTTCCAATCCGCCTTGTTCTCAGCCTCAACCAATACACCATACCTCTTCAACCGTCCATGTGCCTTGAACTGTTACGTCCCGATGCCCTTCGCCAGGCATATCCGCATTGAACTGGTCAACGAGAGTGATGAACCACATTGGCAGTACTTTTATGTCGATCATGAAACCCTGCCGGAATTCCCTCCCAATTGTGCCTACTTCCATGCCGAATTTCGCCGCGCCAACCCATTTTCTGGCTGGGGTTCCGAGGTCACAGTCAACACACCCGATGCCGATGTCATTAACAAGGAACTGACCGCCTGGGAGAACAATTACATCATCCTGGATACCAAAGGTCGTGGTCACTACATTGGCTGTAACCTGTCAGTCACCAACTTCACCGGCAACTGGTGGGGCGAGGGCGATGATATGATCTGGGTGGATGGCTACAAATGGCCGCCCGACTTGCACGGCACCGGCAGTGAAGATTACTTCAACCAGGCTTTTGGCATGCAGCCCAATGCCTTTATGCGCAACGGGTCATCGATTTTCGAAGGGCACACCATCCCCATCCCCGAGATGGAACTTTACCGCGGTAACAGTGGTTACCAGACAAGTTATGTCTTCCACCTCGAGAACCCAGTGCGCTTCACCCGTGAGCTCAGGGTCTCAATTGAGGTCGGTCACGCCAACCATCTGGCGAACGAGGTCAGCTCAGTCGCCTATTGGTATGCGCAAAAGCCATCTCCAATTGCATCCCCGCCATCGGTCAAACAGCGCATGCCCGTAAAGCGGGATAATTCCGGAAAATGGCAAAAAGACCCGGATAATGAATGCCAGGGTAAACCTCTGATCTTGACCGACGAGATGGTTGAGATCAAGAAAAAATACGCTAAACATTAACAGGAATAGTGGATTTACCTGGTTACAACCATTTATTGCCTTGGATTCACTACACTTTAAACAAAAAAGATCTTTTAAATTTTGATTGATTGGCCTATTGCCTTGTTTATTTTTTTCCTTCTTTGGCGCATGCCTGTTACATAGATACCGATCTGTAACCCAAAAAGGACAACAAGGCATAATGGGATGATCTCGAGTGAGATCCGCCTTGCCAGAACCCCTACCAGTGCGATTACCACAGCCGCCAAACCCGAAGCAGCCATTTGAATGCCGATTGTGTTGGCAGCATGCTTCTCACCCACACGTTGACTGGTACCAGAGACCAATGCAGGGAATATCGGTGCGATAGCTAACCCGACCATGGCGATCGCGGCAATATTCGACCACTCTGCCGGGTTCCACCAGAGTAATAACGAGGCGATAAAAGCTAAAACAAGAGATCCCAGCACCAGTTTATTGATCCCAATTCTACGTGCAAACAAACCGGCGATGATCCGCCCAACAGTGAACATCCCCCAATAAGAGCCGGTCAACAAGCCGGCAATTTCCGGTTCTATGTTGCGCGACTCGGTCAGCAGGGTGTAGGTCCAGGTGCCGATCGAGACTTCAGAGCCCACATACAACAAGAATTGGATTAAGCCCATCCATACTTGTCCCTCGCGCAAAGTCTCTCCTAACTTGATCCCTTTGCCAGTTTCACGCAACAATTTCTCATTATTTCCAGTTGCTCCATCATCTTTCCACTTGGGTAAAGTGAGGGTGAAGACCAATGCCAGGATCAGTTGGAGGGTTCCCACGACGATGTATCCCGGTCGCCAGTTGGCAAATGCATTAAGTCCATATGTCATGATCAGAGGGCCGCCTGTTATGCCGATCCCGTAACAGGCATGCAGCCATTGCATCAATCCTGGGTTAAAATGTGCTTCCACATACGCATTTAAACCGGTATCGATAGCACCAGCCCCCAATCCGGATAAGATACCTAGCGCTACCATCATCCACCATTGTGGAACAAGTGTATAACCGATAAGGCCAATGCCGGTCATCAAACAACTGATCGCCAACACCTTGCCCACCCCCAGCCATGCTGTTACCCGCCCGCTGAAAAAGGCTGAAAGTATGTAACCTGTGATCGAGACTGCCCAAAGGTAACCAAGTGCATCCAGGGGAACGCCAAATCCATGCCGGATGGATGGCCAGGCTACACCCAGCAACCCGTCTGGCATCCCCAGGGCAATAAAGGCAATATATGCCAGCATGATCAAGCCGAACCTGGGATAATATCGAATACGTTTGAGCAAATTGTTCATAATCAGGCGATTTTATCAGGTTTTTGAAGTAATCCGCCCAGATTCCCCCTAAAAACAAGTAAATCGATCAGTTGGTGATAGCTTTAAAGACAAGTTTGGAGATCAGGTAGTTGCCAAATGCATTAGGATGAATGGCATCGCTGATGTAATATTTTTTCTGGTCCTTTGTTAAGGGAAAAATATCGATTACTTCCACACCTGCCTGCTCTCCGATTTTGTGGATAAGCGGGACAAGTTCGTTTTCGATGACCTCCCCATCCGCGATACTGAAAGCGTCAGGTGGTGTCAGCAGGTAGACGGTGGGCTGAGAGGGAAGGGATTGATAAAGTGAGATCATGTACATCAGGTCCCCCTCGAATAAATCGGCAGAAAATCTGTAATGCCATGTGTCATTTGTGCCTAACATGATCAACACAATGTTTGGGTTACTCACCATGGATTCATAATAACTGTCGGTTTCCCAGTAAGGATTGTAGCTGGCATATGTCAGGGCTGAATTGCTTACCCCAAAATTCAAGACTTGGTAATTATCTCCCAGTTTTCTTTGCAGGATGGCAGGGTATGAATCTAAATTGAGGTTATGGCGTACACCGTACCCGTAGGTTATACTGTCGCCCACACAGGCAACGATCATTTTTTCATCCTGCGCCTGGATACCATCATTTTGAGGAAGTGAAAATGCAGTACCTACCAGGACTGATAGGAAGCAAATAAACAGGATTTCCCTGTAAAATACTGGCTTCTTTGCTCTTGTCATTTTTAGTAATGTTGATTTCCTGGCAGCATTTTCCATATTTTCTTTTGAAAATTGCCTTCTGATGTTAGGTTTTGAAACATTTTATCATTGGCTGCTTGTTATGGCAAATCGTCCCACCGTAGCTTGCCAGCCTCTTCGAGTTTGTTCATAATGCGTTGATCACCTCTGGGATCCTGTCCGGTAAAAAATGACTCATCAGGATAACCCAGGTGAATCTCTAAGTACGGGTTATCCTGGCTGACCAACAAGGGGTCAATTATCACTCCATTATAAGACAGGGAAGAATATGCCGCCCAAAATGACCCGCGGTAGATTTGCTTTCCATCCACACAAGCCGCAAAAGCGATCCCATTAACCGGCACCTGCAGGTTGGTGAGTTTATCCACACCTTCCCTGGTCAGGTGAATGGTATGGGTCTGGAATGTGTACTTAAGGATTTCCGCCTGGCTGATCAAGGGCTGACTTTCCAGCAATAAGGACACACCCTCCAGCACCTGGCTTGGCGGTATTTTCCCTGAAAATAGATAAATAGCAAAGTCCTCACCTGCAGTTACCCCGGGCTCAAGCCCAATCTCACTCTTCCCTTGTAAAATTGGTATTTTTTGGCAGGCGCTGACCAGTAAAAGCAGTCCCAGCCCTAAGCCTGTAAGGGTGATAACCCTGCTTTTCCTATTACCCGGCCAGGTGTGACAGTTCATTATTTATGGGGGGGATAGTTTACAGCCCTGTTCCGCGCCGGCGATGGCCTTCACTCTCCCCAGCTACCTTGGATAGGCTGAAGCGGTTCTCACCCAGTGCTTCCATCGCCATCCGTGGGGGGTTACCCATCCGCCAGGGTGCAAGGCCTTCCCTCCGCAGCCAGCGCCCGATCCGCGCATCCACCAGGGGATGCTCGCCTTCGCCCCACAACTTCTCCTGGTCAATGGCAATTTCGACAGGCTCTGGTTCGCCTTGCAGTTCGATTAAGATCTGGGTCCATTCAGGCTTGAAGTGGATATCTCGGTCTTCCAAGGGTATCCGTATTCCATAACCCACCCCGTTTCGGCTGTGGGCACCATTATTCCATGCTGTGACGATCATACATACCTCCTGACACATTCTTATCAATACATACGTCAAACTCATCTTACACTATCGCAAACATATATGCAACTGAAATTTAGAAGTAATAAGGTAAGTCTACTTCTCCTTTCTCATTCGTAAATAAATCTCTTAGATAAAATTTTTGGGACGCTTGCCAAGACTCTGTTATCAAACAGATAATTCTCGTCAAATCTTTTCATTTGCTATTGGAGGATGGATTGTGCTATATTTGGATTGAGAATTTACATTGGAGGAAAAATGAAGAAAGTACTGACCTTGTTTATTGTAAGTCTTTTTATTCTTTCAGCTTGCGCACCTAAAGCCACTCCGACACCTGAAGCAGAAGGTCTCGCCGTGATCCGCGTGGGCACTGGTGACAGTGGTGAAGGTCTTGCTCCCCACCAGACGATCATCCAGAACTTTGAAGCTGGTAACTCTGACATTATTGTGCAGCTTGAACCTGTCGCCGGCAGTGATTATTATGCCCGACTGCTCACCCAGCTCTCAGCCAAAGCCGCCCCAGATGTCATGCAGGTTGGCGATGATGCCGTGCCTTCATTCGTTGAAAAAGGCGCCTTCATCCCCCTCAATGACTACATGACCACCAACGCTTTCGACCCGACCATCTACCTGCCGGGTTTGCTTGAGCCGGGGCAGGTTAACGGGCAACAGTATCTCCTGCCCAAGGACTACTCACCGCTGGCAGTTTACTATAACAAAACCATCTTTGATGAAGCCGGCATTCCCTACCCTGAAGAAGGTTGGACATGGGATGACATGCTTGACATTGCCCTGGACCTGACCCAGGATACGGATGGCGATGGCAAGATTGACATCTACGGCATCCAATTGCCAGCTAGTTGGACCACAGGCTTTGAATACTGGGTGGCGGCTGCTGGCGGATCTCTGATCAGCAACAATGGAAAGAATTTCGTTGGCTACATGGACTCACCAGAAACCATTCGTGCAGTCCAGTTCTATGCCGACCTGTACAACAAATACCGTGTTGCACCTCCACCAGCTGACCTGAATTCTTGGGGTGGCGGCAATACCGAGTTTGCCAATGGTAAAGCAGCCATGTACCTCTTTGGACGATGGCCGCAGGCTGGTTTCCTCGAGAATCCCAATATTGACCTGGGCCTGGTCGCCCCGCCACAGGATAAGGTCAGGGCAAACGTCCTGTTCTGGGGTGGTTTCGGAATCGCCAGCACCTCCCAACGCCCCACTGCCGCTTATACCTTCCTGAGCTATTACACCGGTGAGGGTGGCGCTGAAGTTTGGAAGGACTGGGCATTACCGGCGGTCAAATCTGTGGCCGAGTCTTCCGGCCTGAGCACTGATCCGATTGAAGGCGTATGGATAAATGAGTTGAATCACCTTGCGCCACGGGCTTACACCTTCACAAAGTACTGGAACGAAGCCGCAGACCCGGCACTGCGTAAAGCACTTGAAACTGTCATCCTGGATAAATTTGCCGATGTCACAGCCGTGATGACAAATGCTGCCCAGGAAGCCCAAACTGCCCTGGATGCGCTAAATTAAAATAAGCTAATAATAACTCCAGAACACTACAAAGCAGCTGGTTGACAAATATCTAAGTCAACCAGCTGCTTGTTTTATGAATTAGAAGGTTCAGAAGCTTTTTTACAAAATTTTCTTGTCATACACCCGGTAGCGTCTAATGACTGTTGCCCCCAATTTTACGATCGCATTGTTCATCCGGTCATTGTTCTCCAATACATAGTTGATCTCCATGCGCACATTCAATTGCGCCAGGGCATCATGCGTGGCACGGTATAAAAGGGTATCGATGGCCTTGCCCTGGTATTCAGGCACCACACCCAGTGCCCACATACGGTAAACTTTCAATTTGGGCAATTCGATCAACATCTTCAACCAACCGAAAGGCAACAACCTGCCATTTAACCCCTTCAAGACCTGGTTAACGTCCGGCAGGGAAAGCGCAAAGCCGATCGGTTCCCCACTGGCATCTTCAGCAAGCAAAAGCGCTTCAGGGTTGACGATCTGCTTGAGGTCATGCGCCATCGCCCGTGCCTCGGCATCAGTCACCGGGTAATAGCCCCAGTTATCCGAGATGGATTGGTTCGCCAGGCGCATGATGGTGACCACATCCGCTTCCAAATGGTTCATATCAATTGGTCTCACTCTGACGCCATAACGCTGCGCGATCCTTTCAGTCAGGGTCAGGATGCGCTCCGGGATGCGATAACCCTTTTGCATATCCGCTTCATAGACCAGCAAGTCCATGACCTTGGAAAGGCCAAAACCTGTCATGAAATTATTGTAGTAAGGTGGGTTGTATGGTGCCAGGATAACCGGTTGGGGTTCGAATCCTTCCACAACCAGTCCCCACTCCTGCGAGGCAAATGACCACGGTCCGCGCATGACTTGCATGCCCTGGACTCGAAGCCAAGTGGCGGCTGCATCAAGCAACATACTGGCTGCCACTGGGTCATTGACACACTCAAATGAGCCAAACAGACCGATGGGTTGCTGCCAGTGGTCCAATGCCAGGCGATCCGTAAACGCCGAGATGCGTCCCAGTACCTTGTCTCCCTCTTTGAGCAGGAATAACTGGTAGGTACAGTGCTCCAGCATGGGGTTTTTCACCGGGTTGAATTGTGACCACTGCTCACTGCGCAGTGGTGCCACCCATAAAGGATCATCGCGGTAAAGTGTGTAAGGAAGTCCAATAAATGATTTCAGATCATGCTTGGTTCTCACTGGGTGGATGAACATTTGAACCTCCTCTTATTCTTCCTGTTCGTTGCAGGGTTTTGCCATAACGGCGGTTCCCGGTTCTTCTTTGGTTTGTAGTTTAAGTGTCCTGACCCTGATGAGGTGGATTGTGACCCCCAGAGCAATCCCCATCAATAAGATACGCAACCACCAGGCATCAGCAAACAGCGCGATGGATACACCTATGGTCACCCAAAGCGCCATGATTGTCGAAATCTTTTGTAACAATGGAATACCCAAACCATCCCGGTAGTTGGAAATGAACCTACCGAACAAACGGTTGGTTAGAAGCCAGTTGAGAAATCGCTCGGAACTGCGGGCATATAAGAAAGCTGCCAATAACAGGAAAGGGGTCGTTGGCAGGATGGGGATAAACACACCCAAACCAGCAAGAATCACGCATAGCGTGCCCAAGATGATCAGAAGGGTGTTTCTAATTTGCTTTTTCATAGTACAGAATTTGCTAATGTTACCACAGGAAGCACAGGGCATAATCCAGACAAGGGTAAACACTTATACAGTGATCATACAGCGATTTACTGGTTCCGCATCCTGATGGGGATGCCAAAAAATCTCTCTTCAGACCCGATCAATGCCTCCACCTGGTTGCGCTGGTCATGTGAGCCATACCAGAAGAGAATATCACCTCTTCCCGGACAAACCTCTTCCATTTGCCAGCCCACTATACCCGGGGCAAGTTGATCAACTGCATCAAGGACGTCCTGGTGGGTTTTGATGGCAGACCTGACCTCATCCGTCACCGGCAGATCCTCACAAGCCAGGTAATGGTTGTAATTATCATATAGAATATCATCCACCCTGTGTCTTATCGGGTGCTCGAGCATTTCAAGCACCAGGAAAGCACCAAGGCATGTCAGTACGATTACAGTTGCGGAAATCAGGAGTAACAATCTTTTACGGTCCATGACAGATTAAACAACTCAAAAGGCTGAAATTCAACTATGGTAAAAGAATGCCTGAGAGAGCGATCAAAGGTGGTTCCGGGTTTACATGTCGTGATTGGATATGTGCCCACATCCCATCAATGTCTGCTGTTTCGAAGAATATTGCACTCCACAGATCTTCCGGGAACATCGCGCGAACATCATCCCCCCAAAGGGATCCATCCCGCGGCATTTCCACACCTGCGATCAGCCCATCTCCCGAAAGGGTGATGACCACCGGCACACTGGTGGCTGTGCCACTTGGATCACCTGCCAACTGGCAGATCGCCCACACAAAAACCTCCAGACCTTCCTGCTCGAGGATCTGCCATTCGCAATAGCCATCTCCCCTTGATATCGGGATGGAAAGGAGACGCGCTGCCAGGGCATCTTCATATAGCATCCAGCGCTCATTGCTGGCGGGATCACTTGAAATCGGTGTCGGGAAGGGTGTTGCCAGGGGAGCTGTCGGTGGCAGGATCGCAGTGGAAGGGATCGGAGGTGGGGGTGTTGGGGTCACCTGGAATAACGCGCAAGCCAGGATGACCAAGGCACTGACAGAAATAATAAAGATTTTCAGGTTGCTCTTCATCATAAACCTCATTGCGCATTAATTAGTCATAACCAGATCTGACCTGAGTATATTACAAATAATAAATGCCAGGAGAATATCCTGGCATTTGTTAATAACAAAAATCCTGATCAATCAGCAGGTAGCATTTCAAACTGGCTGTTGTAAAGCTCGGCATAAAAGCCGCCCTGCTCCAGTAACTCTTCGTGCTTTCCCTTTTCGACGATGTCGCCATCGCGCATCACCAAAATCAGGTCAGCGTTGCGGATGGTTGACAGGCGGTGGGCAATAATAAAACTGGTGCGATTGCGCATCAGGATATCCATCGACCGCTGGATGCGCACTTCGGTGCGCGTGTCAACCGAGCTGGTAGCTTCGTCCAGGATGAGGATCTTGGGGTCAGAGATGATCGCCCGGGCAATGGTCAGGAGTTGTTTCTGCCCCTGTGATATGTTGGTCGCTTCTTCATTCAAAACCAGCTGGTATCCATCGGGCAGGGTGCGGATGAAGTGATCCACATGCGCAGTGTCAGCCGCATTGACCACCTCTTCATCCGTGGCATTATCGCTGCCATAGCGGATGTTCTCCAGGATGGTGTCGTTGTAAAGCCAGGTGTCCTGCAAAACCATGGCAAACTGATCCCGCAATTCCTGGCGAGTCAGGTCCTTGATGTTATGCCCATCAACCAGGATCTCACCACTGGTGACATCGTAGAAGCGCATCAATAGCTTGACCATGGTAGTCTTGCCAGCGCCAGTCGGTCCAACAATGGCGATCTTCTGACCCGGTTTAACCTCAACTGAGAAGTCATTAATGATAATCTTGTCGGGGGAGTAGCCAAAGTGAACATTTTTAAAGACTACCTCTCCACGCACCTGCTCAAGGTGCACTGGTGTGGCGGTATCGGGTACTTCCTCCTGCTCTTCGAGGAATTCAAAGACCCGCTCAGCTGCGGCTGCGGTCTGCTGGAGAACATTCGAGATATTGGCGATCTGCATGATGGGTTCGTTGAACGAACGAACATAGGATATGAATGCCTGGATGTCACCAACGGTAATCGTCTTTTTGATGGCCAGGTAACCACCCAATACACACACTGCCACATACCCGAGATTGCTCATGATGCGCATGAATGGCATCATCAAATGGCTCAGGAACTGTGAGATCCAGGCAGATGAGTACAGGGTTGCGTTGATCTCATCAAACTTCTGGACGCTCCTTGCTTCGCCATTGAAGGCTTTGATGACCACGTGTCCGCCATATATCTCCTCCACATGCCCGTTAATATGCCCCAGGTATTCCTGCTGTTGTTTAAAGTACTTCTGGGATTTCTTGACGATCAGGTTGATACCGATCAATGAAAGGGGCAAAGTGACCAACGCCACCAGGGTCATCAACCAGCTGATGCTCAGCATCATTATCAGGATGCCGATCACGCTGGTTACCGAGGTGATGATCTGTGAAAGGCTCTGGTTGAGAGTCTGGCTGATCGTATCTACATCATTCGTCACCCGTGAAAGCACCTCACCCTGGCTGATGCCATCAAAATACTTGAGCGGCAGGCGGTTGATCTTGGCGGCAATATCCCGGCGGAAGCGATAGGTCAGGTCTGCTGAAATGCCCGACATGACCCACCCCTGGATGAAGCTGAACATGGATGAGATCAGGTAAAGGCTGAGAACCATCAGCAAGATCTGTGAAATGTAAGGAAAATCAATGCCGGAACCTGTTCCGGAAACCATGGCAACGACACCCTCGAACAATTTTGTGGTTGCTCTGCCCAGGATCTTGGGGCCAGCGATCATGAATACGGTTGAGATGGCTGCCACGATCAGGACGATCACAATGGAGCGATTATATGCTCCCAGGTAACCGATCAACTTGCGCATGGTGCCCTTGAAATCACGGGCTTTCTCACCTTTCATGAAGGCCATGGGACCGCCACGGCCCATCGGGCCACCTCCAGGACGCCCTGGTCTTGGAGGAGCAACCTGGGTGCCATTGGATTTTGCAGACTGGTTATTGTTGGAGTTTATTGGTTGGTGGCTCATCGTAATTCCTCCAAACTTAACTGGGATGTGGCAATTTCCTGGTAAGTATCACAAGTCTCCATAAGTTCTTTATGTGTGCCCTTTCCTACCACCCGACCGTCATCCAGTACAATGATCTGGTCTGCATTTTTAACTGTTGCCACGCGCTGGGTAACGATCAGTACCGTACTGCCACCCATGTTTTCGTGTAATGCCTTTCGTAAAGCGGAATCCGTCTTAAAATCCAGGGCTGAAAAACTATCATCAAAGATGTATATCGGGGGCTTTTTGACCAGTGCCCGGGCTATCGCCAGGCGCTGTTTTTGACCTCCCGACACATTCATGCCACCCTGGGATATGGGGGTTTCCAGCCCCTCTGCATCTTTTTCCTCAAACACGAATTCGGATGCCTGGGCTACATTAATCGCTTCGACCAGGGTCTCATCAGGCGCATTCTCATCTGCAATTCGGAGATTAGAGCTGATCGTCCCGGTAAAAAGGTTACCTTTTTGGGGAATGTAGCCGATTTTGTCACGCAATTCACTTTGTTTAACCTCACGAACATCCTTGCCATCCACCAGCACGGAACCCCCGGTCACGTCATAAAAGCGCGGGATCAGGTTGACAACGGTGGATTTCCCACAGCCAGTCGAACCGATGAAGGCTGTAGTCTCTCCTGCCCTGGCAGTAAAGGTGATGTCGTGCAAGACATCCTCCTCAGCTTCCGGGTAACGGAAGGAGACATTGCGAAACTCAATGGTATTGTCAAATGGTACATTGAATGAAGCTGGAGTCTCCGGATCGGTGATGACATTCTCTTTCTCAAGCACATCAGCGATGCGATCACCTGAAACAGCTGCCCTGGGCAGGAAGATCAGCAGCATGGCCAGGTTGAGGAAGGCGAACATGATCTGCATCACATACTGCAGGAAAGCCATCATATCACCCACCTGCAGGGCGGATTGTGCAATCTGATGTGCACCCACCCAGATGATTAAAATAGACACCCCATTCATAACGAGCATCATGATGGGCATGATGGCAACCATGATGCGCGAGATATACAGGCTGATGTTGGTCAGGTCACGGTTGGCACCATCAAAGCGTTTTTCTTCGAACCCCTGCTTATTGAACGCCCGGATGACCATCATGCCGGAGAGATTTTCACGGGTGACCAGGTTTAACCGATCCACCAGTTTTTGAATGATCTTGAATTTGGGCAGGGCAATGGCAGTCACCAGCCCGATCAATCCCAACAGTGTCACCACTGCCAGGGCAATGATCCACCACATGGATGCGCTCTTGTCGACTGCCCGGATAATTCCACCGATGCCGAGAATCGGGGCGAACATCGCCATGCGAATGGTCATAAAGACCAGCATCTGCACCTGGGTTACATCATTGGTCGATCGTGTGATCAAAGAAGCCGTGGAAAAACTATCAAATTCGGTACTCGAGAAGGATTCCACCTTGTGAAATACTGCCCGGCGCACATCCCGTGCAAAACCTGCCGAAGTCTTGGATGCCAGGTAACCCACCGAGATCGTACACACACCGGCGAGCGCAGTCATTAAAAGCATCAACCCGCCTACTTTCAAAATGTAATTGGTCTGGTAGGTGGCCAGATTCATTCCCAATGCTTCATATTCTGCCTTGATACCAACTACAGCCACCTGTTCAACCATGCTGACACCAACCGCTGCGACCTTTTCATCGATCATGGCCGTAATTTGTGTCCGCTGGGCTTCAGGCATCATCTTGAACACCGAGTAAATGTCCATTCCTGCCGGGATTTGGGTCATATCTATGGGCAGAGCACCACCAAGCATGGCAGAGCTTGATTCGGGATTCTCAACCATCTGGTTGATGCCCTGGACGATGGTGAATGCTTTTCCCATGATCAAATTGAGCTGATCCCGGGTTTCAGAATCGATCTTGTTAAGGGTGTAAACCGCTTTATCAGCAAGCAAAGGATAACTGGTGAGCATATCCTGGTAGGCTGGATCGCTTTTTTCAACCAGGGTGTAATTTGCTTCCACCTGGGAGCGTTCGTCAGCGGTCATGAAAAGGAACAGGCGTTCCATCTGCTCCTGCCGGATCGCTTCTGGAACCGCATCTTCAATCCCGGACCGCTGAATGCCAATATTGACGATCCTTGAGAGATAATCTGGCAACGCCAGGTCAGCATTGGCCATGATGAAAAGCAGGATAAAGGCCAGGATGATATGGAAAACAAAAGGTTTTAAAAATTTCAGTAATCGCAGCATATATTTGATGCTCCTATTCGCATCCGAGATGGTTTTAATAATTTGGTATTCTTGAGCTCATTTAATTAAGACGACGTTCTAATATCGATCAGAACTTTTATGGGTACAATCCCCCGGTTGCTCAGTTTCCATTTGTTTGATCTTTTCGATCAACAATAGAAGTGCCGGTTGAACCTGCATTTCCTCCTCAGGAGTGAACAATTTTGCCAGGTCTGATACCCAGGCATGCCTGGACTTGATGCTTTCCTGGACAATGATGCTCCCCTCAGAAGAAAGGCTGAGTAATTTACCCCTACGATCCTGTGGGTCTTCAATGCGCAAAATGAGCCCCTGGTCAACCAGTTTATCCACCATTTGACTGACTGCAGCATCCGAAACGCCTAAAAATTCAGCCAGGTCGCGCACACTGCATTGATCATGATGGTGCAAGCGGAAAAGAGCATTTACCTGTGGCATCGTGAAGCCCATCGATTTGCTGTGGCGGATCAGGTTATGCATGGAGCGACGCATGGTCACTTCCACCCATGATTGTAATGTCATTAAAAATTCGTTGGGACCAGATATAGTTTACCTCTCTTAATAGTTAAGCGGGCTAAACTATAAAGCTGAATGAATTATTTGTCAATAGGGAATAACAAAAAAGTTACTGTTTAAGGCAAAAAGCCGGACCCTGGTCCGGCTCTTACCAATTGCTGCCCGGGATGCTTCTCTACCGTGGGATGAAATTGGCGATCAGTGAGACAATACCGATCA
>CAYSZB010000035.1:0-10106 GCA_964435475.1 uncultured Anaerolineaceae bacterium | reverse complement strand
GTCTGGCTGATACGCACTTCAGAGAGCAGGATGCGCCCGGCTGTGCTGGGCCAGGTCTGGCTCGCGTCAGCCCGCTTGCGGGCACGCACATTGCCGACCACCAGGAGGATGCCTACCACAAGAAATGCAAGGAAAAAAAGACCTCCACATCCCAATCCCAACCATAAAGGTAAATTACTCATGCTCATTGTTCATCCTTCCTACAATGAAATCGACTACCGTTTGTATCACTTGCTTGGTTTCCATATCCTGGAACATGCCATGCTCGGTCTTTTCAAACCAGGCGATCTTTTTGTCTTCAATGGGTGTACTGATGCCAGTGTAAATTAAATCAGCAGATTTTGGTAAACATGTTGAATCGTTTTTACTTTGCAAGATGAGAGCAGGTACTTTTACCTCCGGAAGCAATATTTTCAATGCCTTTGAGAAGTCAAAAAGCTGTTTCACAGCAACAACCGGGCACCAACGGTAACAGGTATCGTCCTTTGCTAATTCGGGGTCAGCATAAATCGGATCGAGTTTATAGGTTTTCACCAATGGCCATACCAGTTGGAATAAAGGATGTAAAACATTGCCAGGTGCAAATGGAGTCGCCATCCTTCCAGGTGAACCAGCAGTCACTATGCTGTCGATCCCCTGTGGGTGGGTGGCTGCCAGGTATAATGCCAGCATGCCACCCATGCTGTGACCCACGATCACAGCGTGCTCGACCTCGGTGAGCAAACTATCCAGTGCGGCAGTTGCATCTTTTACCCAATCCTGCCATTTCACCCCGATAAGTGCATCCGGGGTTTTCCCATGCCCTCGCAGAACCGGCATACTAATCGGTAAACCGAGGGCATTAATCGGAGGTACCAGTCCATTGACGGTATCCAGGCTGGATGTCCAACCATGCAAGATCAAAACGCCAAGTTTAGGTTTTTTCATTTTACCTCACACAGGGTTAAGTTAAATGGATACACAAGATTTCACTAATTTTAATCCCAAACCTTAAAGAACGGGTTATCAATTCCCATGCGCAGCAACATGCGTCCTATGGTCTGATCAATGACCTCTTCCAGGGTCGCAGGTCGGCTGTAGAAGGAGGGGACTGGTGGGAAAATGATCGCCCCGGATTGGGCTGCCAGGCTTAACAGGTGCAGGTGCCCGGCATGCAGGGGTGTTTCGCGCACTGCCAGCAGCAGGGGACGCCCTTCCTTCAGGCAGACATCCGCCGCCCTTTGGAGCAGGTTCTCGGCATAACAATTGGCAATGCCGGAGAGGGTTTTGATCGAACAGGGTACCAGCAGCATGCCATCGGTGGCGAAAGACCCGGAGGCGATGGGGGCTGCCAGGTCATCAGGTTGATAGACATGGCTGGCAAGCGCTTCAACGTCGTTGATCTGCCAATCGGTCTCTGAACTGATCACCTGGCGGGCAGTTTGACTGATCACCAGGTGGGTTTCGATGCCCAATTCGCGCAGCATTTGCATGGTGCGGATGCCATAGATCGCCCCGCTTGCCCCGCTGATACCAATGATGATGCGTTTTTTATCAGTCATATGCTAATTCTGGACCGTTGGCATAAAGGTAGGATAAGTGTAATCCAGTCGTAGATTTACTAGGGTGAGATCAACTCCAAATCCTCCAGGGATGGATAAATGCAACATGTAACTGTACAGCTGTCGATCAACTTTGGCATCGCTAAATGTGGAAGTGGTAGTGTAGTTGTATCCGGCACCGCTGCCAACTGCTGTGATTGATGCCATTGGACTGCAAGAAGAATAACTGAAATCGCAGTGATTAAGGGAGATGGAAACATTGAATGCATCAGCAATATTCAGGTCAACAAAAGTAATAACCAACTGGTTAATCGTTGCCTGGTGAGGTAGATCAACAGGGGCTAAAAATTCTACTAGCGCATGACTAGGATCAAAAACGGGTCCATGAATCTCCTTGATACCATAAAAGCCATATTCAGTATTGGATTTTATGGGTAGAAATTGGGAAGGGTGGATCGAAATAAAACCCGGTCCACCAGGAATAACAATCGCCTCACGGTTTTCTTCTGGGTTGATCCCATTGGCTTGGAAATAATCTTCACGTGTGTACTTTTCTGCTGTCGGGGTGGTCAAAACTTCCGGGTCTGTTCCTTCCTGGGCGATCGCCACCGCATTGGTCGACATCAGGATGAGAACCAATGCCAACAACAATACGATCGAACGTAAATTAATTCTTATTACCATCTCTTCTCCTCTTGATCGAGGTATATCATGACCCCGATCTATTATCTATACTATTTGATTATAGCAATTATTCCAGGTTTGGAAACCCAATAATCTCATTACATCCATCGGCACTGGCGATCTTGATCCGCATTATGGGTAACTTCGCAAAGATCGCATAGATCGCAAGTTCGCTGCACATGTACCCTGCTGCGATTGTCCCTCGAAAAGAGCGAGGGATAATAATTGGCGCTCGGTCCCTTGAAAAGAGCAAGGGATAAAGGCATCGCTGCACATGTACCCTGCTGCGATTGTCCCTCGAAAAGAGCGAGGGATAATAATTGGCGCTCGGTCCCTTGAAAAGAGCAAGGGATAAAGGCATCGCTGCACATGTACCCTGCTGCGAAGTTGAGTTCCTAGTCCAAGTTGATGGCAAATCCAGTTTCCTAGTTTCCCAGTTTCCCTGTGCATGTACCCCATGGGGGAAACTAAGATTTTGAAATAAAATGCTTCGCAATGGTTCGCAGGCTTCGTAACTTCGCTGCACATGTACCCTGCTGCGAAGGTTCAGTTTGAAGAAACTAAACGTAAAAAGTGGCGTGCTTATGGTTTCACATAAGCAGGGTTTTGTTGGGTGAACCTGTTTTGGTATGGAATTGTCTAGCGGCTCTGCCAGTCAGAGTAATTGCCGGGGAAAGAGTCGATTCCATTCGCTCTCAAGGAGCAGATCCTTGTGGCGACCCGATCCAGGAAATAGCGGTCATGTGAGATCGCCAAAATGGTCCCCTCGAACTCCAACAAAGCATCCTCAAGTACCTCGCATGAAGGAATATCAAGATGGTTGGTTGGTTCATCCAGCACCAGGAAATTTGCCCCGGACAGGGTGATCATGGCGATCTGCAAACGAGCTTTCTCACCACCGGAAAGACTGCCCACCAGTGTATCCCGCTGCTGGTAATCAAAACCAAACTTACGCATGAAAGCCACCCCGCGGCTCTGCGAAAAATTACCCATCTTACATATTGCATCCAACAGGTTCAGCGTCTCATCCAGGGTTTCAAATTCCTGGGCATAATAACCGATCACCACACTGGGCCCGATGTATATCTCGCCACCATCCGGCTGTTCCTCTCCCCTGATCAGCCTGGTCAGAACGGATTTACCTGAGCCATTGGGCCCCACCAACCCGACCCGCTCACCATAACCTATGTACAGGTCGATATCGCGCAACACCGGGTTGAGTATGCCGGATCCAGTGTCATTGAAACTTTTAGAAACCCCACTCAATTCCAAGACCTTGCGGCTGCCGCTCCAACCACCCAGCGAGATATCGAGGCCTATCGAACCGTCCGCCGGCTTTTCAATGCGTTCGATCCTGTCCAGGCGTTTTAGGATGGCTTTGCCACGCATGGAAAACTTGGGGTTGTCGTAGACCTTGCCCCAGGTCAGCAGGCGTTTGGCAGCCTGCTCCAGGCGGGTGATCTCCTTGTGCTGTGCCTGGAACATCTGTCCCTGCCGCGCCTGCCTGACCTGTTTTTCGAACATATACTCCGAATAATTGCCTTTGTATGTTCTTAAGTGGGTACTTTCGATCTCGATAATCTCATCCACCACCAGGTCGAGGAAATAGCGGTCATGCGAAACAATGACCACCGCCCCGGAGAAATTTTTGATCAGGTTTTCCAAAAGCGCTTTGCCATCCAGGTCAAGGTGGTTATCCGGTTCGTCCAGCAGCAGCACATCCGGTTTGCCGATCATGATGCGCGCCATGCCCAGCAACTTTTTCTGCCCGCCGCTCAAATTGCCCATCGGCAGCCCGATCTCTTCATCCCGGAAACCAATTTGTTTGAGGATGCCACGCACACTGTCATCCAGGCTCGAACCGCCCGCCTGGTTATATTGATCCAGCACAGTTGCATGCTCATCAAGCAACCGGGCAAGCTTTTTAGGATTGGAAGAAACCTGGGGGTCAGAAAAACGGTCTTCCAGGGTATTCAATTGGGTCTCGAGAGCCAAAATATGCTGTGCCCCTTCCCGCACCACCTCAAACGCACTCTTTTCAAGGTCCAGGTTGATCTCCTGTGCCATGTAGCCGATCGCCAGGTCCTTTTCCTTCAAAACCAGCCCCGTATCAGGAACCAGGTTGCCCAAAATGAGCCTCAAGAGGGTGGTTTTGCCGCTGCCGTTAGCCCCGATGATGCCATAGACCATCCTGTCCTGGATTTCGCAGGCTGCATCCTGCAATATGAGCTGCGAGGGATAGGAAAAGGTTACTGCATCAAGGCGGATCTTGATCATGGTGCTATCTTACCAGCTGAGCGTTCCATTTTCAGCATCCAGGGTAGCCACCACACCATCGGGTATGAGGGAAATATCCACCAGGTCGATGCAGGGGATATCACCGATGATGCAACCTACCGCAGTGATGGTTTCACAATTGGCGTTGATGATCCCCGCTGGCACCTTTCCGCCCCTTGCCAGGCGATAAAGCGTATAAGAACCGACCGTGGAACCTTTACCACTGGGGAAAACAAGCAACCTGCCGGCAATGCACTGTCCTCGCAGGTCATGTCCTGCTTCCAGGACGATACCACTCTCGGGGTCCACACCGCCATAAAAAGAAATACCCTGCCGGCTGACCAGGGTTGGTGCAGTCACATGGCCCGGTTGGATCGTGCGTCCCTGTAAGATCATCGGCATGCCTCCAAAACCACATCATCAAATGGCAGAATATGCATCGCAAACCTGTTCCTTGCCTGGGCATAATAGCAGGCTTTGGCTGAGTCGGTCAGCATGGCTTTGAACCGGCCTTCAATCGGTGCCACCACGCAGCAGGTATCTACGGCGAACTTCGCCCCGGCGGATTCAATGACAGCAGTGTAACCCGCCTCGTCTGCCAGGTGCTTGACCGGCCTTGAGGTGGTGATCCAGAATTCCTTATTCACCCTTTTGCCCGCCAGCAGCTCTGCCACGCGGGCAACCTCCGCCAGTGTCAAGTGCGGGCAACCCAGGCTGACAAAATCAACTTCGTCCAGCAATGCTTTCTGTAGTTGGGAAGTCGCCTGCTGCATGTCCGCCAGGGTGATGTGGATCACTCCCTCTGGTGCAGTATATAGTTCAACTTCCGGTGTGATGTCCCGCATGTGGAACAGGCCTGTGCCGCCATAGGTGGCAATGCTGGCACAGAAGGACTTCAACTCCACCAGGCTGGCATGCCCAATGCCGGTGATAAAGGGCACACTTTGCTGCCCCTGGAGCCTGTCACCAATAGCTTTGCCCAGGACTCCGAACTGCCAGGTTCCTGTGGGCTGTTTCTCAACCTCAACAGTGATGGTAGGCTGCCTGTTGGCGTCCAGGTGCAGTCCATATGCCGGGGTAAAACCGGTCAGGGCAGCGGCCAGGGCTGAAGGACCGCCTTCGCGGTTGGTGCGTGCCCCCAACACAGAGTTGGCATAACACACCGCGCTGCTTTCTGCCCAGGCAATGTGGTCTCCCAGGTTGGGCAGGTTACCGCTGAGATACGGTGTACAGGTACAGGTCAGGGTGATGCCCATGCGGGCAAAAGCATCCAGCACACGAGCCTGATCCCGGGCAAATTGTGGATCGACACCCAAAACTTGCCAGTTTTCAATGTCCATGCCCGCCGGGTTGAGCGTGGCGAGCACTTTGACATGGCTGCCATCCGCCGCCATTTCTGAGAGCCATTCCAGCCCTGCTTCGCCCAGGTTGGCATAGCTGACCCCCGAGACCTGCACGGACGTGATCGGCAGCATTACCTCAGCACCATAGATCTTTCCCAGGGTGGAAAGGATCTGCATGGCTTTCTGGATTGAGCGCCCGTGCCTTCCCTGCAGCATGGCTTGTTGTTCAGGAGTTAATAGCATGGCTTAACCTTGACCGATGAACTTCTTGAGATCCACAGGCGGGTAGGGCACCTTTTCAAAGCCCTTGCCCGCGGTTGCCAGGGGCTTGGTGAGGTCAAAACCCGCCCGGCAGGTGGCGTGCGTACCAGGTTCAGCGCTGGGGTCCAGGCTGGAGCCGGGTTCGCGCGGCATGACCAGCAGGTCATTATCTACCTGGAAGCGGGTCGCCATTGCCCATTCAACCGATAGTGGATCATAGATATCGATATCCTCATCCACCACATAGACATGCTTGCAAGAGCGGTGACCCTTGAAAGCCGCCAGGATGGCTTTTTTGCCGTCATCCTCCTGCTGCTTGTGGATCTGGACGATGGCATGCAACCATGAGCAGCCACCCGGGTTGATATTGACGTCCAGGCATTGCACAACCCTGTTTACTTCGCGGAAAATGGTTGGTTCGCGCGGCATACCCATCAGCAATTTGTGCTCCAATGCACCCGGCAGCAGGGCATGCCAGGTGGCATCCTTGCGGTGGGTAATGGCCTTGACGACCAGCACCGGTTCGTTGCGCACTACATCCTGCGTTTCGGTCAGGTCCACAAAAGGGCCTTCAACATGTCTCAGGTCACGGTAGATCGTACCTTCAATGACAAACTCAGACTCAGCAGGGATCATCAGGTCAGCCGTGCGGGCTTTGACCAACTGCAGGGGTTGGAGAGAATTGGCGATGTGCAGTTCATCCTGCCCCAGGGCGACCGAAGTGGCCGCAGCGATCATCACGGTTGGATCAACCCCGATGCAGACTGCCACATCCACCTGGCCAAGTTCTTGCAGGAAGGTGTCAAAATGGCGTGACTTGACCACCCGGACTGCCATTTCTGTCTTTGAGAACTGCATCAGGCGGTGAAAATCCAGGTTCTGCCCATGCATGGGGTGTTTTGAAACCATCACCCCGGAGGTAATATAGGGACCGCCATCGCCCTCAAAATGTAAGGGAATGGGGAGAGTGTCCAGATCCGGGGTGAGATCAACCACCTCCTGGCAGGGGGCTGAAGTAACAACATCGGGGCTGGTAGGGTGTTGGATGGCATACGCCAGGGTGGGGATCAGCTCCTGTATCGAAATGCCCAGGTGATCCGCCAGTTGCGCCTTGGTGCACATCACGTTGCCGATCACGGGGTAAGCGCTATCGATAACCTGGTTGAAGATCACGGGTTTCGGCTCAAGTGCTTTAAGCACCCCGGCGATCTCGTATGATTTAGAGACAGGTTGGTTTAAATTCAAGAGTTCACCCCTGAGATCCAACTTTTCCAGGTAACTGCGAAAAGACATGTACCCTCCGATCAAATATAAGAAAAGTATATCAAATAGTCAATGGACTGGAAGCATAGAGCGGCAGGTTAAGGTCTTAATCAGAGACCTATATGCCTGCACCCTGTCATTTCTATGTCAATCAAAGAGGAGGTGGATGATAAAGACCACAAGGATGGCAGCAGCCATCATCAGTGCGATCCAGATCAACTTCTGGCGGGCTTTCTTCCAATCGAGGTGGTATTTTTCCAGCAGAAAGAAGAAAAGCAGCGGAGGCAGGGTGTTGACCAGGTTCCTGACCGGTATCCGGCCAACCAGGATATTGGTCACGGGCACCAGGGCAGCACTGATGCTCAGGGCTTGCAGGTAGATGCGGATCGATGTTTCATCCAGCGTTTGTTGTAAAAAGAGGCTGGATTTTTCCTGCTTCCAGATGACTGCATAGATGAACAAAAGCATCCACAGGTAAATTGCCGTGGTCCAGGCCTGCAGGTTGACGGGAAACCCGGCATACCACAAAGGCACAAAGACACAGATGATCCCCCACACCAGCGAGATGAATACCCGGTTGAGCAAAAAACCGGTTAGTGACTGCACTTTTTGGCTGACCCGGCCTGTGCCGGGTGGGATGCGCAGGATGCTGAACAACACAGCCCCTGCCAGTAATGCCAAACCGATGATGGATACGGAATTGGAGGTCGCCATGAACCAGATCGCGCCCAGGATGCACAGGAAAATGAGGACGACGCTGATCTTGTGATAAACGAGGATCAGTTTTTCCTCCTCCAGGTAACGCACCCGGTCACGAGGCCAATCCACCAGGTTGTCGATGCTGTAGGTCATGAAGGTTGCCATGCCAATGAAAATGACAGCCGGCCATGCCACCTGTTGGGTCAGGACCAGGTTGACCACTGCTGATAAAACCATCGCCATAATGACCAGGTGGACGTGACTGTAGTAAATGAGGTTGAAGACCAGGTTCTTTTTAGGCAAATGGTTCGTCTCCATGGGTTAATGTGATAGATTATACCCTTTGAATGGATCATCCTGATGACTTAATCCCTGGAGATGATGACACTTGAAGCCTGTAAGCTAAAGAATAGCAAATTCCAGAGGATGCTTATTTACTGTTCGCCAGGACCAGGATGCGGCTGATGAACTCCCCCTTGCCGTTGGTATAGGCTTCGCGGTCAGTGCGAAATTCTTCAGCCAGCCTGATTTTCAGTTCGGTATACTCATTCACAGCTTCAGGATGATCTCGAAGATAATCGCGGAAAAGGATGTGGTCCTGCCAATTCCGGCTTTCCTGTTCAAACATGTGGATGTGATGTGTGGTTGCAGGGTTACGCCTGACAAAATAATGCCGCCGCGGGATGCCATTCTCACCCTGATATTCATACCCCATGCCCACCACGAGGGGCACACAGGCATTTGCCAGGTCGAAATCCGCCACGGCAATAGCGATATCGATGATCGGTTTGGCAACCCCACCCAGGATGGCAGTGCTGCCAATATGCTGGATATCCAACGCCCAATCCTTTAATGCCAGGGATAATTTTGCCTTCTCATCCTCAAACAATTCTGCCCAGGCTGGGGTATAAGGAACAAGGCGCACAGCCCCGCGTTCCAAACCAAGAATGGCATTAACTGGTTGATCCAACATTTAGTTCCAAACACTCAATAAAAGGTTGAGTAAATTCATCTTGACTGGTTAAGTTTACCGGATTATTCACCCGACTCAGGTCCTGCGTTGTTTGAGTTTTTCTTTGATATATCGTTCAACACTTGCCCGGTTAACAAATATTGCCGATGGGGCATCCATCAGGATATCCTTCCACAATGGCAGGTCTTCATCTGAAAGGCTTTCCAGTCCTTCCACTGCACGGTGAGAATTTATCGAGCGGATCACTTTTAGAACCAATTTAGCTCTCTCTGCGTTTTCCATTTGCACTCTCTTTCATCACAAGGTCAAATCTGGAAACGATGACGCAACAAAGTGGTATGCAACCCCGACACCTGGGATAATGTGAATCTATTATATACATACATCAGAGTGGAATTCAAGTAGGAGTCAGCCATTACAGAGAAGTCCATTGCCATAATGCGCCTGGAATCCGGGAATTGGTTGGAAACATAATCACCACCTTCAACAGGATAAATCTTTACTCCTATGTTACTTACCTCAAATCTCTTACATAATCTTCAAACCATATTCACAAATTCTAAACAAGTATCAGGTATCCTTCCTGTCAATAACTCATGTCACCTCAATAGGTTACATGAATCACAGAAAAATTGGAGAAAATACTATGAAAAACATATTACTCACATTATCAATACTGGTCATGCTGCTGATTTCGTTCAGCGCACCGGTCAGTGCGCAAACTGGCATCAGCCCTGCGATCATTGATGTTGAAGCAAATGCTGAAATCCCTACTGTAAATGCATCACTAACCCCAGAAGAGGTAAATACCTTACTTTACATGCGTGAAGAAGAGAAACTGGCCCGCGATGTCTACCTCGCAATGTATGATATCTGGGATCTGCAGCTATTCAAGAACATTGCCAGGGCTGAACAAACCCACACCGATGCCGTAAAGACCTTGATCGACCGTTATGGCATCGCTGATAACTTCTCAGCAGAGTACGGTGTGTTCATCAACCCTGACCTGCAAGCCCTGTATGTCCAGCTTGTCGCGCAAGGTAGTCAATCACTTGGCGACGCCAT
>CAYSZB010000034.1:22232-24193 GCA_964435475.1 uncultured Anaerolineaceae bacterium | reverse complement strand
TTCCCGTTTATGTAATTGACACTCTCAAATTCTAAGGATATACTAACGGCTCAAGACATCTAATTGGAGGCGTATTTTGAAATCTGCATTGATCACAGGCATTACAGGTCAAGATGGATCCTACCTGGCGGAGTTACTTTTACACAAGGGGTATGAAGTTCATGGTCTGATCAGGCGAACCAGTACCTTTAACACAAGGAGAATAGACCATATCTACCACGATCCCCATGCCAATGGTGACAAGGTCAATTTGTACCTGCACTATGGGGACATGGCGGCAACTGACAGCCTTCTGGACGTTATCTACAAGGTTAAACCGGATGAGATCTACCACCTGGCGGCGCAAAGCCATGTACGGGTCAGTTTTGATATGGCTGAATACACCGGTGATGTCACCGGGTTGGGCACCACGCGCATCCTGGAAGCCATTCGCAAGAGCGGCCTGAACACCAGGTTTTACCAGGCATCCTCCAGTGAAATGTTCGGCGGGGCAAAACCACCCCAAAATGAGGAAACCCCCTTTGTGCCCCGCAGCCCGTATGCGGCGGCCAAGCTTTATGCCTACTGGATGGCCAAGAACTACCGCGAAGGTTACGGCATGTTCACGGTCAACGGCATTCTTTTCAACCATGAATCCCCGCGGCGGGGCGAGACATTTGTGACCCGCAAGATCACCAGGGCATTGGCGGCGATCAGGGCAGGAAAGCAAAGCATTCTCTACCTGGGCAACCTGGATTCGAAACGGGATTGGGGATATGCCCCGGAGTACCTCGAAGCGATGCAGCTCATGCTGCAGCAGGAAGAGCCGAACGATTACGTCATTGGCACGGGCGAGTCGCATTCCATCCGCGAATTTCTTGACGAGGCATTCGGCTATGTCGGGATGAACTGGCATGACTACGTGCAGATCGACCCGCGCTACTTCAGACCCACCGAGGTGGACTACCTGATGGCAGACCCTTCCAAGGCGAAAAAGCTGTTGGGCTGGTCACCGCGCATCAAATTCCACGAACTGGTGCGCATCATGGTGGATGCCGACCTGGAATTGATGGGCCTGGAAAAACCCGGTGAGGGCAAGAAGATCATCGAAGAGAAATTCGGTGGCTGGCACCGCTGGGAATCCCAGGTCGTGTCGATGGATAAGTAATCTGCCCGGTTGGGGAGAATTTATTGTATAATCAGGAATAACTGAATATTGATCCTGGAGGAGTAAACCTGGGAGGCCCGGCAGAGAGAATTGTTTATCGGTGAAAGCAATTCAGGGATAAACAGGTTGAAGTCACCCGGCAGATGCTGAAGAAATCTGTGAACAGAGATTAGACCAGCACGGGAAAGCCCGATAGCGCTTGACAGGATCGCATCCTGGATTGAGTGCATGGGTTATTTTGAACCCATGAATTGAGGTGGTACCGCGAAGACACACTTTCGTCCTCTTGAATGAAAGTGTGTTTTTTTGTTAAGAATTGGAGCGTTGACAACATGATAGAACTACCAAAAACATACGAATTCAAGGACCTTGAGAAAAAGATCTACCGGGAATGGGAGGAAAAAGGCTATTTTAAGCCGACAAATGACCCCAACGAACCCGGTTTCGACCCCTTCAAGAAACCTTTTGTGATCGCGATCCCGCCACCCAATGTGACCGGAGAGCTCCACCTGGGGCATCCCCTGTTCGTCTCCCTGCAGGACCTGATGATCCGCTATCACCGCATGAAAGGCGAACCGGCGTTGTGGATCCCCGGCACCGACCATGCCGGCATCGCCACCCAGCTGATGGTGGAGAAAGACCTGGCAAAACAGGGCAAAAAACGGGTGGAATTGGGACGGGAAAAGTTCCTGGAGTATGCCTGGGAGTGGAAAAAGAAGTATGGGGGCATTATTACCCAACAGATCCGCAGGCTGGGGGCTTCCTGTGATTGGAGCAGGGAGAGATTTACCCTGGACGAGGGTTTATCCAAAGC
>CAYSZB010000034.1:1621-22132 GCA_964435475.1 uncultured Anaerolineaceae bacterium | reverse complement strand
CTTCCTGTGATTGGAGCAGGGAGAGATTTACCCTGGACGAGGGTTTATCCAAAGCGGTGCGCGAAGCGTTCATCCGCCTGTATGAAAAAGGCCTGATCTACCGCGGGCCGAGAATGATCAACTGGTCTCCCGGGTTAATGACCGCTGTCTCTGACCTGGAAGTGGAGTACCAGGAGGAACCGGGAAAACTGTACTTCTTCAAGTATATGCTGGCAGACGGGTCCGGCAGGTACATCCCGGTCGCCACGACACGCCCGGAAACCATTTTGGGCGATACAGCGGTGGCAGTGCACCCTGAAGATGAGCGCTACCAGGATCTGGTGGGCAAGCAGGTGGTGGTTCCGATCCTGGGGCGCGAGATCCCGGTGATCGCCGACACTTACGTGGACCGGGAATTCGGGACAGGTGCATTGAAGATCACCCCCGGGCATGACCCGCATGACTATGAGATCAGCGAACGGCACGGTTTGCCGCTGATCAACATCCTTAACAAGGATGCAACACTGAACGAAAATGCGGGACAATACCAGGGCATGGACAGGTTTGAGTGCCGCAAGAAGATCTGGCGTGACATGGCAGAACAGGGTTTGGTGATCAAAGAGGAACCCTACCAGCTGAACGTGCCCAGGTCCCAACGCGGCGGGGAGATCATTGAGCCGCTGGTCTCGACCCAATGGTTTGTCAAGATCGAACCACTGGCAAGAGCGGCAATCGAAGCAGTGAAAGATGGCAGGATAAAGATCGTGCCTGAACGCTTCACCAAAACCTACTACAACTGGATGGAGAACATCCAGGACTGGTGCATCAGCCGGCAGTTATGGTGGGGTCACCGTATCCCGGTCTGGTATTGCGAGGCTTGCCATGAGATGTCCGTTTCGAGGGAGGACCTGGAGGTTTGCCCGAAATGCGGCAGTACCCGGATCGAACAGGACCCGGATGTGCTGGATACCTGGTTCTCATCCGGCCTGTGGCCGTTCTCGATCCTCGGCTGGCCGGAAGACACGGCTGATTACCGTTATTTTTACCCGACTTCCGTGCTGGAGACGGGTTATGACATCCTGTTCTTCTGGGTCGCCAGGATGATCATGGATGGGCTGGAATTTACCGGGCAGGTGCCTTTCGACACGGTGTATCTCAACGGGATCATCCGCGATGAAAAAGGGCAGAAAATGAGCAAGACGAAAAACAACGCGATCGACCCGTTGACCGTGATCGACGAGTTGGGGACTGACGCCCTGCGCTTCACCCTGTTGGTCGGCTCCACACCCGGGAATGACATGAGCATTTCGATCAAGAAGATCGAAGCCAACCGCAACTTTGCGAACAAGGTCTGGAACATCGGGCGCTTCGTCCTGGGAGCACTGGACAAGGCACCAGGACAGGCGAAAAGTGAGCCTGACTGGTCCCTGGCGGATTCCTGGATATGGGCAAGGATGAAATTGCTGCTCAGGGATGTTGAGAACCTTTTTGCGGGACACCAATTTGGCGAGGCCGGCCGGCAGATCTATGATTTCATCTACGGCGATTTTGCGGATTGGTACCTGGAGATCTCCAAGGTGCAGATGGAAAAAGGCGGCGATGCAGCCTACTACACGGCTTATACCCTTGCAAAGGTGTTTGACACCAGCCTGCGATTGCTGCATCCTTACACACCTTATGTGACCGAAGCCATGTGGGGTTATCTAAAGGGCGAATGCCAGGCTGAATTCCCGGATTTTGCACCAGATGGCGGTTGGGAAGAGGCATTGATCATAGCAAAGTGGCCTGAAACACCAGCGCTTGAGGGCTGGGAGGAGCAGAAGATCAGCGATTTTGCCCTGATCCAGGAAATTGTGCGTGCGATCCGTAACGCGCGGGCGGAAAAGAAAGTGGCACCCGGCAAGAAGATACCCGCCAGGATCATCGCGTCTGAGAAGCTGGATGTGCTCGAGGGTCAGAAGGCGACCCTGTGTGCATTGGCAGGGATCGACCCCGAAAAACTTACCCTCACGCAGCAGGCGGTTTACCGTGATGAACAGGAAGTGGCCCTGGTGGTGGGTGGGGTGGAAGTGCGATTGCCGCTGAGCGACCTGGTGGACCAGGAAGCGGAAAATCAAAGGTTGTTGGCTGAACTGGCGGAGGCTGAAAAACAGGTCGAGCGGCTGGAAACCCTGCTGGGTGGAGCGTTTGGCAGCAAGGCTCCCGCCCAGGTGGTTGAAAAGGAACGGGAAAAACTGGCGGCTTACCGGGCCACTGCCCAAAAATTAAGGGATCAGTTAAAGTAAAATTAAATGAACAGCGGTTATAACCGCTGTTCATTTTAATTAATCACTGTATTTCTTCGCTCAGAATGTTCAGCGGTCTGAGAGCCTGGCTTTTTCCATCTGCATGATGCGCCTGAGGATCGCCAGGGTGGTTGCATAGGTGGAATCGACGCCGAAATAAGACAGTGCCCCCGCGCCAAGGTTCTTACCTTTGGTTAACGGGGTGTCTGAGGCGTAATGCAAAATACCCAGGTCGAAGGGCAGTGAATAGAGGTTGACAATCTCATTGACGGGATGTCTTTTTGGGCGATACATTTCATAAATTGCCGAGAGGTAAGGCCCGGATTCCATTTCGATGTCGGTATAGCCTTCGCGGTAGATCACATCCATGATCTTCGCGTTCTGCAAATATGTGCCCATGACACTGACCGCTTTCTGGTTATCCAAAACGGTGCCATAGATCAGGTGGCTTGAGACATCAGTGCCGGAGAAGCAATTGTTGTAGATGTAGGTGTTTTGAGATTGTTCATCATGCACCACGTTGGGGATCATCACATCACCGCGGCGTCCATTCAATGTTGCTGCTTTACCCATGATGTAGATGCCCAGGATCTGCCCGGTGCTTTCGGCGATCTTGCTCAGAAGGTTGTAAGCGGCAAGACCCAGGGGATAATCAATATTCAAGATGATGGCATCGGTTTTTTTGAGAAAATCCCAATCACCCGGGCTGGTGGTCGACAATCCTGGAAAGATCCTCTGGTCCAGGCTGTGGGGATCCAGCCTGGAGATGTCGATCACCTGGGCTTCAATGTCAAAAGCATGTTCGCTGGGAATGCGCATGATGCCGTGGGCGATCTCATCCTCGACCTGCTGCGCAAGCAATTCCCTGCCTTCAGGAGTGGAAAGGTACTTTTTCAATACATAGTAAAAGAAATTTTCAGGAGATGACTGGACCTGGTTGTTACGAATATCGTCCAGTTCAGCGCGTAGATCCTGCTGGTCTGCGCTTTCAATGTAATGGATCAGTTTTGCCCGGTTCTTGATGGCAAAACCGGAAAGTGGGTTGATCAGGCTGTGGGTATTGCTGGAGACAAAATAGACAGGCCGCTGGGCAATCCCTGGAAACTTGGCCAGGATATTTTCCCACCACATCTGGGTGGCCTTGCGATACTCGTTGAGCGAGCCGCTGAACAATTTAACCTGCAGGTCGCATTTCCTGCCGGCAATGAGGCTGAGGATGGCGGTGTAGTCTGCCCCGAGAACGATCCTCAGGCGGGCGAGGTCCTCATCTGGGATGTGTAAAATGGCGGCAAGATCTTGTGAACGGTCGTCTGCAAAGAGTGACCCGGTATTAGTGCTGAAATCCATGGCAGACCTCAGCAGACCGTGCATCTTGTTCCATTCGATCTGCAAAGCGGTCAGGCTTGGGACGACATCGTCAATATCGGACCTGGAAGCGATGAAACACGCCAGGCGATCCTTGCCATCAAAATAACAGCGCCTGCGGCGCGCTTTGGCTGAGACCTCCTGCCAGGATTCAATGTCATGGATTCCCTGTTGGTGAAAAACACTGGCACTCTGACCCAAAAGGACCGTCCTGGTGGAAAAGATGCAGCCTGGAAGGCGCAGGATGCTGTAGATGAGGGCGGAAATATCCGGGTCTTCATCCCGAGCGCCGGGGTGCAGGGAGGAGTTCATGCCGGCATGCACCTCTTCGAGGGACCTGATCTGGACCTCGGTGGTTGAGCGTAAAAGGCTGTAGATCGTGCGGATATAGAGGTCGATCTCTTCTGATGATCTTACGGGCACAATTCTTTCCATAATAATTCCTTCATTAATTCCTTGTTTGAATTCTAACATTAATCAATAAGGGCAGGAAATGGATAAGATATCGTATAATCTTCTATTACAAAGGAAAATGAAAATCGCATGGCAATTGATACGATCATTTTAGATTTTGGCGGCGTTCTTTACAAAACACCCAACCTGGACAAGCTGAAGAAGTGGCAAAAGCTGCTGGGGATGGCGGATGACCCGGAGGTCACCCTGCTAATCTCAGATCCCAGCAATTCGCCCATGTTCTGGGATGTCATGAATGGCAAATTGAAAGAAGATGACATGTGGGCGATGATCGGTGAGCGCTGGCATATCTCACCAAAGATCAGCAAACGTTTCTTTCGCAATGTGATGTCAAAGAAACGGCTCAACAAGGCGCTGGTCAAATTTATCCAGCCACTGCGTGAGAAGTATAAGACTGCGATCCTGAGCAATGCAGGGGATAAGACCCGCATGACAATGGAACGTGTATTTGGGCTTAATTCACTGGTGGATGAGATCATCATCTCGGCAGAGGAAGGCGTATCCAAACCCGACAGGGAGTTGTACGAGATCGCCCTGGAACGCCTGAAGGCAAAACCTGAAAACTGTATTTTTATTGATGACCTCATCGAAAATGTCAATGCCGCCATCGCGCTGGGGATCAAGGCGATCCATCACCTGGACAATGAGCAGACCATCGCTTCGATCACATCGCTGTTGGCAGTTGAAGGGTAAAAATGCTATACCTGGTTTCGACACCCATTGGCAACCTGGGGGATATGACTTACCGGGCTGTTGAGACCTTGAAAAATGTCGACCTCATCGTTTCGGAGGATACCCGCAAGACTTCCATCCTGTTAAAACATTACGATATCTCCAAACCCCAGCTGGCATTTAACAACTTCAATGAGCATAGCATGATCAAGAAACTCGTTGACAGGTTATTGGAAGGCACCACGATTGGGCTGGTGACCAATGCCGGAATGCCGGGTATTTCTGACCCGGGTTACCTGCTGGCACACGCAGCGATCGAGAACAACATTGGGGTGAGTGTCATCCCGGGTGCCAACGCGGCGCTGACCGCCCTGGTGTTGTCCGACCTTCCTGCGCATAGCTTTACGTTCAGAGGCTTCCCGCCGCACAAACAGGGTCCCCGGCGCAGGTTTATTGCTGTTGACAAAGACTCACCCCACACACTGATCTACTATGAAAGCCCATACAGGTTAGTCGCTTTTATCAAGGATGCCCTGGAGGTATTGGGGGAGCGGCGCATGTGTGTGGCAAATGACCTGACAAAGAAATTTGAGACCGTCTACCGTGGGTCCATGTCAGAAATGCTGGAGATCCTGGCCAACGAGAATATCCGCGGGGAATACACGGTCATTATTGAAGCCAAAGAGGGGGTCAGGAGCGGAAGCGAAACGGATTCAGGTCGCGACCAGGGTCTGTGATATCCAATCCTTCGCCTTTTTTCAGGCGCCCAACCACCAGGTAGGTCAGGGGGGTCATGAGCACCTCGATGCCAACTTTAAAGATGTAGTTGGTGATGACCAGGGTCCAGAACAGGTCCCATTGAAAAACGTTTGTCAGTGAGGCGATGAGGATGAAGACCGCGGTGTCAATGAATTCGCCAACCAGTGTGCTGGAGATCGTCCTGACCCAAAGAAATTTACCCCTGGTTATCGATTTGACGAGGGCCATGACAATGGCGTTGGAGAAACTGCCGGTCAGGTAGCCCAAAATGCTGGCAATGACCAGCCCACCGGAACTCATCCCGCCCAAAATGCCATTGTAGGCATCCTGTCCGACCATCGATTGCCAGGAGCTTTCAGCCGGCATGATGCGCACCAGCCAGAAGACAAAACTGCTGAAGGCGAGGCACAGGAATCCGATCCAGATGACTTTGCGGGCATTCTTAAAACCGTAGACTTCGGTCAATACATCACCGAAAATGTAGCTGATAGGAAAGAGAAGGGTGCCGGCATCAAAAGCGAGGGGCAGACCCAGGAGATTGACTCCCCAGTCGATGATCTTGGCTGAGGATGCCACATTACTGACGATCAGGACCATGACAAAAACTGCCAGGATAAGGTCAAAGTACCTTAATGGCTTTGTCTCTGACAGGGTTGCCTGTTCTTTGGTAAAATTCATGCGGTTCATCTCCAATGACTAAGTATACATGGAAGTCACAAAATGCATAGATTTTTTATTCCGAAACAAAATATTAACGCAGACAGGGTGGTATTAACCCAGGCAGCATCACAACAGGTCAGAAATGTTCTACGGTTGAAAGCAAACAGCCATATTGTTGTGCTGGACAATACAGGCTATGAATTCGAGGTTGAGATCGACAACCCGGGTGATGATATGATAAGTGGAAATGTTTTGTCATCCCGAAAAGTGGAGCGTGAACCGGATTTTAAAGTGAGCCTGTTCATCAGCCTGACGCAGCGGGAAAAATTTGAGCTGGTGCTGCAGAAGTGCACCGAAATCGGCATATCCGAATTCCATCCCTTTGTCAGCTCCCGCAGCCTGGTTGATGGCAAGCGATTTTTGGAAAAGAAAGACCGTTGTATAACGATCCTGCGCGAAGCAGCTGAACAATCCAGCAGGGGAAGGATCCCGATGCTGCATGATCCGGTGATGTTCACGACTGCATTGGAGACAGCGAGCGCTCAGCATGGGCAGGTGTTATTTGCCTGGGAAGAAGCCGATCTTTCAGTGGCGATCGGGAAATTGGGTTTGATCAAAGGTCGATCGATCGCCTTGTTCATTGGCCCGGAAGGCGGATTCTCAGAAGAAGAGGCGGCAATGGCAAAAGAGCATGGGGCACAGGTGATCTCCCTGGGCAAACCGATCCTCAGGATGGAGACGGCAGCCATCGCGGCAGCATTTTACCTGTTGAATTGTCCAGAATAAATGCGTCTATAGCAAAATAATGGGAACCTATTGTCACTTACCGTGTTAAACCATTAGTTATTACCAGTAAATCGGAGAACTCATCAATATTATGACCAAGTACCTAGTTATCATCAATCCTTCAGCCGGCAAGTGGCAGGCTGAAAAATCGATTCCTTCAATCAAACAGATCTTAAACGAGGCAAAACTTGATTTTGACCTGGTCAAGACCGAATCGGCCGAGCATGTTTATGAGCTGGCGTATAACGCCGGTGCCAATGGATATGACGTCGTGGTGGCAGGTGGGGGGGACGGCACCGCCAACAAGGTGGTCAATGCACTAATGACTGCCAAAAAGGATGGCAAAGCGGTCGCCAAGATGGGCGTCATCCCGTTGGGGCGCGGCAACGACTTCGCTGCCAGTATGGGCATCAAACCGGGGCTAAACGAAAGCATTAACTCCATCCTTGTGGGAAAAACCAGGCACATTGATGTGGGGCAGGTGATTGGCGGAGCTTATCCCGAGGGAATGTATTTTGGCAATGGTGTGGGTATCGGGTTTGACACGATTGTGGGGTTTGAAGCAGCAAAATTACCGGCTTTTTTGAACGGTGCCCCGGCCTATGTTTTGGGTGCCCTGAGCACATTGTTCTTTCACTACGAACGACCTCTTTTAAAAATTGAACTGGATGATCAGACAATTGAACAGGCCTGTGCAATGGTCACCACCATGAACGGGGTACGCCTCGGCGGCACTTTCATGATCGCCCCTGAATCGAAACCGGATGATGGGTTGTTCAGCATGTTGATCGTGGAACAGTCATCCCGCATCCAGTTGTTGAAGTTGCTGGTAAAAGTGATGGGTGGGACCCATGCCGGGCATCCCCTGGTAAAAATGCCCCTTTCAAGCAAGGTGAAGATCAGCGCCCTAAAAGGAACACTGGCGTGTCATGCCGATGGCGAAACCATTTGCGAAAAAGGTGAACAAATCACCCTGATCAACCATCACAACCAGATCGAACTGATCACTGAGGCATAACTTTTCATGCGTGAAGCTTTTGTCAACATCATCATCAAGTTCCTGCTGTGGGTTCTTTGCAAGATCGATTATGGCACGCTCAGTCAAATTCCCAAAGACGGACCATTGATCCTGTTTGGCAATCACATCAATTTTTTGGATGCCCCCCTGGTATTTTCTTACCTTTGGCCGCGAAAATTTGTTTCCCTGGTCAAAAAAGAGACATTTGACAGCCCCTTTTTGCGATTCCTGTTCAACACCTGGCATGGCATCCCGGTCAACCGGGGAACCGCGGATTTTACCGCTTTAAAGACAGCGCTCAAGGCTTTGGAAGATAAGAAGATCCTGGTTCTGGCGCCTGAAGGAACGCGGACGAATGACGGGAAACTGATCAAGGGAAATCCCGGGATTTTGGCCATTGCCCAGAAAAGCAATGCACCGATCATTCCTGTGGGATTATATGGAACTGAGAAATTCCACGAGAACTTCCGCAAGCTGAAACGGACAAAAGTATTCTTCAGGGTTGGAACGCCCTTTTCGCTTGCTTTGGATTCAAAATTTCCTGACCAGCAGACAAGAAGCCTTGCTACTGATGAGGTAATGTTCCAGCTGGCAAAGTTGCTGCCCGAGCAAAATCGCGGCTACTACAGTGATGTTGAGAATGCGACAACCCATTATCTGCGGTTTTTGGAAGATATCCCTTGTAACAAGCAGTGAGATGGCAGTAAATTTCTCAGGCGATTAGCCTGCACCTTTCCCCCGCCCAGGATTCGCCCATGATTATCCATCACCAGGCTAGTTCTTCCGTCTGCCGGTGCCTGGGGTAGATCACTGCGCAGATCCAGGCCTGCCATCCACATACCAACCTGCTCATCCGGCAGGTAGACGATGCCCTTTGTAAAGTGGTAGCCAAAGCGGCTGAGGAGTTCATGGGTGGGGCGGAATGTTTGGCCGATGAGTTTGCCGATCTGCATGCCCAGAGAGTGAAAAGGCCAGCTGTTGAACTCGCTGTGAAACCTGCGCGGGATCAGGAAAATTGCGTTATTGCGCGAAAAAAGATCGACATCCAGGGTATCCAACGCTTCCTGGATATCAAATCCAAAATCATCGGAAATTGCTCCAGTAATTTGTGAGACCTCATTTGCCTGTAAAGCGCGCAGGCCTGTTTTTGCAAAATCCCTTGAGGGAATTTGTTGTTCGCTGTTTGACACAGGACCCAGCTTATCAATCTTTGCACAAAAGAAACCGCTCGTGTCTGCAATATGAGGCCATAAGCGTAAGGCATTTCTAAGAGAAGGCTCTAACTCCTGGTCACCGAACCTGGTCAGACCTGGCGCATCAATTATGCTCTTTGGAATATCAACGATGCGTGCTTCCCGGGGATACTTTTTGAGCAATGCATCCAGGACCATTTCATCTTCTTCGGGTGCCAGGGAACATGTGGCGTAGACCAGTTGCCCCCCGCTTTTCAGTGCCTTAAAGGCGCTTTCCAGCAGGCTGAACTGTCTCTGTGAAAGGCGCAGGCGTTCAGTTGTGGTTGTCTGGCGGGCTTCCTGGTGGATCCCGTGACGCAGGTTTTCCATACTGCAGGGGGCATCCAGGAGTATGGCATCAAAAGTGTCAGGGTACCAGTTCCCTATCTGTTCGCCCGGGTAGTTGGTGATGGCAAAGTTGATCGACCCCCAGTTCTGAAGGACGACCTTCAAGGCCTGGATGCGGCTGGCACTGCCATCATTGGCAATGATCAGCGATCCATCGCGGGTGATATCCGAGATATGGGTTGTTTTGCCGCCGGGGGAAGCCGCCATATCCAGGATGAGACTGTGCTTGAAATTTGACTTATCGAAGAGTGAGACCGGCAGCATCGACGCGGCATCCTGGACGTAATATTCGCCCATGCTGTGTTCGATGGTCCTGGAAATTGACACTTCAGGGTCTCTTATCTGCCAGCCATGTTCATAATAAGGAACGCATTTGATATCCCAGTTATATAACTTTTGCCATTTTTCAATCGACCTGTGGGGATCCACTTTGAGCGTGTTGATGCGGATGGCACCCGGCAAGGGTTTCTCCAGGGTTGAGAGAAGCTCCTGGTAGCCTTGTTGACCGAGGATCCCTTTATAGCGTTCCAGGGCTGGGTCTGACCCAACCAGGTGGTCTGCAGCAGGGAAAGCGCCTTTATTAACCATCGATCAGCCTTAAAAAATAGAATGATTCACTACCCAGGCTGAGTTCTTGGACGTAGTTGTAATTTTTAGGGATGCAGCGCTCAACCAGGAGGCGGTGTTGTGATCTCAGGTCGTGATGCCCTTTCAGGTCCGTATCCGGCAAAGAGAGTATCACCCAGACGGACCTGTATGCACCTAGAAAGGCTTTTACCGCTCCTGCTTTTCTTTTTTCGATCCGATGGATTTCTTTAAAGGTAAAGGTTACATCAGGTTGAAAACCGGGGGGGTGTAACAGGAAATCCTGGTGTATGGCGAGAGGTTCAAAGCCCATAATGCCGAAAAACTGGTTGACCAGGTCAACCCTTGGTTTGTGAATGTCATACGCGAAATACCTCGTGGCAGTATCCAAACCCATCCAGGGCAGGCTGAATGGATTTAATCCACACGCCAGGTCGACGAGCAGTCGGGGCTTCCCGGTGATGTCAAACAAAGCCGGGTATAGTTGATCCAGGTGCTGCAGGCGCTCCCGCGTGGAGGAATGGCGGGAAAGAATGGAAGTGCAATATTCCCTGCTACTTGATAGGGGATGCTCTTGAAAGAATTCCTGCAAAGCGGCTGTTTCCTTGGTGTAGTTGATCGTTTCAAGGTAAGGGGCAATGACTTCATGGACTTTTTTCCGGAATTTTGCCTCAATCATGGTTGCATCTTGAGAGTTTCCAGATTCTGTCAGCAGAACGTCATGCAGGAAGTCATATGGAAGGTCCAGGTCGCGATATTTCCTGGACGATCGCAGCGTATCGATCAGTTTTTCCGGTTCGAAGTGACTTGTTTTCATGACCTGGATGACAATCGAAAGGCTAATTCCGTTGAAAACTCAAACCTGGCGACATCCCAACGTTCCTGGTCGACAATTTGAAGGAAATGATCGGCGTAATTTTTCTTCATGCCTTTTTCCGCCCCGCCCAGGCTTTTCACCGGGAAGGAGACCAGCACATGATCTGCATTGATGGCAGTCAGGATCTTCTTTCCGATTTCCTTATCCACCTGTTCGAGGCAGGGGATGGTTTTTAACAGCAGGACCAGCTGAAAGTGGGGTAGCCTGTCTACCTGGAGCAGGTCGCTCACATATGCCCGGGCGTTGAGTGAAAAATGGGAAAAGAAATCAGCGACAAAGGCGATGAGATCCGTAAAGATATCGCATGCTTCATACCTGGCACCATCCTCCAGGTTCATCCAGGGGATGGCCAGCGGGTTCAGCCCGCAAGCCAGGTCGAGGATTGAGTGAATTTTTCCGATGGGGGCAAGCGCGGTACTGTAGAATTGCTCCAGGATGGGCAAACGCTCGCTGGTGGATGCGTGAAACGGCATCACATCCAGGCAGAATTGCCTGACATCTGGATGCACGATCTCTTTTGGCAGGGACGTCAACCTTTCAGACCATTGCGCATAGTTGTAATTCTTGTTCAGGTAAGCCGAGCCAACCTGGTGCAGTTTTTTTCTTGCAGATTTGATCACTTCGCCAGGTTTCTTATACCGGGGAAGTGCTTCTTCGACGATACGCCTGATAAGCAGGTGATCCATGGTTTTATAAACGGAATTGGCAGTTACTGCCTCCACCAATTTATCGATCGTCAGGGGGTCAGGCTTGTTCATCTGCCAATAAACCTGTCAATTGGGTCATAAAGCGTAGATTGTGCAGGGTTGCCAGGCGGTGATATGAATTGTCATTCATTTTGAAGAGGTGGTGCAGGTAACCGATGCTGTAGTGTGCACAGCAGGGACAATCACAAAGCGGGGAGATGGGTTGAGCATTCTTGATCCAGCGCTCGTCACCGATATATGCATAATGAAACCAGTCTTTTGGGTCAGATATTCTTGATGCTGGTGCGTTCATTGCATAAAGCCGGCCGTGCCTGGCATCCCTTGTCGGCATGGCGCAATCGAAAATGTCATACCCCAGGTTAAAACATGTCAACAGGTTTTCGGGGTGCCCGATCCCGAGGGCGTGTATCAGGAATTGTTGGGGGATCAACTCACGCACCTGTTGCAGAATTTCCACCAGCAGGTTGCCCTGGCTGTCCAGCGGCCAACCCCCAAACCCGAAGCCATCAAAGCCAATCTCAAGCAGTGCTTCAGCACACCGCTTGCGCAGGTCAAAGAATCCACCACCCTGGATCACACCAAATATTTGTGGCGTCTTTTCAACCGGCAATTTACGTAACTCAACCTGGTGTTCGAATTCTTTCTTACAGCGGCTTGCCCAGGCAATTGTGCGGTTTACTGAAAGTTCCTGTTCTGAATATGGCGCGTCCACGTGGGTGCAGTCATCCAGGCAAATGACAACGTCTGACTCGAAGCCTACCTGCAGTTGTATGCTTTTCTCAGGGGTCAATTGGAGTTTGCGGTCTGTCCCCTCAGGGCGAAAAATGATCCCATTCTCGTTCAGACTGCCGAATTTCTTGTTCTGGTGGATCAGCGAATAGGCCTGGAAGCCGCCTGAATCAGTGATGATCGGGTTTTCCCAGCCCGCCATCTGGTGCAAACCGCCCAGGGATTGCACCACACTGGAACCCGGCTTTTGCATCAGGTGAAAAGCGTTCATCACCAGGGCCTGGATGCCGACACTTTTTAGGTCCTGGCTTAGGACACTCTTGACAAAGCCAAATGTTGCATCGGGCATGAACAGTGGAAGTGAAAGAGACTTTCTGTGAAGGACAAAGGCGCGTTTAGTCAAACTTCCTCTTGTTCTTTGAGGGGCTATCCACAATTAAGATGAATTCCTTCTTTTGGGAACCTATCCTCTTGCTGATCATGTCAAGAGATCCATGCAGGATCAATTCGCTTGGCATTGTCAGGTCACAACCCAGGAAAATGGTTTGTTCCTTGCCGAAAATCTCACTGAGTTCAACCAGCAAACGCCCCAGGCGGTAGGGTGTATCCATTAGGATTAAAGGCACAGACTCCCTTTTCAACGATTGCAGGATGCTTTTTCTTAATTCCTGCTTTGGCGGTAAAAAGCCGACAAACCGGAATTGATCCATGCGAAAAGCACAGACTGACAGAGCGGTCATTAGTGATGAGGTGCCTGGAATGGGTATGACCTTTATGCCGGTGCCCATGAGTTCATTGATCAGCTTCTTTCCTGGGTCGGCAAAATTTGGCGTACCACAATCCGAAACCAGGGCAAATGTTTTTCCCAAAGCCAGGTCGCTGATGATCTGGTCAGTCACTTCTGCTTCGTTATGCTCATTCAGGGTGACAAGGTTGTTCTGGATATCCAGCGAATGTAATAATTTTGAACCTTCTTTAAATTCCTCGCATATGATGGCATCGGCATGCTTTAAAATATGGATCGCCCGTAAAGTGATATCCTCAGGGTTGCCAATGGGTGTTGCCACGATATAAAGCGAGCCAACTGTTTTTTCTGGTTTCATTTGAGCCTGTCTGTTTCATGGTTATTATATCAACATGCATGCCTCAAAAAAGTTTGCTATAGCCAATTGGCCTGGCATAATTTATACTTGGACACGAGGAGATTTGTTATGAAAAAGATCAGCCGGATAACCAGGGTCTCACTGATGATCGCGATATTCTTTGCGGTTGATAAAGCCCTGGGTATTTTAAGGCAACTGGTCGTTGGCAGGCAATTTGGCCTCTCAATGGAATTGGATGTCTTTAATGCGGCTAACAACCTTCCGGATATGTTGTTTGCCCTGATCTCCGGGGGTGCGTTAGCCATGGCGTTCATTCCGATCCTCTCTGCGGTTCTTTCCACAGATGGAAAGGATAAAGCCTGGCAATTGTTTTCTCGCATTGCCAACCTGGCATTTATTGTCACATTTGCATTTTCAATACTCATTGCGATTTTTGCTGTCCCCCTGGTGAGAAGCCAGGTCGGTATCGCCCCGGGGTTCACAACCGAACAACAAGCGTTGGCTGTTGATTTGATGCGCCTGAACTTGATCTCAACCCTTGTTTTTTCCATCAGTGGGTTGATCATGGCGGGGTTGCACGCCAACCAGCATTTTCTGTTGCCTGCGTTGGCCCCCGTGTTGTTTGATGTGGGGCAGATATTTGGGGCGATCATTTTAGCCCCAGAAAAGGGGCTGCGCGTGCTTGGCATGACCCTGCCTGCTTTTGGATTGGGTATCAAGGGATTGGTTTATGGTGCGATCATCGGTGCAATTTTGCACCTTTTGATCCAGGTGCCGGGGTTGATCAAATATCAGTTCAAGTGGTCATGTCAGCTCAAGATCAAAGACCCGGATGTGAAGAAAGTACTCAGGATGATGGGTCCACGCCTCGTCAGTATGCTGTTCATTCAATTGATCTTTTTGGTCCAGGACAACCTGGCATCGCGGCTGGCATCGGGAGCCATTTCGGCGCTTACCTATGGATGGTTGATCATGCAAGTGCCGGAAACCTTGATCGGGACTGCTATTGCCACCGCGCTGTTACCCACCTTGTCTGAAAAGGTGGCCAATGAACAATTCACGGAACTGAAAGACCAGATCCTCAAAACGATCAGGGTTATGATCGCGATCACCATCCCGATCAGTGTCATCCTGGGGTTGGGGCTCTTGCCCCTCGTCCAGCTTGCATTTAACTTTACCGCTGAAGAAACCAGCCTGGTCATGTTCACGGCACGCGCCTTTCTGATCGGGGTGGCTGGACACAGCCTGGTGGAATTGCTGGTAAGGTCTTTCTACGCCAGGCAAAATGCAAGGATCCCGATGTTGACAACCGCGGGCACATCCCTGTTATTTGTGATCCTGGCGATCATCCTTTATAAAAGGCTGGATGCAGCAGGAATTGCCCTTTCAAACAGTATCGCTTTCACCTTACAGGCTGTCGTTTTGATGATATTGCTGGGAAAGAACCTCGGCGCAAACCTTTCTCCTGGCATGACAATAATCAGGGCTTTACTTTCAGGGCTACTGGGCGGAGTCGTTGTTTGGGTTTTGATGAATAAGCTGCCCTTGAGTTTATCGGAATGGATCATCGCAATTATTGCGATGGCAATTGGGTTACTCTGTGCATTAATTCCCATCCGTCGGGAATTGCGTGAATTGGTTCATTTATAGATTACGGTATAATTCGGCTCATGAAAAAACCAGACAATTCAGAAACGTTGCCAGTCGATGTTTCTGGAGCAAGCGAAATAAATGACAGGAAACTTTCTACCCGCAAAGCATTTTGGCCGCTCGTAGGGCTTGCCATGGCTCTGGTTATTATCATTTTGGGGGTGCTGATTGGGGTTCAAACTGGCATCAATCGGCGTCTTGCCCAGGAGGAGTCATCGATCTCACTCAAAGCAGGCGAACAGTTTGAGCTGGGTTTGATCGACCTGGAAAATCAAAGGTACCAGAACGCACAAGAGCGATTTGAATATGTGTTAAGGCTGAACCCTGAATATCCCGGTGCTGCAGAGAAATTGTATGAAGTGCTGTATCAAATGAACTCATTAAAAACACCTACTGTCACTCCTACACCAACCCCGACCAGGGTGGTCACGGTGCCTCTTCCCGAGACCGGTGGCGCAGATATTTTGTTTCAGAAGATACAGGATGCCATCAACAATAAACAGTGGTCTGAAGCTATTGACCTGATGGATCAATTGCGTAAACTGGACTTGACCTATCAACCGGTAAGTGTCGATGGGTTGTATTACATCGCCTTGAGGAACCGGGGTGTTGATAAGATCTTGCAGCTCGGTGAACTTGAACAAGGCATTTATGACCTTTCCCTGGCAGAGCGTTTCGCACTTTTAGACAAGGATGCTGATAGTTATCGCACCTGGGCGCGTCTGTATTTGACCGGGGCGAGTTATTGGGATATCAATTGGGAACAGGTCGTGTATTATTTCAGCCAGATCCAGCCGGCATTCCCCAATTTAAGGGATGGGTCAGGCATGACCGCAACCGAAAGGTTGCGCAAGGGATTGATCAAGTACGCTGACCAGGTAGCTTCGACTGGGGATGTTTGCGGTGCACTTGCTTATTATGAACAGGCCATGGCTTTGGGCAGCGACCCTGTAGCCCAGCCGACCTATGTGTGGATCGGGGAAAAATGCTGGGAGACCCAGAATCCCCCATCCATACCTGAAGAGACAACCGCAGCGCCGGTTTTCACACCTACCCCTACTCTTACCCCCACACCCGAAGGACAATTAACTCCCGGAGAAACTCCGACGCCTGAGCCGACCCCTTAACCTGGCAAATGGCTAAAGATCACCTTTAAAGTTAACAACACGACCAAACAAATCGTGCTCCCCCGCATTATCTATCTTCACCTGTAATATTTCGCCGACCTGTCCAACACCCTGCGCAATGACCAATCCGTCCACTTCAGGCGCATCTCGTTTTGTCCTGCCGACAAGGATCTGGCTATTAGGATCAGCGCCTTCGATCAGGACATCCAGAGTCTCACCTATGAACGAATGGTTGATCTGCGATGATATCTTAGCCTGGACCTCCATCAAATATGCCAGGCGTTCCTCTTTAACTTCCATCGGGATGGGGTCACCCAGCCGTTCAGCAGATGTGCCCTTTTCGAAAGAGTAGGTGAAAGCGCCAAGGTGGTTGAAACGGACCTGCTCGATAAAATCAACCAGAGTTTGAAATGCCCTGTCTGTTTCGCCAGGAAAACCCACTATGAATGTGGTTCTGGCAGCGAGGTCTGGAAAGTTACTTCTCAAAGTTAGGAGATCTGCCATGACTTTTTCAGTTTGACTTGGGCGTTTCATCGCCTTTAATACAGTATGGTCTGCATGCTGTAGCGGAATGTCAATGTAGTGCAGGACCTGGGGGTGCGCTTTCATGACACGGATCATTTCATTGACATTGAACCCGGGAAATGTGTATAACAGCCTGATCCATGGAATGTTTGGAGCCGCTGTGCATATTTTGTCCAATAAATTGAAAAGGCCATCCTTAAAAACCAGGTCCTGTCCGTAACCTGTGATGTCCTGGGCAATCAGGTTGACCTCCCGGATGCCTGCATCCTGGAGGATCAGAATTTCATCGATTATTGAATTGACAGGCCTGCTGACCAGGGAACCTTTTATCAGCGGGATCGCACAATACGCACATGGACGGTTGCATCCATCCGCGATCTTTAAGTAGCTGCTCTTACCCTGGATGGCGATCGCAGGAGCGCCGCCTTCGTCCCGACCCATGGAGGATGCCGTCGGAAAGTGCAAATAGGGGCGCAGTGACCCATTCGCCTGTAGGCTGCTCAGCACCTTGTGGATATCCATCCAGCGGCGGGTTCCCAGCATGGCATCGATCCCTTCTACTTCCTCCAGTAGTTTTGCCTGCATCCTCTGAGACATGCACCCGGCAGCTATGAGAAATTGACCGGGCTTTTTCTTTTTTGCCAGGTTTCTCAATGTTTCCAGGGATTCCTGCCTGGCAGATTCAATAAACCCACAAGTATTGACGATCAGGTATTTTGCGGACTTCGCTGCCCTTGTTTCATCAAGGGCATTTTGTGCCAGCAGGTGCCGCATGGCATGGGAGTCTACAAGGTTTTTAGCGCACCCTAAAGAAATTAAGTGATATGTGTTTTCGATTATTTTCATAGTAAAAGGGTTATGGATTTGGCAATTGGGTTTCTGTCGATGCCGGGTTTGCTTGGTCTGCTGGTAACAATGTCGGGGTGGGTGTTGCTGCAGGTTCGATCAAACCATTGCTGTCAAATGATAATAGGACCACGCTGCCAAGCGGACCCAGGGCACCAAGGGATTCACCCTTAAAGAAAACCTGGATGGCTGCAGCGTTCCCGCATACCAGGCTGAGGTTTGTTTCTGCAGAGTAGGTTTTTGCATCACCCGCTTCAAGCCTGCCTTCAAATTCAATGTCGCCATCGGTAACAACCCTGATCCATACCGATTGGTTGGGAATGACCAACACCTGGATTGGTGTGTTGTAGATTTCCAGCGGCAGGATGAGAGTATTTGTGGGTCGGATCTCTGTTATTTCGCCCGGGTTTTCAGCGGTACTGGCAGTTTTTTGAGCTTCTATATAACTCTGGTTGGTCATCTCCAAAACATCTGATACATTTGGCAGGGTTGCCTGTGACGGGTTCTCATTGGATGAATCTAACATCCTGGTAGTACTCCAGATCAGGAAGACCAGCATCCCGATGATCAGGATGCTGCCAAACAAGAGGTCCAGGGTAAAGTATTTTTTGAAGAATACCAGGGCAGTCGACGGGTCTTTTAATTTTCCACGTCGTTTGGCATCAACCGGGATTGATTCCTCCCTGCGTTGCTGCAACCCTTCTGCAAAGAGAAGCATGATCTTTTCAACGTCCAGGTCGAGAAACCTGGCATAATTTTGAAGGATACCCCTGGTTTGTACTGAGCTTGGCAGGATTTCGAGATTTCCTGTTTCCAATGCATTCAGGTATTCATCTTTAATGTGAATGAGGCTTTCCACATCTGCAAGTGAGAAACTGAGCAGGGATCGTCTCTCATAAAGCGAGGATCCGATTTCTTGAAAAATTTTCTGTGACCTGGTTTTATCACCCTCAGATTCATCCAGTTTAGGTAAATCTACCTGGATAATTTCTCCGGGCTCATCTGGCGGCAGCTTTTCTGGCTCTTTTTTAAGTTGGGGTGTTCCTGGCAACCTGTCATCGATTTTATTATCTTCCTGGTTCACTTCAATATTGGCTTTAATTGAATAATCAGGAACAATCTCTTCCATATCCAGGCCTAAGAATTGGGCATAATTCCTGATGAACCCCCTGAATTGAGATTCAGAGGCAAAAACTGAATGGTCATCTTCTTCGAGTGCTTCGATGATGGGAATGCGAATGAGCGTTTGCTCAGCGACTTTCCCATAAGATAAGCCCAATTCAATGCGTTTGTCTCGCAGTACACTGCCGGGTGACTCTGACATAGTGGTATTGTAATTAAAACCGGTCTGATAGGCAATAGATACCATCAGACCGGTTATGTCTAAAAGTGTCTGGTTATTCTTCTATTTGCTGTTCAGCTGGTTCTTCTGGTGTGGATTCTTCAACCTGGGCGGGTTCAGTTTGCGTAACCTTTTCGCTTGTGGTCTTGACCCCGGCAACCTGCTCACCTTCACGGGTGACAACAACGGTAATGTTAGGCACCAGGTCAAGCGTTAATTGAACCGGCACCTGGAATTCACCCAAAGTGCGGATCGGTTCCATGGCAACCTGTCGGCGATCCAGGTCAATGTTGTGCTTGGATTTAATTTCTTCAACGATCATCTGTTGCGAAACTGAGCCATAAAGTTTCCCGGTCTCTCCAGCCTTGACTGAGAACATCAACTTTACCTGGGCAAGCACATCTGCTACACTGCTCAATTCGTTGTTAAGGACAGCTCTGCGTTCGGTCGCTTTTTGACCGATCGATTTTGCCATTCTTAAGGCGCCTTCAGATGCAGGGATCGCAAACTTTTGGGGGATCAGGAAATTTCTTCCATATCCATCAGCAACCTTCTTAACTTCCCCCGCTCTACCTAACTTATAAACATCTTTGATCAATAAAACTTTCATTTCAAGCCCTTTACCTTTCCAATTTTTGTGGTTTATTCACCTTGAAGGGTACAACAAGATGAACCGACAAATTTTACCAGAGTTTACAGAAAATATGGGACCACTTTTGGGAATTTGATCAAATCAAACATTTGATTCGGGTATACTTAATTCGTAAAACAACTGAGGAGACAATAATCTATGGATAATTCGAAATCATATGAGGATTGGGTAACCAATGCGTACCAGCCGTCTGTCAAGAAGTTCCCGGAAAGAAAAGCGCAATTTACTACATCTTCAGGTGTCAGGTTAGAGCCGGTCAATTTGCCGCAAAATATTGATGAGGGATACCTGGAGGATCTCGGTTTCCCGGGTTGCTACCCTTACACACGCGGTGTTCAACCGACCATGTACCGCGGTCGTTTCTGGACAATGCGCCAGTATGCTGGTTATGCTTCAGCTGCAGAATCAAATAAACGCTACCGCTTCCTCCTGGACCAGGGTCAAACGGGCCTGTCTGTGGCTTTCGACCTGCCGACCCAGATTGGGTATGATGCTGATGACCCGATCGCCCTGGGAGAGGTGGGCAAGGTCGGGGTCTCGATCTCTTCCCTTGAGGACATGGAAGCCTTGTTCAGGGATATACCACTGGACAAGGTTTCAACCAGCATGACCATTAACGCCCCTGCCGCCATCCTCCTGGCAGCATACATTGCAGTGGGTAGAAAACAGGGCGTCGAAACCTCCAAACTCAGGGGAACCATCCAGAATGATATCTTGAAAGAGTATATTGCCCGCGGAACATATATTTATCCTCCCAAGCCATCCATGCGCCTGATCACCGATATTTTCA
>CAYSZB010000034.1:0-1521 GCA_964435475.1 uncultured Anaerolineaceae bacterium | reverse complement strand
GGAACATATATTTATCCTCCCAAGCCATCCATGCGCCTGATCACCGATATTTTCAAGTTTTGTAAAACGGAAGTCCCCAACTGGAATACGATCAGCATCTCGGGATATCACATCCGCGAAGCAGGCAGTACAGCTGTCCAGGAAGTGGCGTTCACCCTGGCAAATGCCATTGCCTACATCGAGGCAGCGATCAGTGCCGGTTTGGCGGTGGATGATTTTGCTTCCCAACTCTCATTTTTCTTTAATGCCCACAATAATTTCCTCGAGGAAATTGCCAAGTTCAGAGCTGCGCGAAGGCTCTATGCGCGGATCATGCATGACAGGTTCAGGGCGAAGAGTGAAAACTCGATGAAGTTGAGGTTTCATACCCAGACTGCGGGCTCGACATTAACCGCCAGCCAACCCGAGAACAATGTCATCAGGGTAACCATGCAAGCCCTGGCTGCGGTGCTGGGTGGAACGCAGTCCCTGCATACGAATAGTATGGATGAGGCTTTGTGGCTTCCGACGCAAAAATCAGTGCAGGTTGCGTTGAGGACCCAACAGATAATCGCCAATGAGTCGGGAGTTGCGGATGTGGTTGATCCACTTGCCGGTTCATATCTGGTTGAATACCTGACTGATCAAATTGAGAGCGGTGCAGATCAATACCTGGAAAAAATCGATGCCCTGGGTGGGGCTTTGCGAGCCATTGAGAATGGCTTTATGCAAAGCGAGATCCAAAATGCTGCTTATGATTTCCAGAAGAAGATGGAAAGTGGCGAGGAAGTCGTGGTTGGTGTCAATCAATACAAGGTCGATGAGAAAATAACCCTGGATCCTCTCAAGATCGATCCCCAGATCGAGGCAGATCAACATATGCGTTTGGCAAGGTTAAGGCAGAACCGGGACAATCAGAAAGTGCATGATCTTTTGAGCCATGTTGAATCCTGCGCAAGGGGTACCGATAATTTATTGCCTGTGTTCGTCGAGTGCATGGAAAACCAGGTAACCCTGGGAGAGGTATGCAATGTGTTGCGCGGTGTCTGGGGTGAATACCAGGCGCCGGCATTTCTATAAAAGGAAATATAAAAATGGGTGACATTAAAAAAATTAACCATGTGGCGATAGTTGTTGATAGAATCGCAGGTGCACTGCCTTTTTGGCAGGATGCATTTGGATTGGAATTGCATCATATCGAAGAAGTGCCATCACAGCACTCAAAAGTGGCTTTCTTCCCGCTAGGTGACAGCGAAGTTGAACTTGTTGAACCAACCAACAGCGAAAGCGGGTTGGCCAGGTACCTTGAAACACGCGGACCAGGCATCCACCACCTTTGTTTTGAAGTGCAAGGGATCGAAGCGGTGATGACCTCCTTAAAAGAAAAAGGGGTCAGGCTGATCAATGAAACCCCCCAGGTCCTGCCGGGCAGGAAGATGGCTTTTGTCCATCCTAAATCTACGGGTGGTGTATTGATTGAGTTATACGAATTGACGCCTGAGACGATTGGCGGGGATTAACGATTAACCTTCAATTGTTTTT
>CAYSZB010000033.1:0-24296 GCA_964435475.1 uncultured Anaerolineaceae bacterium | reverse complement strand
ACAACTCGTATGACTTATCTAAAAAGTGTATACCATGTGCTGACCTACTCACAGAACCAGGTCTTAAGGGTCTTGAATTTTGCCTCCAAAAGTGCTATGCTCATATTTACACCGACCCCGTATTGCGGATTAAAAACCAACATGCCCACATTGACGTAGCGACTCCTGATTCGCAAGGTCGTTGGTGCTGAAAGGGTTGGACATATTGGGGAGTGATCATTATTTTTTTAGGTTGTTTACCAATTCATTTCTATTCATCTGGAGGAAAATATGACACGTAAATTGTTCTTTATCCTTGGAACGATCATTTTACTTATCTTTGGCCTGGCATTTTTGTTGCTCCCGGTCCTGACGATGAAGCTTTATGGCGATACGATTGACCAGGTAGCTGCATTCCCCTTCCGCTATTGGGGTTCCGCTTTTCTTGGCCTGGCAGTTATCTTCTGGTTCGCCCGGACAAGCGATTCGTATGCCCTGATGAAGGGGATCCTGATCGGTGGTCTGGTAACGACTGCAGCCGGGTTCCTTGTCGGAGTGGCAGATGCCATCTGGGGAGGTCACAATGGTCTGATCTACCTGACCCCGATTCTCTATGCCTTGTATGCCATCGGATGTATTTATTTCCTGGTCAAAAAAGAAAAATAAGAACAGTCCAGGCTAATACCCTGATTAATGAGTAAGGAAAAGGCGATGCATCAATATCATGCACCGCCTTTTACCGTTTCTTCTACTTTTAGCTTAACTGAACTGTGTTTCTGCCGGCAGCACCTGCAAACAACCCTCGGTAAAGCCGACCGTCACCGCCTCGCCTAGCGGGAACATTTCCATCACATAGGGGTCGGTCTCCACACCGGTGAGCAGCTGCCCATCGATCTCCACATCATATTCGATCACGTCGCCCAGGTAGGCTGCCCGCCGGATGGTGCCGTCGAATAGCTCACCGCTCTTCTTGATGCGCACCATCTCCGGGCGCACGATCAGGGTGACCCTGTCATGTGCGGCAAAGTCGCGTAACACGTTCTGCAGGTGGATGACCTTGCTAAATGACTGTACCTGCAGGGCGGTTTGATCTTTCTCCACTACGATGCCATCCACGAAATTTGCCCGCCCGATGAAATTCGCTACAAAACGACTGTTGGGATAGCGGTAGACCTCGACCGGTGAGCCGATCTGCTCGATAATGCCCTGGTTCATGATCACGATGCGGTCCGAAAGCGTCATGGCTTCGATCTGGTCGTGGGTGACGTAAACACTGGTGATGTTCAGTTCCTTCTGGATGCGGCGGATCTCGGTGCGCATTTCTTCGCGCAGCTTGGCATCCAGGTTGGAGAGCGGCTCGTCCATCAGCAGCACCTTTGGTTCCATGATCAACGCCCTTGCCAGGGCGACGCGCTGCTGCTGCCCGCCGGAAAGCTGGGTGGGGGCACGGTCGCCGAATCCCTCCAGGTGCACCAGTTCCAAAACGCGTTCGACCCGCTTTTTGATCTCAGCCTTGGGCAGTCTTTTGACGTTCAGCCCATAAGCGATGTTGCCTTCAACAGTCAGGTGCGGGAAGATGGCATAGCTCTGGAAGACCATCGACATGTCGCGTTTGTGCGGGGGTAGCGAGTTTATTTCCACCCCGTCCAGGATGATCTTACCCAGTGTGGGGAATTCAAAGCCGGCGATCATGCGCAGGGTGGTGGTTTTGCCGCAGCCGCTGGGTCCCAACAGGGTGACCAGTTCGCCTTTCTCAATGTCCAGGCTGATGTCGTGCACAGCGGTGACTTCGGCGGTGTTGCCGCGTGGGGGGAAGGTTTTGGTTACGTTTTCAAGTTTCAGATACATGGGCTTCCTCTAAATGTTCTTAAAATCCCTGGGTCATGTCAACTGAACTGCGACCTTTGAAGATCTTGTTGACGATCAGGTTCAATATAAATATGGCGATCAGCACAAAAATTATGATCACAGTTGAATAGGCGGCGGCAATGCTGACCCCGCCCTGTTCCCATTCGCTCAATATGGAGGCGGTGACGATGCGCCATTTGGCACTGATTAAAAAGATGATCGCTGAAACGCTGGTCATGTGCCTTGTAAAGCTGAAGATCAACCCGGCGAACAGCGCGGGCAGGATCAGCGGCAGCGTCACCTTGCGGAAGGTATACTGTGCGTCCGCCCCCAGGATGTTGGAGGCTTCCTCGATGGAGGGGTCGATCTGCTGCAGTGCTGCCACACCCGAGCGCACCGATGCCGGCACGCTGCGCACAATGAACGCCGCCATAATGATGTAGGCGCTGCCTACCATGGCAAAGGGTATGCCGGTGAAGGAAAGGGTGCAGGGCACAGCCAGCCCGAGGATCCCCAGCGCAATGCGCATAGGCTTACTCTTGAAATTTTGGAAGAGGATGATCCCCGCCAGGATCAGGGCGATCGCCAGCAATGCCGGGGTGGGCTGCACCAGCACCTTGATGTGGTCAGCCACCTGGAAGATGGCATTGCTCCAGAAGCCGCGTTCCAGCGAGCGGCTGAAATCGGCGATCGGTTTGGCAATTGCATTGGCCCAGTTGTAAGACATCACGTAAACCCCCACCAGTGCCACGGCGATCGAGCGCCAGATCTTGCGTTGGGCAATAAAGACCAGCACAGCCAGTCCCAGGTAGATGCCGCCCAGGACCATGTACATGGTCCACTGGTCAAGCAGGGTGATGGCGACCCCGGCGGCGGTGCCAAAGACCAGGATCAGGATGCGTTCAAGCGCTTTTTTACCCACCACCTGGGCAAAGAACAGCGCCAGGATGGCGTAAATGACGACCGCCAGCGCCAGGGGCGGCTTGTTGAAGGCCAAAACGAACCCGATACCCAGGATCGTGCCGGGCACCGCACCGCCCAGGTTGGAGGAGAAATCCAGCACGTCCTTGCCGCTGAATTTCTTGCGCACCACCAGCCAGGCGATAACCATACCCAGCAGGGCGGCAAAGGGGGTGGCCAGCGCACTTAAAAAGGTCGTGTCCAGGATGGCTTCGATGCCGCGGGTGACGGTCATTTCCCAGTGCCGCAAGGTCGGGGTGAAGTCCACCCCCCAGGCGGCGCTGAAGGAGCCGTAGATGATCGTGGCATACAGCAAAATGATAAAGGCAATGACCAGGTAGACGATGATGATCACCGTCCAGCGGATGAAAGGATCTTTTTCAATGATCTGTGCCCCGGCAGGTTTGCCGGTGACCGATATGTAAGACTTGCGGTTGACATAATAACGCTGTACCAGGAAAATGATCAGCGTCGGGATGATCAGAACCAATGCCAGGGCCGAGGCTTTCTGGTAGTTGTATTCACCGATCACCGCCAAAAAGATCTGCGCCGACAGCACAGTGCGGTTGCCGGCGATGAACAACGGGTTGCCCAGGTCTGCCAGCGATTCAACGAACAGCAAAAGGAAGGAGCCGGCAATGCCGGGCACCAGCAGCGGCAGGGTGATCGTGCGGAAAAGGTGAAATCGCCCCGCCCCCAGGCTGGCAGCGGCCTCTTCCATTGCCGGGTTGAGTCTCTCTAACAACGCTTTGAGGATCAGGTAGGACACCGAAAAGAAGGTGACCGTCTGGACGATCACCAACCCGTCCAGGCCGTAAATGTCATTCATGCCCTGGATGAACTGGATGCCCAGCAGCTTGTTGGTGATCAGCCCACCCCTGCCGAACAGCAGGATCATGCTCAGTGCCAGGGCAAAGGGCGGCGAAACGGTTGGCACCAGTGCCAGCCAATGGATGACCTTTTTTCCGGGGATGTTGCAGCGCACGATGGCGTAGGCAAAGATGAAACCGACGATCGTGCCCGAAGTGGCAGTCATCAGTCCCATCAGCATCGTGTCAAGAAAAGCCTTGCGCAGGGCAGGGCCATAATAGTCATCAAAATAGCGTGCAAAATAAGTCAGGTCGAAGGAACCTTCCTTCGAGATGAACCCGCCCACCATGGAGCGGAAAAGCGGAAATATGACGAAGACAAAAATGAAAATTGCGGAGATCAACAGGCTCATAAAGAGCACCGGGTCCCTGCCGATCAGCCTGAATTCACGGATGCGCCGAGCCAGGTCGGAGATTTTGCCGGGTGGAGACTTGGGAGTGGACGCCTTGGCTTGCATGATCCTCCTGTATTAAAATTCTGGGCGGTTATTACCGCCCAGAATTATCAAAGTCCGATGGTTATTGTTTCAGATTTTCTGCGTTCTGAATTTCGTTGGTGAACTTGTCCACGTATTGTGACTTGTGCTCGCCAGCCCAGATGAAGTCATAATCGATCAGGTTGACTTCCAGCAGTTCGGGGTGCGATAGTTCAACACCCTTGACGGTGGGTGCCTGGTAGGCGGCGTACTTGGGTCCCAGTGCCTGTCCTTCAGGTGAGATCGCCCAGTCATACCAGAGTTTGGCAGCCTGCAAGTGCTTGGCGCCCTTGAGGATCGCCTGTCCGCCGATCTCGTAACCGGTTCCCTCTTCGGGGAAGGTTAAGAGCAGGGGCATCTGGTTGTTTTCGATCTCGTTGACGGTGTCATGCGAGAAGACGATGGCAACGGCAGCCTCTCCCTGTCCAACGAATTTGGCAGGTGCGGCACCGCTCTTGGTGAATTGTGCCATCTGGCCGGCATATTTCTTGATGTATTCCCAGCCTTCTTCCTCGCCACGGATCTGGATGATGGTGGCAAGGGCGGTGTAGGATGTGCCGGAGGTCGAGGGATGGGCAACCATCACCTGGCCCTTGAATTCGGGCTTCAGCAGGTCATCCCACGAGGTCGGGGCTTCCACGCCGGGGTGCTCTGCCAGCCAGTTCTTGTTGGTGGCAAAACCGAGGCTGCCGACATAGACGCCTACCCAATAATTGTCGACATCTTTCATCTTTTCAGGTTCGCGGATGTTCTTGAAATTGGGTGAGTCATACTGCTCGAGCAGGCCTTTGCCTTTGGCAGAAACGAAGCTGTCGATCGGGCCGCCCCACCAGATATCGAAGGTCGGGTTGTCCTTTTCGGCTTCAATTCGAGCCAGGGCCTCACCGGATGACATGCGCACGTAGTTCACGGTGATCCCATAAAGGGCTTCGAATTCCTGCTTCATCCCCTGGCACCACTGCTCCTGCGGTGTGCAGAGCACGTTCAGTTCGGTGTCGGTGATGACCTCAGGTGTGGGCTTGCAGGCGGTCAACAGCATAATGCCTAAAAGCACCACGATCAATAAAACATTGAATTTCTTTGACATATTCTCTCCTTTTAGATTTTTGGTCGAAGATTTATCCTGTTCCTGTGCTTGGGTTCAGGATATTGGCTATTATAGCATTATTTAATCTATTGTTAAGGTCAAGGTTTTTGAGGACTTGGGGTGGAGAAAAAACTCCCACCAGGGGTAATTGGCGGGAGTTTTCTGAATATTTTGGCTGTTTTTAGCGCACGATCAAAGGTAGGAAGAAACGCAACCCGTCATTATCAATGATGGTTACTGTAGTGATCAGGATATCTCCCAGTTTCCCATTAACCGGGTTGCGCAGCCTGATCGTGAAGGTCTCATTGCCTTCTACAAAATCGTCTTCACTGATCATCACTGTATATTCTTCAGCCCAGTTGGCTCCGGCAGGAAATCCGACCGTAACACTGAGTTGGACATAATCTGCCCCACTAGTAGCGCTGCCATCCTGGGTGAAGAATTCAACGGTGCTGATTCCATTATAGTAACCGATCTGTTGGACCCAGAAGGAGAGGGTGATCCCATCCTCGTTGACCGACTTGGTGCTGGTACCCAGCTTGAAGAAATTGCCATATTCAAAGGCACCCCGGTCAATCACCTCTTCCTTGTCCCCATCGCCATCAAGCGGCCGGGGTGTGCCGTCATAGTCTGAATCAACCACCACAGGCAGTTTTTCCATACCTGTATCGATGCAGGGTGAAATCTCGCTGAGGTGAAGATCTTTCTCGACCAGGTAATCAATGAACTTGGGATCATTGGGGTCAAAACCAAGCCCGCTATCGACCCCAGCTCCAATATTGGTCGCCCATCCATAAACTGTATTGTAGAAAAGGTTAAAGGTCCCAACCCTGTGGCGCGCAACACCAAAACTGTTGTTTGCATCATGGTAGTCGGCAATGATATTGTTGTACAGGTTGGCAGTAGTCTCATCATCTGTGGAAACGGCATACGCTTCTGACCCGACAGCGGTTGATCCAACCGAACCGGGGGTACCTGGATAACCATCCTCTCCCTCCGGTGTGCCACTGCCGCCCAAACCGTAATCCCCTGCATTCGTCCCGGCAAGCCCACCAGCGGCGGTCTCACCGCTTTGAGGCGCTTTGACGTTAACGATCGTGTTATTCAGTACAGTAAAAGTACCTGCGCTGCCAAGCGGATTGACCATGTGCAAGCCAAAGGTCCAACCTGAGTTCCCCCCGTTGCCGCCACTGCCCGCGTTGCCGCCATCCCCGCCTTCACCGCCCGGTTGCGTGTATCCACCACCGCCGTTGCCACCTTTGCCACCGTTATACCCGGCGCCTCCATTGCCCCCGGCTTTGCCTTCCACATCAAGCAACACGTTATTCATTAAGGTGGCTGATGTATTGGACATGTAGATGCCGTAGACATACCCTGAATCCCCACCCTTACCACCTTTGGGACTGAAGCCACCCTGGCCACCATATCCTCCACCTCCAGATGGGTTGTGTGCTGTGGCAAAGCCACCCGAACCGCCAGCCCCGCCAGCGCCACTGCGCCCGCCGGTGCCGGATGTGCCGCCAGTGATCTCTTCAACCCGGTTGCGGTCAAAACTGCTCACCGTTGTGTTGTGAATATACATCCCATAAACCGTGCCGCTACCGCCGCCCTGGGCTGGAGCACCTCCCGAACCCCCATCAGCCGCGTGTCCCCCGCCAGCGCCATGGTACAAGGGATCGGTGGATAGAGTGTTGCCACCGCCATTGCCACCGCCGCCGCCTATGCCGCCCTGCCCGCCATATGCTCCGCCTGCTCCGCTGCTGCTGGTAATGTTGCGTACCTTGTTAAAGGAGAAAGAGGCGTGTGTCGCTTCTGCGTAGATACCGTATGCCTCCCCGCTGTTGCCTGACTCACCTGCTGCGCCACCTACACCACCCAGGTTGCCGCCGCCACCATAACCAGCGTTGTATACTGAACCAGGCTTGATCGGCGCACCCCATCCGCCTTTTCCCCCTTCTCCGCCTGTGCCGCCTGTGCCACCTGCACGTCCCTGGCCTGAACGGATGTAATAGATATCATTTTCAATTATTGCCAGCGTGCTGTTCCACAGGAACATGCCATAAGCATTTCCTCCTTTGCCGCCAGCCCCACCTGCTCCACCAGCCCCGCCAGCTCCCCCATCCCCACCCTGGGTAAATTCGCCATATGTATCACCAGTGTTCCAACCATAACCGGTACTGCCTTTACCACCGCTTCCCCCGCTGCCGCCCAACGCGCCATCTCCACCGTAGATATTGGTGATCTCGTTAAAACGGATATTCCCGGAGAGTGTGTGCGTCATGATACCATAGGCAGCACCGCCATACCCTCCAGTTCCTCCCGGCAGACCGGGCGTTCCATCATATCCATTGGGATGGGAACTTGAACTGCCTGTGCCTGGGGTTCCATTTGCCCCCACAGCTCCAGGCTCACCGTCTCCACCATAGATGCTGCTGATGTTGTTGCTGGAGATGGTGGCGTTGGAATAATCCATGGCGAAAATGCCATATGCCTCCCCCCCATACAGGGCGTTGCAGGTCCCGGCGACACAGCCATCACCGCCAAATACATCGTGGATGTAATTTCCTGTGATGGTTGGCTGGGCTAATGCTCCATTTACAATGATTCCATAGGCATTCTTGGTTGATTTGATCAAACCATCCTCTCCGTGGATCTGCTGGATAAAGTTATTGGTGATCAACGGCGAGGAATTTACCACATGGATCCCGCGTGTGGCATCCTGGATGGTGCTTTCATTTATCTCGGCATAGCCTTCTGTAAGGATGCGGATGCCATACCAGCAGGAGGTATTTGTAGTCTCACCTTTGAATAGGACATCATTTGCCAGTAACATGCCGTCCTCAACGATCAGTTCGACCTTGGACGCATCTGCGCCTGTGGTGTAAGGATCCGAATCTGAGCATTTAAATGTCATTACCACATCGTCCTCGATCGTGAGGACAGCACCACTTGTGATCACCCAATCCTGGTCGATGAGCGTATCACTGGTGATGGTCTGACTGACAGACACAATGTTGGCTGCCTGGGCTTGTTTGGCAGGTATAAAAGCAGCCAAAAGACAGAGTGTGATCAGGATACATGTAAACTTGGAAAGCTTCATTGGTTCCTCCGTGGTTCAAAATATTTGGATACATGTTGCAAAAAAAAAACATCTGTGTTTATAAATAGATCATTTAACAATAACAAAGGACAAAATGGGTATGTCTACCCGGGGAACTATAGGAAAATTTTATCATTAATTATTCTCGTCGAGTAGGTCTGCGGTGGAAAATATTGTACCAAATCACAAAATTTATGTCATAATATTTCCAGGGAACAAAAATTGCCTGGAAAGCGTCACTTGATATAGAAAAATACTGTTCGAATGGAGTTACAATGAAAAAATTCTGGTTTTCCCTGCTCTTTATTCCCATCCTGCTTATCACGGCCTGCGTGCCGGAGCCACAGCATGCCAGTTTCAGCCTGGCAAAGAGCAGCCTGGCGCGTGAACTTTCCCCCGACGTGAGTGATGCCCAAATAGCAGCCCTTGCCCGGGCAAACAGCACCTTTGCTTTTGATGTCTACTCCCTGGTCAGGGGCGACTACGAAAATATCGTCTTTTCACCCTTCAGTCTCTCGCTGGCACTGAGCATGGCACTGGCCGGGGCAGAGGGCAATACCCGCCAGGAGATGCTGGAAGCTCTCTCCCTGGACGACCTGGCCGAAATTGACCCGGCCTTCAACGCCCTGTTGCTGGCGCTCGAAAACTCCCAGCAGGAACTCAAAGACGAGGATGAGCAGAGCGCTTTTCAGCTCAATATTGCCAATTCCGCCTGGGGTCAATCCGGTTTTGATATCAGCCAGGCCTACCTGGACATTTTAGCCAGCCAGTATGGCGCCGGCATCTACCAGGTGGACTATTCAACAGACCACGAAGCAGCCCGCCAATTGATCAACGATTGGGTGGAGGATGAAACCAAAGACAAGGTCAAGGATCTCATCCCCCAGGGCGCACTGACCCCGTTGACCCGCCTGGTTTTGGCCAATGCCATTTACTTTAAAGGCGGCTGGATGCACCCCTTCCTCGAAGATGGCACCAGGGACGCATCCTTTACCCTTCTGGATGGCTCCGAGACCACCGTGGACATGATGCGCATGGCAGAAGAAGACCTGGCCTTTGCCGCTGGTGATGACTACCAGGCGGTCTTCCTGCCATACAAGTCCCGTGACTTTGCCATGCTGCTGATCCTGCCGGGCGAGGGCGAATTTTCAGGCGTGGAAGCAGAACTGGACGCTGACATGCTGGCGGGTTTGGTTGAAGAGATGCAGTATTTACCGGTCAGGCTGCGCATGCCTAAATTCGATTTTGAGACGTCCATCAGTGCCAATGATGTCCTGCAGCAACTGGGCATGATCGAAGCCTTCATACCCGATGGCGCGGACTTTTCGGGCATTACCACTGAAGACCCGCTGTATATCAGCGACGTGGTGCACAAGGCGACCATCACTGTCGACGAGGAAGGCACCGAGGCCGCCGCCGCCACCGCCGTCATCATGGCGACCAAGTCCATGCCGGTCAATGACCCGATCGACCTGGTGTTCGACCGACCGTTCATCTATGCCATCATGCACCAGCCAACCGGCACGCTGCTCTTTTTGGGGCGGGTGGTGAACCCCTAGGGTATAGACTTAAGACCAGTTAAGCGCACAGCCGCCTAAAAAATGTGGTATACTGCTGCGTCTGAGTTGAACTGAATAGATTTCAACAGGCCAGGGCAAGTCCCTGGCTTTATATTGTAAAGACCGCTCTTGATCACTGAATGGTAAACCGCACTGCGGGGCTATGGAGCGGGCGCCGATGGCAAGATCGTCTGCGTAAAGAGCGATACTATTTAAGGATAATATTTTGAATTTTAAGAACTTTGCATTTCACCCGCAAATAAATGCGGGCATCGTAAACGCTGGTTATAGCATCCCCACACCCATCCAGGAACAGACCATCCCCGCCATTTTGAGCGGGTCGGATGTTTTGGGTCTGGCACAGACCGGCACCGGCAAGACCGCTGCCTTTGTTTTACCCATTTTGCAGCACCTGATGAAAGGTCCACGCGGCAAACTGCGTGCCCTGATCCTGGCGCCCACCCGCGAACTTGCGGAACAGACCCAGGCTTTCATCGTCCTGCTGGCACGCCAGACCGGCTTGCGCAGCATCACCGTCTACGGCGGGGTGAGTGCCAACCCACAGATCAAGGGCCTGCGCAACGGCGTGGACATCGTCGTCGCCTGCCCGGGTCGCCTTCTGGACCTCAAGGAACAGCGCCATATCAACTTGAGCAATGTCGAGATCCTGGTCTTGGATGAAGCGGACCACATGTTTGACATGGGTTTCCTGCCCTCCATTCGCCAGATCATTGCAGCTCTGCCGGATAACCGCCAGACGCTGTTGTTTTCCGCCACCATGCCGGATGAGATCCGCACCCTGGCGACCAAAGTACTGCACGACCCGGTGACGGTTGAGATCCAGATCGATAAACCGATCAACACCATCACCCATGCCATGTATGCCGTGGACCAGCCGCGCAAGACCGACATGCTGCTGCAGCTGCTGCGCCACAGCGGCGACGGACAGGTGCTGGTATTCACCCGCACCAAGCACCGCACCAAGAAACTGGCTTCTCAACTGCAGCTGGCTGGCATATCCGCCACCTCACTGCAGGGAAATTTATCCCAACCACAGCGCGAATCTGCCATGAACTCCTTCCGCAAGGGGCGGTCACGCGTGATGGTGGCGACCGATATTGCTGCCCGCGGCATCGATGTTTCGCAGATCACGCATGTCATCAACTACGACATCCCGGATACCGCCGAAGCTTACACCCACCGCACAGGGCGCACCGGTCGCATGGAACGCCTGGGAATGGCGATCACCTTCGTCACTGAAGATGACCTGGAAATGGTCAGGACGATCGAACGCCTGATGGGGCAAACCCTGGAACGGCGCAAGCTCGAAGGCTTCGAGGTCAACTTCATGACCACCATCAGGCACAACCCCGCCGGGCAGGTGAACCTTAAAAGAACCCCCGGGCAGCGTTCCGAAGGCAGTAATCCCCCCCGCCGTCCAAGGTCCTTTGTCGGCAACCGCTAGAAAATCGAACCGCCCTTCCGAATGGAAAGGCGGTTTATTTTAGGTAAGGCTGCGGTTTACCTAAAGACCACCGGGAGGAAGGTTACCAGCCAGGCTTCAAAGGCACCGATATCGACTCGCCCGTTGACCACCCGTGCGTACCTGGCTGGCCCGCGCTGATCTGAATTGGGGTAAAGAATCCGGGTCACGGATGGGTCACCTGCATCGATCGCCGGGCTGCCGATCAACAGGGCATGCGTATTCGTCCAACCACCATTGTTCTGTAATGGTCCGAGTATCGGGTCCAGGCCTTTTTTATCACCGGTAGAGTTAAATGTGCAATTCCCGACCGATTCCACCAGGTTGTACCCATTCGAGATCACATCAACACCTACATACTCGGCACAATCATTATAATGAAAAGCAGAGTGGTCGGTGTTATTTGCGAGGATCGTATTGCTGATCGTCACTCCAGATCCGATATAGGCAAGAACACCTCCTCCATACCCGTCATTATTTGCATTCATGTCAGCGTGGTTATTAACAATTGTGCTGTGGTTGATCGTGGTCGGGATGGATGTGGAAATGCCACCGCCAAATGTATCAGCAACATTTGCAGAGATGGTGCTGTTAACAATAGTGAGATTTGTGCCTTCAGAGATCTGTAGTCCCCCGCCATCTTCAGCTTTGGCATGGTTTTCTGAGACTAAACTGTGATCGATGAATAAAGATGAGGTTGTACCAATTTGAAACACTCCTCCCCCCCGTGTCCCTGCATCATTGTCTCCAAGCGTAACTGCATAGAAGGCAATGTCAGAATTGGAAGAATAGATGCCACCACCAACTATCGATGCATGGTTATAGTAGACGATGCTGTTGATCAAGCTCTGTGTGCTCTCGTTAGCAAAAATACCACCCCCATCCGATGCTGTATTATTGGTGATGTTCGTATTACTTATCTCTACTGTGCAGTGATCAGAAGCCAGTCCTCCCCCGTAATGCGTAGGTGAGCTATTCAAAACAATGACAACATCTTCCAGGGTTAAAGTGGCATGGTAGCAGGCAACCCCTCCGCCATTGTAGAGTGGTTGGTTTCCCTCGGTGATAGTGACCCGCTCGAGCCAGAGATCCCCGTTGCTGCCTGTCACTTCGAAAACCCGGTCCAATTGATTTCCTTCGATCCGCACCACACTGGATGGCGTATCTTCAATGCCATAAATTTCGATGGGTGATTTGATATCAAAATCCCCCAGCACTGAAGTGTCGTCATTACCTGACCTTTCGATATGGTAGGTGTTGGTTGGAAGGTAGATCTGGTCCAAAGTAGTTGGGGTTTCGTTGGCCAGGATGATCGCCTCGCGCAAGGAGCAATGACTTACAGTGCACCCATCTGGTGCAGGATCGAAAGGCGTGGTGACCAGTATATAATCGGCCTGTGCAGGGCTGACATCCCATGCCAGCCAGGTGGGCAATAACAGGATGAGCAAAACAAAACACTTGATCAGTGAGGAGATGGTCCGCTTGTTCATGGATGATCCTTTCTGTGAAAAAGACAGATTTACCAGGTTAAAGATGGCATGATAGGAACAAATAATTGTCGACCATAAATTTTATTAAAGAGAAATGTGAAACAATATTAATACGAGTATATGCCAAATATTTAGCTTTGTAAAGCATCCACTACTCCCCCAACCCACCTGCTTGCTAGCGCATGCGCCGCACGGACGGCGCAAACAATGCCACGCCCAGCGCAACCACCAGGGTGACCGAGGCACTAACCAACACAGCGGCAGGTGTGCTGAAGCGTTCAGCAACCTGCCCCGCCAAACCGGACCCCAGGGGGTACATGCCAAGAAAAATGAACGAATAAATACCCATCACCCGTCCACGCAGCGCATCCGGCACGGTAGACTGCACCAGGGCGTTCGCCAGGTTGGCGGTGGTCATGAATGCCCAGCCAACGAATAGCAGCGTGATCAGCGAAAGCGGAATGTTGCGGATGGAAGAAAAAATGATCAGTGCAATGGGGAAGGCTATCGAACCGATGGTCAGCAGTTTGCCGCGTTTGGCGGTTGTGCCCAGCGAGGCAACGATCAAAGCAGCGATCAGTGCACCGATACCGCGCGACGATTGCAGCAATCCGTTGATGGTGGCGTTACCATTCAAGACCTCCACTGCCCAGGCAGGGATCAAAGTGATGAAGGAGAGGCCAAAAAAACTGACCACACCCATCAGGGCGATCAGCAGCATGACCGTCCTGGTACGTAACACGTAACTGAAGCCTTCCTTGAGCTCCAGCAGGGGGTTTTTTGCCCGGGAGACAGCCTGGAGCGGTTTGATCTTCATCATTGCCAGGGCAATGATCACAAAAATGAAAGAGATACCGTTGATGGTAAAGCACCAGGCCGGGCCTAGCGAGGCATACATGATGCCGGCGAATGCCGGGCCGACCGCCATGGCCAGGTTGAACATGGCAGCGTTGAGGGCAATGGCGTTGCCCATGAATTCGCGATCGACCATTTCCACCACGAAAGACTGGCGCGCAGGGGCTTCGAAGGCATTGGCTACACCCAAAAGGAACGCCAAAACGATGATGTGCCAGGGCTGCACAGTTTTGGTGAAGACCAGTGCCGCCAGGATGAACGCCAGCAGCATGGCAAAACCCTGGGTCATGATCAGAACCTTGCGCCGGCTGACGCGATCTGAAAGCACACCACCAAACAGGGTAAACAACCATGTGGGCAGCCCTGATGCCAGCCCTACGTAGCCCAAAAACGCCGGCGATTGGGTTAACTCATAGACCAGGTAGCCCTGCGCGGTCGATTGCATCCAGGTGCCCACCAGGGATGAGAGCTGCCCGATGAACCACAAACGGTAATTGGGGAATTGCAGTGCGGCAAAGGTGCGCGACGGGTTGACATAAGACCTGTGCTTTGGCCTGGGTGGTGGGGCGCTCTGCGAGGAGGGCTGTGTTTCTTCCATAACGCCTTAATCTTACCCGTTTTTTGCTCAAAACCCCCCATCATGGAAAATTATTAAGGAATAGCCCTGTCATTTCTGAAGCAATTGTTGAGATAGTTTGACCCAAATTATGCCATGCTATTCAATTACATAGACTTGATATCCAAAACAGCATCTACTTAACCGAAAGATCGCACGTCACCGGCTTCTCATGAAGTCGGTGTACCCCGAAGCGCCTGGAAGGCGCTCAAGGCATCGCTGCACATGTACCCCTGTTTTGAAGTTTTCGCTCGGGCTATCGCTTCGCATGTTCCCTGCTTGCGAAAATGCAATTTGGGTTGAAGGCGTAAACAAAAAGCCTGGCAAAATCACCAGGCTTTCCGATAACCATCAAGGTTTTCTTATATCAATGGTCAACGAACTGAACCAGCCATGCAAGGAATTACTTAAATTTGCTCATGATCTCATCCGAGGTCATGACCACGCCATATTTCCTGGCAAAATTCTCCAGCGAAGCCTTCTGCTGCAACTCAGAAAAACTTGAAACACAATCACTGGCAACCACACTCAGGATCGCATTGTGGAATGCGTCGTGCACCGTGTCGCCCACGCAGATCTGGGTCACCGTGCCGGTGACAATGATCGTGTCGCGCCCTTCGCTGATCAGCACATCGACCAGGTTGGTGTTGTGGAACGCTGAATAACCGTATTTCTCGATGATGTAGTCTTCCGGCAGGATGGGTTTCAACTCGTCGATGACATCGGAGCATTGTTCCTTCCTGTCAATGTCCGGGTAGTATCTTTCATGATTGCGCAGGCAATTCTGAAACTCTTCTGCCTGTGAGCTCCAGCCCCACAGGAATGTCTTGCGGGGACCGATCAGGAACTTGGTAAAGATGACCGGCATGTGGTTCTTGCGTGCAAACTCGATCAACCGTTGGGTGGGTTCGATGGTTGCCTTTGCATCATCAACCTTCATGGGCGCACCTTCCCGAACGAAGTCGTTCTGCATGTCGACGATCACCAATGCTGTTTTGGGTATGGATAGTTCAAACATTTTTTCCTCCAGTAAATTAGTTTTGGTCCTGCTTGTGTTTGATGCGTGATTCATAGATCACAAGGATGATCATGATGACCACCCCGCGGATGATGGACTGCCAGAAGGCATTCAACCCGAGGTGGTTGAGAATATTTAACATAATTGAAATCACGAAAGCTGCCAGCACGGAGCCAAAAAGGCTGCCTTTGCCGCCAGCCAGGATGCCGCCGCCGATCAGGCTGTAAGCGATTGAGTTCAAGGCCAGGTTCGAATCCACGATGGGTTCAGCCGCGCCGTTACGCCCGAGCATGTAAAAACCAGCCACCACCGCCATCATGGATGCCATCATGTACGCCAGGAATTTCACCTTTTTGGCTTTCAAACCGGACCAGATTGCCCCGTTGTAGCTGTCACCCACTGCGAACAGGTACCTGCCCAGGCGGGCATTCTTGAAAAACAATAAGAAAAAGAAGAATAATGCCACGCCAATATAAAGCACGATCGGCAGCCCCAGGAACATCTTGTTGGCAATAAAACGCAGTACCTGTGGTGCCGGCGAGAGGGGTTTCGGGGTGACGATCAGGGCGACCCCCATTAAAATGATCTGCACACCCAGTGTGGCGACGAAAGCATCGATCTTGCCAAACACCACCACCAGGCCGTTGATCAGCCCCACAACCAGCCCGACAGCGATCAGGGCAAGCACTCCCAGGTAGATCTTGTCCGGGAAGAGCAGCATCAGCTTGATGCCAATGACACAGGCCACGGTCATCGTTGCACTGAGCGAGAGGTCTATCCCACCGGTGATGATCACGATCAACTGGCCGATGGTCAACAAAAAGAGGGCTGTCGTTTGCCAGACGATGTTATTTAAATTCGCCTTGTTCAAAAAGAAGGGTGTCACGATCGAACCCACAATGAACATGGCGACCAGCAACAATCCCAACACCCAGGTGTTCGGGTTGCTGTTGACCCGTTCAAGCAGCCTGGCAATTGGCTTTTTCTCTTCCTTTTTCTTCTTCTCGCGGGCTTTAAAGATCGTGCACAGCTGCAGGATCATTTCCTCGTTGACTTCTTCATCCATCAACTCCCTGACAATCTCACCCTGTGACATGACCAGGATACGGTCAGAAAAGGTAACCAGTTCCTCCCAATCGGAGGAGACCAGGATGATGGCTTTGCCAGCATTGGCTGATTCCTGGATGATCGAGTAGATCTCGTTTCGGGCGCCGACATCCACGCCCCGTGTCGGTTCATCCAGCAGGATGACCTTTGAATCGGTCAGAAGGGTCTTGCCGATGACCACTTTCTGCTGGTTGCCACCGCTCAACAGCCTGACTGGTGAATTGATGCGGTTGAGGTCGAACATCACCGACTTGCCGATCTTTTTCGTCTCCTGGCTTTCCTTGCGCTTCTTGATAAAGCCAAATCGCTGCCGCTTGTCGAGGGTCATGCCTGCCAGGTTCACCTGGGCGCTTTCCGGCAGGAAGAGCCCTTCAACCTTGCGGTCCTCGCTGACCAGGGCGATGCCATTTTCGATTGCATCCTTGGTATCCCGGATCCTGACCGGCTGTTCATTGATCTCGATCGTTCCCGAGTCTGGCGGGTGGACCCCAAAAATGGAGTTAAGCAATTCCGTCCGACCGGCGCCCATCAATCCGGCAATGCCGACGATCTCGCCGCATTTCACATTAAAGGTTATGTCTTTATAAACATCCTGCAGGGTCAGATTCTTGCAGGAAAAGGCAATTTCACGGTCGCAACTCAGCACGAGCTTGCGGTTGACTGTGATCTGCTTGCCAACCATGTGCAGGACGATCTCGTCGCGGTTGATCTCATCGCCTTCCAGGGTGGCAGCCAGTTTGCCATCGCGCAGCACGACACAGCGGTCGCACAGGTCAACCACTTCGTCCAGGCGGTGCGATACGTAGATGACCGTGGTTCCATTTTTGGTCAATTCACGGATCTTTGAGAACAACCAGGCAATCTCATCCTCCGAGAGGGAGGCGGTCGGTTCATCCAACAGGAGAACCTCCGGTTTCTGGCTTATGGCACGGGCAATCTCGATCAATTGCTGGTTGGCAATACTGACGGATGCCACCAGGCTGCGCGGGTTGATATCTTTCAATCCCATGGATGAAAGCAGTTCATCCGCCTTTTCGTAGGTCGTTTTCCAGTCAATTAATCCTGCCCGGATATTTTCGTTTCCAATAAACAGGTTCTCGGCCACTATCATGTTCGAGAACAGGTTCAGTTCCTGGTACACACTGGCGATTCCGCTGTGTGCTGCCTCGTAAGGGTTCTTTGGCGTGTATGGCTGATCGTTGATCAGGATCTCGCCGTTATCGGCTGGCTGGATGCCGCCCAGGATCTTTAATAAAGTGCTTTTGCCGGCGCCATTGGCGCCCAGCAAACCCAAAATCTCCCCCCTTTGCACGTCAAAACTGACGTCGTCCAACGCCTTGATATTGCTGAAGTTTTTCCTGATATTTCTTATAGAAAGAATGCTGTCTGTCAATTTTCACCCATCCGATTCGGGAAGAGTCGGGGTCTTGACCGTTCTGGCGATCAAGACCCCTTTTATGCAAAAAATGTTACTTGAAGAACTCAGGGATCCGCTCGGCTGGGATCTGTGAGAACAGCCAGTAGGAATCTGGCAGGTTGGTGTCGATGGTCGTCAGGACGTCTTCACCAGTGATGGATTGTGGTGGAACCATGTTGGTTTTGGTGAAAGTTTTGCCTTCCACAACATCAAAGACCAGTTTGACAGCATCATAAGACAGTTCCTGGGCGGATGAAAGGCACAGGTAGTCGGTGAAACCCAGGGCAACGGCTTTCTTCAGGTAGAGGAAAGTGTCGTCACAGGTTGTTGGGGGGATGGTCTTGCCGGCATCGGTAAAGGCCTCAAGCACACCAAAGCCCATCAGGCCACCATCAATGATGACGCCATCGATCTGCTCGCCCTTGGCGAAGTAGGCCTCGATGATCTGTTTTGACAGGGCGGGGGTATATTCAGCATATTCATAACCCAGCACTTTGACGTCCGGGTACTTGGCCAGGACACTGTCCACACCAGCCAGGACGGCGTTTGAGTAGCCGGATCCGGGATAGCCCATGACCACGATGACATTACCCTTGCCGCCGATGCGGTCGACAACGTACTGCGCATAGGTAGCGCCGGTGATCTGGTGATCGCGGTCGATATAGGCATCATAGACATCAGTTCCGACGGAACCGCCATAAACAACGACTTTCACACCCTGGTCCTTGGCTTTTTCAATTACACCAACAAGGGCGGTTTCGCTGGTGCTCTGGATCAGCAGAACATCAACATTCTTGGTCAGCAAGTCTTCGATATCTGAAATCTGTTTCTGGGGGTCATAGCCACATTCTACAAAATAGATATTTTCGATCTTGTCCTGGTATTCTTCGAAACCATACTTGAAGTGGGCATAGCTTGCAGAAGCCCAACTGTTGTTTGCACCTTGCAGGCTGACACCGATGGTGTACTTTTCCTGGGTCTCAACCGGTTTAACTTCTTCAGTCTTCTCAGGTTCTACCACTGCAGTCGGCTCTACCTTGGGTGCACAGGCTCCAAGTACCAAAACGGCAACCATGACCAATGCGACGATCAAAATTGATTTTTTATATTGCTTCATTTCTTCCTCCAAAACTTATTTTTATTCTTTCTGTTTTTGGGTTTGCTGGCCTTGTGATCAAGGATCAACGTCCAAACCCCTGGGTAAATATGATTTGATTCTTCTTCTGTTCTACTCCATAAAGCCTCCTTCTGGTGTGTTTCTTTCGATTGTCATGTTAACCCTTCCTGGTCCTGGCTGAGACGTACACTACCGCGATCAAGATCAAGCCTTTCAGCACATATTGAAAGCGGATATCCAGTCCAAAAAGGACGACGATGTTCAAAATGAGTGACATGGCCAACACGCCGCCGATCGCTCCACTGACCGATGCCCGGCCGCCGCTCAGGTAGTTGCCGCCCAGAACGGCTGCCACCATCGAGTCCATTTCCATGCCGCTGCCGACGGTGGTCTGGTCGGCAAAACCCAGGTAACCGGTGGCAACGATGCCCGCGAAGACCGCGCTGATGGCTGAGATGCAGTAGGCGGTGATGATCGTGCGGTTGACGCGGATGCCGCTGAAAGTGGCGGCAAATTTGTTGGTTCCCACCATCATGACCCTGCGCCCGAAAACGGTATGGTTAATGACGATATAGGCAATGACGGACACCAACAGGAACATGAAAATGCAGTTGGAGATGACCGTCTCGGCATTGCCCTTAACAGCAGCTACCAGCGGTGCGGGCGGCACCCCCAGCGGGGTGGTGCCAAAGGCCAAATTCCTGATCCCGACAAGGATCGCGCCCATGAAGAGCGTCGCCAGGAAGGGCTGCACATTCCAGTTTGCCACGATCAAGCCATTGATGAAGCCAATGCTCAAGGCAACCGCCAGGCTGATGAGGATGCCGACCAGCAGCCATTCATCACCCATCCCGCGCACCGAGACCATAAAGATGGCGATCGACATCTGCATGATGGCAGCAACCGACAGGTCCACACACCCGGCAGAGATCACGAACAGGTGCCCCATGGTTAAAATGCCCAGGGCGGATGCCTGGCGCAGGATCATGTTGACATTGTCCAACCGGAAAAAGGATGGGCGGTAGATCAGCGCACTGATCACCAGTACGACCAGTACCAGGTAGACACTGTTGTATTGTGTCAGTTTGAAACGCCTGCCCAGGCTTTGTTTAAAGGTATTTTCCATAGACATCAGTTCGGCGGCAGCCCAGGTAGTTGACAGCTTTGATCCACTGGTCACGAAAATCCATGTCCAGTTCAGCGCTGATGATCATCTCGCCAATGCCGGCTTGTGCCAGGGTCTTGCCTGAGGGTGAAACGATCGAGGAATGTCCCATCCCGCGCACCTTACCGCCCCAGGGAGCGTCTTCTTCACCGGTGCGGCAGGCCATCACGCAGTAAACACTGTTTTCAAGGGCACGCGTGCGTGCCAGCGCCAGGATGGTGGCGGGTTCAAAGCCCATTTTCTCAGAGAAGCTGTCAGCAAACCAGAAGGTCGAGTTAAGAATGATCTGGGCGCCTTGCAGGGCAAGGATGCGCGATAGTTCGGGAAAGATGAAGTCAAAACAGATCGTCAAGCCGACGCGTCCCAGCTCGGTGTCGACCACCACCGGTTCGTCTCCCATTGCCAGCCGGTCACGTTCATCGCCAAAGGGGTGCATTTTGCGGTATTTGGCGACCATGCCCTTGAGCGGGGAGATCATCACCGAGGTGTTGGCGATGCGATCACCGACCATTTCGCTGGTGCCGCCCGAAAGCCAGATATTATGGTCCCGGGAGATCCTTTCCAGGGCGGTAACCGTCTCGCCGGGAATGGGGCGGGCAACAAGCAACTGGTCTGTGCAGTAGCCTGAGGTGCCATATTCACAGAATACCGCCATGCGTATCTCGGGGTCTTTGATCTCACCGAGCATGCGGTCGATCTTGTTCAAATTGGATTGTGTATCCCCCAGGGCTGAATCTATTTGCAGGACAGCGATCTTCTTCATACAACGGTTCCTTTCAGGGTCCAGGTCTGCTCAAGTTGTGTTGTTAATGACACTTTTCCTGGCAGTTTGCAGCAGGAAAATAACCGCTTTGGTCTATTTTGATTAATGTTGTCAAATTATAACTGGAATCAGCAGAGGATGAGAATAAGTGCAAAAATTTGCTCTAGGCTTTGCGACTACTGCCTATCTATAACTGTTAGGTCAGTTCTCTATTGTCATTACTGCAGTGTTCATCAATGTCAGGTGAAATTAAGTAAGACTCTTCTGCTATCAACGCAACAAGGTTGGCTTTTAAAGGAAGCCAATCAAGCCTGTGAGGATCAAAAACAATAATAAGACCCCAACAGCCAGAACAAATGCACCAAGGCACCCGAGACCCGTAGAGAAACCTTCAACTTTAGAAGTATTATCAGATGAACGTAAATATGCCCGGTGATCATTCAGAGGCTGGTAGCCCCAACGTTCATATCCACCATGCTGGTAAAAGTTCTCTTCAGCAAGTTTGTGAACTGTGTATTGGACGCTATGGGTACCTGAAAAATGATTTGGCACACTCGCAGTACTGGGCCGGTCAGAAAAGTGCACAATTTTACTATCTTTGAAACTATGACGTGTTTTTTCGATTAACGGCTTGGGGGTTGTATAAACCTGCTTGCAATCCATGCAGTAACGAAAATAGGTGCTTTTCTTGTCTGTATCGATGTAATATTCGTCAGTTTTGCGACCCTCACTATCTTCATCTTCGATACTGACATTAATCTCTTCATATTCTGCCAGGCAGGTTTTCTTGTGGCATGCCGGGCAGGGTTCTGTAAATTTTTCAATTAAGAAATTTTCAAAATGGGTGTTCCAGGATTTTGACTGCTTATCAAAAGACTCTTTCGCGGTGAAACGTTTCTTGTGTGCTTCTTCAGATGATTTGTTCAATACATGAGCGAGGACCATGATGCCAATACCAATTGCCATAACAAAAATCGACGAGCCCAGTTCCATAGAAACCTCCTGTTATGATGACGTAGTTAAGGCTAATAATTTTCCAATATTATAAGTATGTATATAACAAATTAGTTAATATCTACAAAAAAAGGCATTATTCACTTTGTTGTCTTATCAATATACTGGATCGCACAACTTAAATTTAGGGTTTCCCCGTTAAGCATAACTTTCTCTCCCCAACCTTCTAACCATCTTCATAAACTTAACCGGGTCGCCGCTGGTCTCAAATTCCACCCGCCCTGCTGCGTCCCCCGACTGCAGCATGCCTTCGCGTTCCAACACCCGCCTTACCTGCCTGGCGATGGCTGGCGCCGGGTCGATCACCTGCACGTCCGGACCCACGATCTGCTGGATCAACGGGATGACAAAGGGGTAGTGCGTGCAGCCCAATACCACGGTATCAATGCCTTCCGCCAGCATGGGTTTGAGTGCATTTTCCAGGATCCGGCGGGTCTTCTTGCCTTTCAGGCGACCAGCCTCAACCTCCGCCACCAACCCGGGCAGCGCATCCTGGTAGAGGGTCACGCCCTGGGCAAAGCGTTCCACCACCGAGGCATACAGTTCGCCCTGGAAGGTTGCGGGTGTCGCCAGAACGCCGACTTTGCCGGTGCGGGTGTGTTCGGCGGCTGGTTTGACGGCGGGTTCCATGCCCACGAATGGTGTGCCCGGGAAGGTCTCGCGCAAATAATGCAGCGCTGCCGCCGAGGCGGTGTTGCATGCCACCACGATCAGTTTGGCACCCCTCTCCAGCAGGTGACGGGTGACATTTTCGGAAAGCTGGCGCACCTCGAGCAGGGACTTTGAGCCATACGGCACGTTTGCCTGGTCGCCGAAATAGATGATGTGTTCGTGGGGCAGTTCGCGCCGGATCTCGCGCAAGACCGAAAGCCCGCCCACGCCTGAATCAAAAACCCCGATGGGGTCAGAAGGTCGTTTTTCCTGTGCCATCGGGGTTAATTCTATCATGGGAGCTGGGTCACGATGCTTCAGAAGCAATGACCAGCGCTGCAAACAGTGCTTTCATGCGTGGATCGGCTTGCAGGTTCTCCGGGTGCCATTGCACGGCGATGCCAAAGGGGTGGGTGGGCAGCTCGACTGCTTCAATGATGCCGTCGTCTGAAAGGGCGCTGACCTTCAACCCGGGCGCAAGCTGCTTGATCGCTTGGTGATGCCGGCTGTTGACCTCCAGCCTTCCAAAACCGCTGATCTTCGCAAGGCTGCTTCCTTTTTCAACCATGACGGAGTGGGAGAGGCGATCCGCGGCATATTTGGGGGTGAAGTAGTCATGCTTGTGGGCAGAGGGCAGCTCATCGGCAATGTCCAAAACAAGGTCACCGCCCAGCGCAACATTGACCACCTGGATTCCGCGGCAGATGCCCAAAAAAGGCATTCCGCTCTGCACCAGGTGCCTGATCAGGGCCATCTCAAACAGATCCCTGCCACGATCCACCCCGGAGACACGTCCGTGTTGCCCGCCATTGAAAAGCTGTGGGTCCACATCGCCACCGCCAGTGAGCACAACGCCATCCACGCGCGCCAGCAGGTCCGCCTGCCCTGCCAGGTCCCGGCAGGTCGGCAGGAGCACAGGCAGCCCGCCAGCGCCGATGACCGAGCGGATATAAGCCTCTTTTACCTCGTAGGCAGAGGATCCGCTGGCATTGGTCGAATGGTTGGCGGTCAGGGCAATGATGGGTGATCTGGATGGAGACATGCTGTGGATCTCTTTCAACGGGTGTTTAACAAGAAAAAGCCCTGTCTGCGAACCCACACCTTGTTGAAGGGAGGGCGGCAGAAAAGGCTCTGCGATTGCTCAGATGGATGGAGTGCATGGAGATGCAAGCCATCACAAAAGTTTTAGAAACGCTGCTTGAGGCGGGCGCTCTTGCCGGTGCGTTCGCGCAGGAAGAACAGGCGGGCGCGGCGGACCTTGTTATGGCGATCCACAACGATCTTCGCCAAACGCGGTGAATTGGTCAGGAAGGTGCGTTCAACGCCAACACCACCGGTCGCCACACGGCGCACAGTGAAGGAGGCATCATTACCGCTACCGCGGACATACATGACCGTCCCTTTGAATTCCTGGATACGTTCGCGATCACCTTCTTTAATTTTCAGGTGCACACTGACAGCATCGCCAGGGAAAATTGGCGGAATGGCTTCGTTTTTTTCTGGCTGTAAAGATTTGACTATTTCAATTTCATTCATCGTAAATATCCTTAAAATGTGTTCCACACGCTCTCACAGCGCGCGAAAAATGATTATAACAGGAAGATTCTATTCAGGGAAGGGAATTTGTCAAGTGATTCGGGGAATCTGGTCTGAAATTCGTCAAGATCAAAGCCAATCCGCTTGACTCCTGGCCATTTTTTTATGGTATACTATCCACCGCTC